>JANMSS010000300.1:0-4119 GCA_031389585.1 Burkholderiales bacterium | reverse complement strand
GCCAGTGCCGAGCATCTGGTGAATTCGCTCCAGCAGCGGCTGCATGTGACGGCTGATCACTCCCTCGGAGTCAATTTCGCTCAGGAGTTGATTTGCCATCAGCAGCGAGTACAGCTCCCGTTCGCTGAACCACAGGCCCGGCAGTTCATGCTTCTGACCGCGGTATTCCTGGCCGAAACGGTAGCCATTCAAGAACCTGTCGTACTCGATAGGGGCGCCGAGCTGGTCTTTAAGGTAGTCGAGGTCGCGCTTAAGGGTGGCCGGCGACACCTCCAGCTCGTCCAGCAAAGCCTGAAAGCTGAGGTGGCCGCGGCTGCGGATGAGCATCTCGATCTTGTAGACGCGGGCAGTCTTGGTCATCTTGCGGTGCGGTCTGTCGCTCACCGACTGAGCGTCACAGTATGTATCCGCAGACGGCGTCACTTCTAGAGATTGCCAGAGGTTTTCGGGACTTGTGGCGTGATTCACCGGCCCATATTGATCGAGGCCAAGCTCAGAAGCTGAGCTATCAGGTGGAACCCTCGGACTTTCGCGATCGGACAGGGGTCGCTCGCTATTTGAGCTTCACGTCGCCGAAGCTGAGCACATGGCTGGGCATGGTGCCCGCCGCCACCCGGGACACTGCCATGACGCTCAACACATTTCAGACCTTCGGCGAGGCCCCGATCGGCCCAACGCACCAGCTTGATACCGGCTTCGAGCTGGGATGGGACTACGCGCACTACGGCACCGTGCCACCTGCCGACCACCTGCACCCCCTCAGCCCGGTGCGCCAGGGCTGGGAGGCTGGGCGAGACAACTTCGGCCGACGCACGCTGCAACCCACCCGCTTCACCCGCAAGTGGCTGCAACTCCGGCTGAACGCCTGGCTGCGAGGTCGCGTGTTCGAAGGTGAGCAGGTCAACCCGGCGTTCTTGCGTCAGATCGACGTGGCGGTGTGCCCCGTGACCCGCGAGGTGCTGACGCACGGCACCGGCGAGCTGTCGGACGCCTCGGTGGACCGCGTCTTCAACGACGCCGCCTATGCGGCCGGCAACCTGGCGGTGATGAGCACGCGGGCCAACCACGCCAAGAGTGCCTACGGCGTCGATGACGCGATGTTGTTCGTGCGACAGATCGAGGTCGGGCAGCTCGGCCAGATCGACGGCCTGAGCGCCGAGCACTGGGCGCGTATCGCGGTGCTCACCTCGTTTGCAACGCCGATGCCGCATGCAAGAGCTGCCAACCTGCCGCTGCTGGTGTTGCCACCGAACCGGCTGCGGGTGCTGAACCCCGTGCAGTCGCTCCAGGTGATGCTCAGCCTGCAGTTCACCCGCGCGGGGCATGCGCGCCGTTGCGCCGCGCTGGCCGGTTTGATGCCTTCGGCCGAAGCCAAGTGCGCCTTCAACGCGTTCATGCACACGCTGCTGGCGCGCAGGCTGGCGGCCGGCCGGATCGCGGATGCCGTGGCCGAGCGGCAGTCCGTGGAGGACCTGTGGCGCGACCCGCTCATCAACCAACGCTGGCAGCGCCTGGCTTTGCGCCTGACGGCGATTGAGTGCGAGCGCATTGGGCGCGCGGCGGCGGAACGCGCGTTGGCAGGCAGCGGCGTGCGGTGGCTCACCGCCGAGTCGGCCACTGACGGCTGGGCGTTGGAGTCGGGCGGGTACGCGGTTTCGGAGCCAGGCTCGGCCCGGCCGCATACCCATCAGCTGCGACCGACAGTCACCGGTCCCATTTTGCCACTGACGAGCGCGCGCGCTCGGCAAGTTGGCCTCGGTGGCGTCCAGGCTTGATTGTTTGCGACATTTGACTGTCGTTTATATGTGTCTCATAATGGACCATGCCTTCTCGCACTACCCTGCCGGAGAACCCGGACGCTGCCGAGCGTTACTCGATCGACGAGTTGTCGACGCTCGCCGGGGTGACACCGCGCACCGTGCGCTACTACATCGCCCAGGGCTTGCTCGACCGGCCCGAAGGCGAGAAGCGCGGCGCGCACTACCTGCGCCGGCACCTCGAGCAGTTGCTGCTGACTCGCCGCTGGACCGACGCGGGCCTGGGCTTGGGTCGCATCCGCGAGTTGCAGGCCGGCGCGCCGGAAGACCCGCCCCGCCGCGCAGCGCCGCCGGGGTCGGTGGAGGTATGGAGCCGGGTCACGGTCGCCGACGGCCTGGAAGTGCATCTGGAGCCCGGACGCGCCGGGTTGTCACCCGAACAGGTGCGCGCCCTCGTGCGCGGCATCACGGCACTGTACCGGCAGGTACGGGCTGATCCGAACCCCGGGCCGCCACGCGACAAGCCGTAGCGGCCAACCTTTGCTCAGGGAGAACGAAGATGAACGATGAGATGAAAGCGTTTGGTCTGGCAAGCCGCGAAGCAGGCGCCCCGGCGCCCGTCCTTGCTGGCGTGCAAGCGAACGGCCGCCTCGACGGTGTGCTGTTCGAGTTGACGCTGCGCCAAACCTACCGCAACCCAAGCGACCGCGTGCTGGAGCTGGTCTACACCTTCCCGCTGCCGCACCAGTCCGTGCTGCTGTGCTTCGCCTCCGAACTCAACGGCGAGCGCAAGGTCGGCACCATCGTCGCCAAGCGCGAGGCCGAGCGGCAATACGAAGAGGCGTTGGCCGAGGGCGATGCACCAGTGATGCTTGAAGCACTGGCCGATGGGTTGCACACGGCCAACATCGGCAACCTCAAGCCCGGTGATGAGATGGTTCTCGAGGTGCGGTTTGCGCAACTACTGGCGTTCGACCAGGGGCGCTTGCGGCTGGCCATCCCGACCACGATCGCGCCCAGGTACGGACACGCAGAGTTGGCAGGGCTGCAACCGCAACAGGTACCGCAGGCCTCGCTGGAGGCGGAGTACCCGCTGGCGCTGTCGGTCACGGTTGCGGGGGCGCTGGCCGGCGGCACCGTGGAGTGCCCGACACACCGGTTTACGCGAGAGGCAGTCGATGGCGGTTTGCGGCTGGACCTGGCCGCTGGCGCCTGGCTGGATCGCGACGTGGTGATTTTGGTGAAGCCGCATGAGCCCTGGCCGTCGCTCGTGATTCAGGCCCACGACACGGTGTCTCAGGCGGCGCCGGTCGTCATGATGGCGGCCTTGCAGCCGCCCCTTACAACGCCGCGCGCGCGCATCGCGCTCAAGCTGCTGGTGGACTGCTCCGGCTCGATGGGTGGCGACAGCATTGCTTCAGCCCGGGTCGCACTGCACGGTGTATTGGCTAGCCTGAGCGAGCACGATCAGCTGAGCGTCAGCCGCTTTGGCTCCACGGTCGAGCACCTGCTGGCGCCCACGGTCTGTACGCAGCATGCGCTGCGCCGCCTGTTGCCCCTTGTGGACACGATCGACGCCAACCTGGGCGGCACCGAGATGGAAGCGGCGCTGCAGGCCGTCTTCAAACTGCCTGTACTCAATGGCACGAAGGACGCCAAGGATTCCCACGGCGCGGACGTGCTTCTGGTGACCGACGGGGAAATCTGGCAGGCCGAGGCGATGATTGCCGCGGCTCGTGCAAGCGGGCATCGCGTCTTCGCGATCGGCGTGGGTTCTTCGCCGGCGGAAGGTGTGCTGCGGTCATTGGCTGAGGCAACCGGCGGCGCGTGTGAGTTCGCCACGCCCGGCGAGGCCCTGGAGGCCGCAGCGCGGCGCATGCTGGCACGCATTCGCCAGCAGCCCTGGCGTGATGTTCGCATCGACTGGGGCACCGAGCCGGTCTGGCAGACCGCGTTGCCGGCCAGCGTGTTCGGTGGCGATACGGTGATCGCGTTTGCCGGAATGGCGACGCCCGCCCCAGCCGCAACGGTTCGCTTGCTGGCTGTTGATGTAAATGGCGTGGCCACAGAACTCGCCCGAGGAGAGGCTGACGCTCCGTGCCCGGGCAACAGCCTGCCCCGGATCGCTGCGGCGCAGCGCATCGCCACGGCCGACGAGCAGGAGGCGCTGACGCTGGCCGTCGCGTACCAGCTGATGAGCAAGCAGACCAACTGCATCCTGGTGCACCAGCGCGCCGATGCAGACAAGGCCACCGAGGAAGCCGAGTTGCACCGCGTGAGTTCGATGCTCGCGGCGGGCTGGGGCGCGACGTCCACCGTCATGGAGTCAGCGTGTATGGACTACTCGGCGATGAGCACGCCC
>JANMSS010000293.1:0-5990 GCA_031389585.1 Burkholderiales bacterium | reverse complement strand
AGCCAGGTCGTGCGCACAGTGCCGCGCGGCGCCGGTGCGCCGGCGATCACGCCGCTCAACGTGCCGGCGATGGCGCAGACCCCGGCCGACGCCGACCGCATCGTCTTCACCAAGGGCACGCTGTACATCCCGGATTGATGGCGCTGACGGCGCCTCTGCGCCGTTGACAAGGAGCCCGGCGCACAGGTGCGGCGCCGGCTTCCTGCCCGTCGCAGCCGGCCTGCGCTAGAGTGGCCGCGTCGTTGAACGGCGTGCGTTTCACAGTCAGGCGGAGGATCGGATGGCGCAAGGGTTCCCCAGGCTGCTGGGCGATGTCGGCGGCACCAACGCGCGCTGGGCCTGGCAAGCCGCGGCCGGTGCGCCAGTTGAGCGGGTGCGCAGCCTGGCCAGCGCCGACTTCGACGCCATCGACGACTGCATCGCGCGCTACCTGCGCGACGAGGGCCTGCCGGCGCCGCGCTGCGCGGCGTTCGGCATCGCCACCGCGATCACCGGTGACCAGGTGCAGATGACCAACCACCCTTGGCGCTTTTCGATCGCGGCGTTGGAGTCCACCCTGGGGGTCCAGTGCCTGCGCGTTCTCAACGACTTCGAGGCGCTGGCACTCGCGCTGCCTGAACTCGGCGACAGCGAGCGGCGCCAGATCGGCAACGGCAGCCCGGTGGCCGGCGCCAACGTGGCCGTCATCGGCGCCGGCACGGGGCTGGGCGTGTCCGGCCTGGTGGCCGACGGGCGCGGCGGCTGGCGGTCGGTGGTCGGCGAAGGCGGCCACGTGACCCTGGCCGCGGGCAGCGCGCGCGAGGCCTCGCTGCTGGCCGTGTTGCGCGAGCGCTTCGGCCATGTCTCGGCCGAACGCGCCGTTTCCGGGCCCGGGCTGGTGAATCTCTACGAGGCCTTGTGCACGCTTGATGGCGAGAGCGCTCAGACGCTCGATCCGACCGAAGTGGTGGCGCACGCGCTCGCCCCCGGGGCTGGCGAACAGGCGGCCCAGTGCCGCGAGGCGCTGAGCACCTTTGCGGCATTCCTTGGCGAGGTCGCCGGCAACCTGGCGCTGACGCTGGGCGCCCGTGGCGGCGTCTACATCGGCGGCGGCATCGTGCCGCGACTCGGCCACGACTTCGACAGTCTGCCGTTTCGCAGCCGCTTCGAGGCCAAGGGGCGCTTTCGCACCTACCTCCAAGCCATCCCGACCTGGGTCATCACGGCCGACGCACCGGCGCTGCTCGGCGCCGCCCGCGCGCTGGACGACATGGCCTGAGCGGCCGGGCCCGCCACCACGCCGGCCGGACCGATTGCGCGCGGCAAGGCCTGGCGTCAACCAAGGGCGCGGCGCCTAGGGCGTGCGCCGTTTGACCCACTGCCAGGCGAAGAACCCGACGCCGAGAAAGCCGGCCGAGGTCAGCGACAGGGCCAGCGTCGAATGCATCACCAGCGGCGCGATCACGCCAGCCACCAGGCCGTTGGCCACGCCGCCGACACAGGCCTGCAGCGACGAGGCCATGCCGCGCCGCTCGGGCACCAGGTCAAGCACCTTGAGCGTCACCACGGGCACCATCAGCGCCCAGCCGAACGAGAACAGCGCCACCGCCGGCAGCGCCCAGGACCAGTGCGGCGCCAGCGTTGCATTGAGCGCCACGTTGACGGCCGTGGCCGCGACCATGACCTCGAAGCCGCGGCGAATCTGTTTGCGTGCGGTGACGCGACCGGCCAGCCTGCCTGACAGCCAGGCGCCGGCCATGATGCCGCCGATCGACAGGCCGAAAAACCAGAAGAACTCGGTCGGTGCGAGTTGCAGGTGCCCCCCGAGCCAGGCCGGCGCCGACAGCACGTACAGGAACACGCCGTTGAACGGCACGCCACTGGCCAGCGCCAAGGCAAAGAAACGAGGGTCGGCGCCGAGTTGCCAATAGCCGCGCAGCAGATGCCGCACCTCGAACGGCTGCTTGTGATCGACATGCAGCGTCTCCGGCAGCAGTCGCCAGTTGAGCGTCCATAGTGCGGCACCGATCAGGGACAGCAGCCAGAAGATCGCGTGCCAGTCGACATGCACAAACAGCAGGCCACCGAAGATCGGCGCCACTGCCGGCGCCACACCGAAATAAATCGTCACCTGGCTCATCACGCGCTGCGCATCGGCCGGGGGGAACATGTCGCGGATGATGGCGCGCGAGATCACGATACCGGCGCCGGCGGACATGCCCTGCAGGGCGCGAAAGAAGATCAGCCAGCCGATCGTCGGCGCCAGCGCGCAGCCCACCGAGGCCAGTGTGAACAGCGCCAGGCCCCACAGCACCACCGGCCTACGGCCCACGCTGTCGGACAAGGCGCCATGGAACAGGTTCATGACGGCGAAACCGAACAGATAGGCCGACAGCGTCTGCTGCATCTCGACCGGCGTGGCCCCAAGGGTAGTGGCGATGCCGTCGAACGCGGGCAGGTAGGTATCGACCGCAAACGGCCCGAGCATGCCCATGCAGGCCAGCAGCAAGGCCAGCGTCCAGCGCGGGCCGCGCCACAGATCGGCGGCGTTGGGGTTCATCGAAAGCGGTGGGGCAACGAAAAAAGTGCCTGATTAGCGATGAACCTCAGCACGCACCCGTTCGCCCTGAGCTTGTATTTCCGACTGTCCTGAGCCTGCCGAAGGAAGGGCCGCGCAGGGCTTCGATACCTCAGCCCGAACGGTGGTTGGCGATCGGCTGCTGAACATCGTCGCTGCTCAGGAAAAAGTGTGAAGCGAGCCGATAGGCCGGATTCTGTGCAGCCGCCGCCCCTTGCGAAGCGCCGGCCGTGACCGCCATTCATCTGGGCCGCCCATTGCTGAGCGGCTCGGTGCCACCTACCCGCCAGCTCCGCGAGCCACGTCAACGCTGGCCTACTTGGTGTTGCTGCGCGCAGAGATTGCCCGTTTCACCCGGCGCGGGCATGGCCCACACCGACTCGTCTCTGTTGCTCTGATCCTCACCTCGCGGTGGACGGCCGTTAGCCGCTGCGCTGCTCTGTGCAGTCCGGACCTTCCTCCAGTACGTCCTTTCGGAACTTGTACCAGCGGCGGTCTGGCTTGCTTCACGAGTGCAATTGTCCCATGTGGCGCCGGGCGCGGCTGCTTACACTGAGAACACCCTGTGGCGCACCCGTGCCGCCGAAACCGTTGCCGACGCCATTGCGACCGATGCCACCCATTCCTGTTGACGACCACTCGACGCTGTTCGACTTCCTGCCGATCGGCGCCTATCGCTCGTCGCCCACCGGGTTGCAGTTGCGCGCCAACCCGGCGCTGGTGGCCCTCAATGGCTACCACACCGAGGCCGAGCAACTGGCTGGCGTGCGCGACATCGCCACCGAGTGGTACGTCGATCCGAAGCGCCGCGCCGAGTTCATGGGCAATCTGGAGCGCGACGGCTTCGTCACCGGGTTCGTCTCCGAGGTTTATCGGCACAAGACACGCGAACGAATCTGGATCAGCGAGAACGCGCACGCCGTACGCGCTGCCGACGGTTCGCCGATGTTCTACGAAGGCACGGTCGAGGAGATCACCGCCCGCGTCGCGGCCGAGGCGGCCCTGGCCCGCAGTGAGGCGCAACTGCACGAATTGACCCGACACCTGCCCGGCGTGGTCTTCCGCGCCGAGATCGACCGCGACGGTGAGAGGCGACTGAGCTTCGTCAGCGCGGGTGTGCAGGCCCTGTATGGCATCGATGCCGCCAGCGTGATGGCCGATCGCGAGGGCCTGCGCCGGTTCATCCATGCCCACGACCGGAGCCAGGTGCTCGCCGATCTCGACGCCGCCACCCGCGCTTCCACCCCGCTGGTGCAGGAATTCCGTATCGTCGCGGCTGACGGCCAACTCAAGTGGGTCGAGATGAGCTCCTCGAGCATCACCACCAATGCCCCCGAACCGGTGCGCTGCGGCGTGATCCTCGATGTCACTTCGCGAAAATTGACCGAGGCCGCACTGCACGAAAGTGAAGCACGCTGGAAGCTGGCGCTGGACAGCAGCGGCGACGGCGTATGGGACTGGGATCTTGCCACCGGCACCGAGACCTATTCGCAGCGTTTCAAGGAGCTCTTTGGTTACGCCGACCACGATCTCGATGACCGCCAGGACGCCTTCGACGCCCGGACCCATCCGGACGACGTGGCGCAGATGCTGCGCGACCGCCAAACTCACTTTGACGGGCGCGCACCGCGCTATGCCAACGAACACCGCGTGCGCTGCAAGGATGGCAGCTGGAAGTGGGTGCTGTCGCGCGGCATGGTGATCAGCCGAGACGCCGACGGCCGACCCATGCGCATGATCGGCACCCACACCGACATCACCGCGCGCAAGGAAGCCGAGGCAATGCGCCTGGCACGCGACCGCGCCGAGGCCGCCGACCGCACCAAGAGCGAGATGATGTCGCGTGTCAGCCATGAGCTGCGCACGCCGCTCAACGCCGTGCTCGGTTTCGCCCAGTTGCTTGAAACCGCAGCCGACATCAGCCCGCGCTACCGCGGCTGGGTGCAACACATCCTGACCAGCGGCCGCCATCTGCTGAACCTGGTCGACGACGTGCTCGACGTGTCGAGCGCGCAGAACGGCGCCATCAGCCTGGCCTGGACGGAGGTGGATCCGGTGGCCGTGGTTCTTGAGAGCTGGACCATGCTGTCCGCGCAGGCCGCGCAGGCGGGCGTGCAATTCGACGCGGCGGGCATGACGGCCAACTCTCCCGAGTGGCGAGTGCGCGCCGACCGCCGTCGCCTGACCCAGGTGATGAACAACCTGCTGTCCAACGCGATCAAGTACAACCGCCCCGGCGGCACGATCGCGGTGCAGGTGGCGCGCCTGAGCGCGCAGGTGCAGATCAGCGTCAGCGACAACGGCCTGGGCATGAACGCCCAACAGCTCGAGCGCATGTTCACGCCGTTCGAGCGCCTGGGCGCGGAACACTCTGCGGTGCAAGGCACCGGGCTGGGCCTGGTGCTGGCGCGCCAACTGGTGCTGGCAATGCAGGGCGAGATCAACGTCAGCAGCCAGGCCGGACGCGGGACCACCTTCACGGTGGCGCTGCGCGCGGCGGCCTGACGCCTTCAAGTCAGGCGCGCCGACGCAGGCGTCGCACCGTAGACTCGCGGCCATGCTGATCTGCCCCGGTTGCGGCGAAGAGAACCCACCGAAGTTCCGCCTCTGCGGCTATTGCGGCGCCGCCCTGGCTGCCGCGGCGCCAGCCCCGGCGCCTTTGCCGGTGCGCGAAATGCGCAAGACGGTGACCATCGTCTTCTCCGATCTGAAGGACAGCACCGCCCTGGGCGAGCGCATCGACACCGAGGCACTGCACGAAGTCAAGGAGCGATATTTCTCGACCATGGCGGCCGAGATCGCACGCCACGGGGGCAAGGTCGAAAAGTACATCGGCGACGCGATCATGGCCGTCTTCGGGCTGCCCAAGGCGCATGAGGACGACGCCCTGCGCGCGGTGCGCGCGGCGCACGGCATGCGCGTGGCGCTGGACAAGCTCAACGAGGGCCTGCGCCAGCGCTACGGCGTGTCGCTGGCCAACCGCACCGGCATCAACACCGGCGAGGTCGTCGCCAACGACGACCCGACCGCCGACCAGAAGCTGGCCACCGGTGATGCCGTCAACGTGGCAGCGCGACTTGAGCAGGCCGCGCCGGTCGATCAGATCTACCTTGGCGAGACCACCTGGCGGCTGGTGCGCGATGCGGTCGAGGTCGAGGCCGTCGAGCCGCTGGCGCTGAAAGGCAAGTCGGAACGCGTTGCCGCCTACCGGCTGGTATCGGCGGCGGGGCTGGACGGCAATCTGCGGCGGCGGGACACCCCACTGGCCGGGCGCGAGGAAGAACTCGCCACGCTGATGCAGGCCTGGCAGGAGGCTTGCGCCGGCCGCGCAGTGCGGCTGGTGACCGTGATCGGCGACGCGGGGGTCGGCAAGTCGCGCCTGGTCCATGAGGCGATCGAGCGCACCGGCAGCAACGTGCGTGTCTTGCGCGGG
>JANMSS010000263.1:0-18039 GCA_031389585.1 Burkholderiales bacterium | reverse complement strand
CCGCCCCTGGTCCCATCTGCTCGCCGTCGCCACGCTCGCTTTGCCGATCGCTTCGATGGCCGCCGACCCGACGTCGATGCGCATAGCAGGCAACTTCTCTTCGAACACCAAGCACATCGACCAGATCGAGCGGCCCTTCTTCACCAACCTGCCCAAGATTCTCGGCGCGCCGATGGCCATCAACTACAACGCGATGGACACTGTCGGCGTGCAGGCGGCCGACGCGCTGCGCATGCTGCGCTCGGGCACCTTCGACGTGATGAGCGTGCAGATTGGCATGGCCGCGCGTGACGACCCCTTCTTCGAGGGCGTGGACCTGATAGGGGTATCGACCAACCTGGCCGACCTGCGCAAGGCCGTCGATGCCTACCGCCAGGTCTTCGACGAGCGCCTGCAAAAGCGCTTCAACGCCAAGGTGATGACGCTGTGGCCCTTCGGCCCGCAGGTCTTCTACTGCAACAAGCCGATCAAGACGCTGGACGACGTCAAGGGCCTCAAGGTGCGCAGCTTCACGCCCTCGATGGCCGCGCTGATCCAGAGCCTGGGCGCGACGCCGGTGACGATGCAGTTCTCCGAGGTCTATCCGGCCCTGCAGCGCGGCGTGGCCGATTGCGGCGTCACGTCGCCCACCTCCGGCAACGCCGGCAAGTGGCCCGAGGTCACCAGCCACTTTCTGCCGCTGTCGGTGTCGGGCTCGGTGCAAGGGCACTTCATGAATCTGGACTACTGGAAGAAGCTCTCGCCGGAATCGCAAGCCAAGACGCTGGCAGCGTTCAAGAACATGGAAGATCAGATGTGGCAGCTGGCCGATCGCGCCAACGCCGATGCGATGAACTGCAATGTCGGCGGCGAACCCTGCAAGGACGGCACCAAGTTCAAGATGACGCTGGTGCCCGTGTCCGCGGCCGATGCGGCCAAGGTCAAGGCGGCGGTGACATCGGTGGTGCTGCCGCTGTGGAAGGAGAGCTGCAACAAGGTCGATCCGAAGTGCAGCGAAAGCTGGAACGCCACGGTGGGCAAGGCACGCGGCTACAAGATCAACTGATCTGGAAGACACCAGCCATGCCGCCCAATCCCGTCTCGCGCTTGTTGGAGCGCGCCATCGACACCCTTGTGCTGGCTGTGGGCTGGTGGCTGATCCTGTTGTCGGTCGCCACCTGCGTCGAGATGGTTTCGCGCAAGCTGTTCGCGTTCAGCCTGCAGGGCGTCGACGAGCTCGGCGGCTATACCCTGGCCATTGTCGGTGCGATCGGTTTCTCTTACACGCTGATCACCCGTGGTCACACCCGGATCGACTTCCTCGTCAGCAAGATGCCGGAGCGCGCTCGTTCGGTATTGAACATGCTGGCGATGGTCACGCTTGCTGGCATGGCGGTGTTCGCGGTCTCACGTGGCTGGGTGGTGTTGTCGGAGTCGATCGAGTTCCAGAGCCACTCGACGACACCGTTGCAGACGCCGATGTGGATTCCGCAGTCGATGTGGCTGACGGGCTGGGCGCTGTTCGCAGTGGTGGCGGTGACCATGGCGGGTCACAGCGTCGCGCTGCTGCTGCGCGGCCGCCACACCGAGCTGAACAAGGCCTATGGCCCGCAAACCCTGGAAGAAGAGATCGAGAGCGAAGCCGGTGACGTGCTGGCCGAGCTGGCAGCGGAAAGCCAGGCCGCGGCCCAGGCCGGCGCGCGCGGAGCGCAATCATGATCGGCCCATTCGAGATCGGCGTCGGCTTCGTGCTGATGATGGCCCTGATGTTCCTGGGCCTGCATGTGGCGACCACGATGTTCATCACGGCCATTGTCGTCGGCGTGCTGTACCTGGGCATGCCGGCGGTGATGGCGGTGGGCGGCCAGTTCTGGGCCGCCAACGAAGACTACGTGCTGCTGTCGATCCCGCTGTACATCCTGCTCGGCGAGATCCTGGTGCGTGGTGGCGCCACCGGCAAGATGTACCAGTCGCTGGCCGATTGGTTGACCTTCCTGCCCGGTGGCCTGCTGCACACCAACATCGGGGCGTCGGCCTTGTTCTCTGCCGTGTCGGGTTCGTCGGTGGCCACCGCGGCAACCATCTCGACCGTCGCGCTGCCCGCTTTCAAGACCCGCAAGTACGACCAGCGTTTGGTGCTGGGCTCGATTGCCGCCGGCGCCAGTCTGGGCAACCTGATCCCGCCGGGTATCGCCTTCCTGGTCTATGGCGCGATGACCAATACCTCGGCCGGGCGCTTGTACGCGGCCGGCGTCATGCCCGGCATCATCATGACGCTGCTCTTCATGCTGACGATCATCGGCATCGCCCTCTGGCGGCCCGGCCTGATGGGTGTCGAGAAGGCGTCGGCGCCCCTGGCCGAGAAGCTCGGCAGGCTCAAGCACTTGTTGGCGCCCCTGGTGGTCTTCACGGTGGTGATGGGTTGCATCTACACCGGCTGGGCCACGGTCACCGAAAGCGCGGCGCTGGGTGTGGTCACGGTCTTGCCCATCGCCTGGGCCTACGGCCACCTGAGCGTGAAGATGCTGCATGAGGCATTCCGCGCCACGTTGCGGCTGACGGCGATGAGCCTGCTGATCCTCACCGCGGCGTTCTATCTGAATTTCGTGCTCGGCCTGCTGGGCGTGACGCAGACCATCGGCTCGCTGGTGCAGTCATTGAACGTCTCGCCAGTCCAACTGCTCTGGGCGCTGGCGCTGTTCTACCTGGTTCTTGGCATCTTCTTCGAGACCCTGCCGATGCTGGTGGGCACGGTGCCGCTGGTATTTCCGGTCATCGTTGCGGCAGGCATCGACCCGGTGTTCTTCGGTGTCTTCATCGTCCTGATGTGCGAAATCTCGCTGATCAGCCCGCCGGTGGGCATGACACTGTATGTCATCCAGGGTGTGCGCGGCGAAGGCACGATCGCCGAAGTTTTCCAGGGCACGATTCCGTTCTTCCTGACGATGATCGTGATGACCGCGATCCTGATCCACTTTCCCGAAATCGCGCTGTGGCTGCCACGCGTTTCCTTCGGCTGAGCTGACTCAGCCTTCACTCTCCAACTCAAGGTGACCCACATGTTTCATCGATCGATCACTGGTCTGTCGTGCGCGGCGCTCGCGCTCGGACTCTTCGCGCTGCCGGCCGCTGCGCAACAGGCGCCGGCCGCACCCGCAGCGCTGCCGCCCAAACTCTCGACCCACGCGCTCGATACCTACACCGGCAAGCAGGCGGCGGGCATCCGCATCGACCTTTACGCTGTCGAGGGCGAGACGCGGCGCCTGATCAAGACGGTACGGGCCAACGAAGAAGGCCGGGTCACCGAGAACCTGCTCAATGACGCCGACCTGAAGGTGGGACGCTACGAGATCGTCTTCCACGTCGCCGAGTACTACAAGCGCATGGGTGTCGCGCAAACCATCCCTGAGTTCCTCGATGTGGTGCCGATCCGCGTGGCGATCTACGACGCGAAATCGCGCTACCACATCCCGCTGTACTTCTCGCCGTGGAGCTACATGACCTACCGCGGCAGCTGAGCTGTCGCATCTTCCGGAGACCATCACCATGAACCGTTCCCTGTTTCTGCGCGGCGCCGTCGCCGCCGTGCTGCTGGCCACGACTGCCATCGCTTGGGGGCAGGCGGCACCCGCTGGCCGCGTCACCGCGCATGTGCTCGACCTCTACACCGGCGCGCCGGCCAAGGGCATGCGCATCGACTTCCTGGCCATCGATGGCAACACGTCGAAGGTGCTGAAGTCGGTGACGACCAATGCCGACGGCCGCCCGCCCGACGGCCCGCTGATGACGCCCGAGACCATCAAGTCCGGCCGCTACCAGGCGGTGCTGCACATTGCCGACTACTACCGCGCGATCGGCGCCAAGCTGCCCGACAAGTTCCACACCAAGCTGATCCTCGAGTTCGACATCACCAACGACAAGCAACCGCACCACCTACCGTTCCAGATCACGCCGTGGACACAGTCGGCCTCGGTGCTGCCGGGCTGATGCCGTCCTGTCCGTACCGATGCCGCCAGGAGAAAAGCCGATGAGTTCACGCCTGTTGATGGGCATGCTGACCCCTTCGTCGAACACAACACTCGAGCCTGTCACCACGGCGATGATCGCCAGCATGCCGGAGGCGAGCGCGCATTTCGGGCGCTTTCGCGTCACCGAGATCGCGCTCAGCGACAAGGCCTTGGGCCAGTTCGACGACAGCGAAATCCTGCGCGCCGCCGAGTTGCTGGCGCACGCCAAGGTTGGCGTCATTGCCTGGAACGGCACCTCGTCGGGTTGGCTGGGCTTCGACGCCGACGAGCGCCTGTGCCGGCGCATCACCCAGGTCACCGGAATCCCCGCGTGCACCTCGGTGTTGGCTCTGAACGAGATCTTTTCGCTCACCGGCGTCAAGCGCTTCGGTCTGGTAACGCCCTACCTCGACAACGTGCAGGCGGCGATCATCAAGAACTATGCAGCCTCTGGGTTCGAGTGCGTCGCCGAGCGCCACCTGCGCAAGCAGGACAACTTCTCGTTCTCCGAAGTCGGCGCCGACGAGATACGAGCGATGGTGCGCGATGCGGCGAAAGCCAAGCCCGACGCGATCACGATCTTCTGCACCAATCTGCGCGGCGCACCCTTGGTGGCCGAACTCGAAGCCGAGACCGGCATCCCAATCTACGACACGATCGCGACCGTGGTCTGGAAGTCACTCAAGCTTGTCGGTGCCGATCCGCGCCGCATCACCGTCTGGGGGCGTCTGTTCCAGATGCCGATCTGATGACGACGGCGACGCTGACGACCACCGACGAGACGCTGTTGCGCGCTGCGATCGCGCTTTCGGCGCGCGCCCGCGCCGCTGGCAACGCACCGTACGGCGCCCTGCTCGCCGACGCCAGCGGCCGCGTGCTGCTCGAGGCCGTCAATAGCCAGGTCGTCGACCGCGACTGCACTGCGCATGCCGAACTCAACCTGATGCGCGCCGCCTCACGACGACCGGAGCCGCGCTCGCTGGCGGCATGTACCGTTTATGCCAGCGGCGAGCCCTGCCCGATGTGTGCCGGCGCCCTGTACTGGGCCGGTGTCGGTCGCGTCGTCTTCGCGCTGTCGATCGCCACCATGACCGAGCTGGCCGGAGCAGACGCCGATGAACTCGCACTGCAGTGCGCCGATGTGTTGGCCGCGGGCACCCGGCGCATCGAAGTCCTGGGCCCGGCGCTAGAAGCCGAAGCCCGGCGCGTGTTCTCTGATGCCACCCCGGCAGACAATGGGCGCGGCACGCCATGACACCCTTTGACCTGGTGGTTCGCAATGCCCGCGTCGCAACCGCCGCCGACGTGTTCGCCTGCGACATCGGCATCGCGGCCGGGCGCATCGTCGCCCTGGCGCACGATCTTCCTGGCGCCGCGCAGGAGATCGACGCCGCAGGCCGCTGGGTCCTGCCCGGCGGCATCGACGGCCATTGCCATCTCGACCAGCCGATGAGCGACGGCTCGCAGATGGCCGACGACTTTTGCTCGGGTACGCGCTCGGCCGCCTGCGGTGGCACCACAACCGTGATCCCGTTCGCCTGCCAGATCAAGGGCCAGTCGCTGCGCGCCGCGGTCGACGACTACCACCGCCGCGCTGATGGCAAGGCATTGATCGACTATGCCTTCCACCTGATCGTCAGCGACCCGACGCCCGACGTGCTGCAACGCGAGCTGCCGCAACTGATCGCCGAGGGCTACAAGTCGTTCAAGATCTACATGACCTATGACGATTTGAAGCTCAACGACCGGCAGATTCTCGAGGTGCTGGCCGTGGCCAAACGGCACGGCGCGATGCCGATGATCCACGCCGAAAACGCCGATTGCATCGCCTGGCTCACCGAGTCACTGCTCGCCGCGGGCCTCAATGCGCCGAAGTTCCATGCCCAGGCGCGCCCCATGTTGGTCGAACGCGAGGCAACGCACCGCGCGATTGCGCTCGCAGAACTGGTCGACCTGCCGCTGTTGATCGTGCACGTCAGCGGGCGCGAGGCGGTCGAGCAGATCCGCTGGGCGCAGGGCCGCGGCCTCAAGGTGTTTGGCGAGACCTGCCCGCAGTACCTGTTCCTGACCGCCGACGATCTCGACGCGCCGGGCATCCACGGCATGAAGTGCATCTGCAGCCCGCCGCCACGTGACAAGGCCAACCAGGAGGTCATCTGGCAAGCGCTGGAGAACGGCGTGTTCCAGGTCTTCTCGTCGGACCATGCCCCGTTTCGCCTTGAAGGGCCGACCGGCAAACAAGTCGCTGGAGTAGCCGCACCCTTCAACCGCGTACCCAATGGCATCCCGGGCATCGAGACCCGCCTGGCACTGCTGTTCTCGCACGGCGTGCTCGGCGGGCGCATCGACATCAACAACTTCGTCGCACTGACCTCGACCAATGTGGCCAAGCTCTACGGGCTGTACCCGCGCAAGGGCACGATCGCCGTCGGTGCCGACGCCGATCTGGTGATCTGGGACGATCAGCTCGACCTGACGATCGGCAACGCGATGCTGCACCACGACGTCGACTACACACCCTACGAAGGCCAGCAGGTTCGCGCCTGGCCCGCGCTCACGCTGTCGCGCGGTGAGGTGGTCTGGGACGGGTCACGACCGCAAGGATCCGCAGGACGCGGGCAGTACCTGGCCTGCAGCACGCCCGCGGCCATGCGACACGGGCTGGCGACGGCATAGCGGTGCGAGGATCTGACCGTCCCTTCGGGATGCAAACCCGACATGCACCGCAGAAACGACATGAAGAAATAAACCTAAGTGGTTGATTCACATAGGTATATCGTCGACATATCGTGACGTGAGCTGATTGGATGGCCTGCCCGGAGGGACTCGAACCCCCGACCCCCAGCTTAGAAGGCTGGTGCTCTATCCAGTTGAGCTACGGGCAGCTGGTACTCGCGCGGGCACGATGGTCGGGGCGACACGATTCGAACGTGCGACCTACTGCTCCCAAAGCAGCCGCGCTACCAAGCTGCGCCACGCCCCGACGTACGCGCATTCTAGTGGCGTGACCCTTACCGCGACGCCGGGGCGGCCGCGGGCGCCGGCAACAGCAGTTGGCGCCGCACCGCGATGCACTGCTGGATGTGCTGTTCGCAGACGTACTTCAGCGCCCCATAGGTCAATGCCGCCGAGACAGCCTGGCCGGCGATCGGCACGTACTTGGCGACCTGCTGCGTGGTCAGGCGCACGCCCACCATCTTGAGCACGTTGAGCACCAGTTCGCGCGTCACGAGCTTGCCCACCAGCAGCCCGCTGCCGGCGCTGATGGCCTTGTAGACAACCAGGCGGCGCTCGGGCGCCAGGCGTTCGATCTGCTCGGGCGCCAGGCCGAAGGCCCGGTTGATATCGGGCAACAGCTTCACCAGCACGCCCACATCGGTGAGCCAGTCGAGCCCCGGCACCGGCACCATGGCCACGCCGGCGGCCAACAGTGCCCGCTGGTGCACACGCTGGCGGCAGCGCTTGGCGATGGCGTCAACGGGGTCGGCCGCATCGACCGTATCTGCTCGCGGTGACTGTGCTTGGCGAGCCATCTCGCCTACGCCGGTGGCCGGTCCAGCACGACGATACCGTCGGCGTCGGCGCAGAGCCAGTCGCCTGGCCTGATCCACACGCCTTGCAGGCATACCGGCAGGTCGCGTTGGCCGGCACCGTGCTTGGCCGGCGGCATCGGACACAGCGCCAGCGCGCGGATGCCTACCGCACAGACTGCCAACTCGGCTGCGTCGCGCACGCAGCCATCGACAATTACGCCGGCCCAGCCGTTCTTCTGCGCCAGTGCGGCCAAGTTGCCACCGACCAGCGCCGTGCGCTGCGACCCCCCACCGTCGACCACCAGCACCCTGCCCGCCCCTGGCAACTCGAGCGCTGCGCGCACGATCGAGTTGTCCTCAAAGCACTGCACCGTGCTGACGCGGCCTCTGAAGGCAGAGACGCCGCCGAACTCGCGCCACCGCGGCGGCAGCACGCGAAACGAGCCACTCATGTCGTCGCGATGGGCGTCGCACAGGTCGCAGGTGGCCATCGGGCTCATCGCACAAGTCTCCTAGATGGGTTGGCTGTGCGACGCATCGTAGCGCGCACAACGGCTGGAGGCGTCAATTCGTGAAAGCGGCGAGGTTTCACTCGCGCTAAGGAGCCCTGCGTCGGCACAAACCCAGGCCACCGCGTTCATGGGCATCACTCGGTATCGATAATCCAGGCACAAGCACGACTCATCCGCATGTCAACACTCAAATCCTTTCCGCGGCTCGCCGCGCTGGCGCTGTCGAGCCTGATGGCTGCTGCCACCGCGCAGGATGTGCCGCAGGCGCTGCCGTCGATCACGCTGCAGGCCGGCATGCACAACATCCGTGCCGCGGTGGCCAAGACGCCGCAGCAACGCCAGATCGGCCTGATGTTTCGCCGCGCGATGGCGCAGCATGAGGGCATGCTGTTCATCTTCGACGAGGCCTCGCCGCAGTGCTTCTGGATGAAGAACACGCCGCTGCCGCTGACGATCGCCTTCCTGGCCGACGACGGCACGGTCGTCAATCTGGCCGACATGCAGCCGCAGGCCCTGGACACCCACTGCTCGGCCAAGCCGGTGCGTTTCGTGCTGGAGATGCACCAAGGCTGGTTTGCCAAGCGCGGCCTCAAGGCCGGCGCAAAGATTAGCGGGCCGCCGTTCACCGCCGCCGCCAGCCCCCCTCGATGACCCCGGTGGCAGCAGGCAGGGCAATTTCGCTATAGTCGGCCGCGTTTTCAATCAACCCGACTAGGAGCCAGAACAACATGGGTGCCATTCTTCAATCCTTGGGCCGCACCATCGCTGCCGGCGTTGTGCTGGTGATCCTGCTGGCGCTGCTGGTGGGCAACGTGCCCTACGACCATGCCTGGGGCAAGTTCGTGATGCGCTGGCTGCATGTGGTGGCCGGCGTGATGTGGATCGGCCTGCTGTGGTACTTCAACTTCGTGCAGATCCCCTCGATGCCGAAGATCCCCGACGAGCACAAGCCGGCGATCGGCAAGGTGATCGCGCCCGAGGCGCTGTTCTGGTTCCGCTGGGCCGCGCTGGCCACCGTCGTCACCGGCGCGCTGCTGGCCGGGATGAGCGGCAGCGGCTACATCGTCTCGGCGCTGACCCTGCAGCGGCCGTTCCTGGCCATCGGGATCGGCATGTGGTTGGCCCTTGTCATGGCCGCCAATGTCTGGTTCATCATCTGGCCGAACCAGAAGAAGGCGCTGGGCATCGTCACCGTGCCGGCCGAAGAAAAGGCCAAGGCCGCCCGGCTGGCCATGCTGATCTCGCGCACCAACACCCTGCTGTCGCTGCCGATGCTCTATTGCATGGTGGCGCAGCAAAACGGCGGCCTCTGAGCCACCGTAGCGCATCGAACTGAAGCCGGGCCTGCGGGCCCGGCTTTTTCATTTGTGCAGTCGAATCGCGGCGAGCTCAACGTCGGCCGTGCCGCGCGCCATCGTGAGTTGCAGCAGCTGGCCTGCGACCAGCTGCCGTGGGTCCGTCAGCAGCTCGCCGCCTGCGCTTTGCACGACGCTGTAGCCGCGCTCGACCACCCGTTGCGGGTCGAGTGACGCCAGCCGCGCCTGCAGCATCGCCAGCCGGTTGCGTGCCGCGCCCACCCGATCACGGCCGGCCTGCAGCAAACGCCCGCCATGAGCCCGCAATTCGACGCCGCGTGCATGGCGCGTCTGCACGGCCGCTGCCGCCAAGCGGCTGCGCAGTTGATCGAGCCGGCGCGACTGTGCAGCGATGCGCGCGGCCGGCTGGCCCAGTCGCGGTGCCAGGCGGTCCAGTTGTTGCGCCTTGGCCCCCAGCATGCGCTCGACGCTGCGGATCAGTGTGCGCGCGTGGCCCTGCAGCGCGACCATCAGCTCGGCCGCAGCGGGCGCGGCCAATTCAGCCGCGGCGGTGGGCGTGGGGGCGCGCAGGTCAGCGGCAAAGTCAGACAGCGTGAAGTCGGTTTCGTGGCCGACGCCACAGACCAGCGGGATCGGCGACGCTGCAACCGCACGCACCACACGCTCATCGCTGAAGGCCCACAGGTCCTCAAGCGAGCCACCGCCTCGGGCCAGGATCAACGTATCGACCTCGCCACGCCGTGCGGCCAGGGTCAGCGCAGCCACCAGTGCGGCCGGCGCCTCGGCACCCTGCACCAGGCTGGGGTAGACGATGACCTGCAACTGCGGCGCGCGGCGCGCCAGTGCGGTCAGCACATCGTGCAGCGCTGCGGCGCCGAGCGAGCTGACCACACCGATTCGCTGCGGGTAGCGCGGCAGCTCGCGCTTGCGTGCGAGGGCAAACAGGCCCTCGGCGTCGAGCTTGGCCTTGAGCGCCAGGAACTGCTCGTACAACGACCCGGCGCCGAGCGTGCGCATCGCTTCGACCACGAACTGCAACTCGCCGCGCGGCTCGTAGACCGCCAGGCGCCCACGCAGCTCGACCTGCAGCCCGTCGCGCGGCGCGAAGTCGAGCAGGCCGGCGGCGCGGCGGAACATCGCGCAGCGCAGCGTTGCAGCGGCACCGTCAGCGTCCTTGAGCGTGAAGTAGCAATGGCCACTGACCGCGCGCGAAAAGCCCGACAACTCGCCGCGCACGCTGCAGGAGGCAAAGCGCGCGGCCAGCGCGTCGGCCACGGCCAGCACCAACGCGCCGACGCTCCAGACGCGCGGTGCGGCGGCGGCGACGGTCGCGTCAACCATCGGCATCGCCAGCATTGGCGCGGGCTGGGAACTCCACAACCGCACCGTTGTTGGTTCGACCAGGACCTGTGCCTGTCATCGCCCTGTCATGTATAGATAAGTCGTTGATACGCAATGGGTTTTTCCTGCTGAAACTTTGAGCAAACTGTGTCCAGCCCAGTCAATATGCGCCTTCGCGGCCACACAGCCAAGGTTACTCACAAAGTTGTCCACAGCGGCAGTGGATTGACGACGAACAACGCGCGCCGAACCGTCGTCCGGATCGCACATCGTGTGCAAGCCAGCGGGCCCGCAGCTCCGGAAGGCCGCCTTCACGGCGTCATAATGGCCTCGCCTCGCGTGCCACCGCAGATCTGCGGCAAGCTCAGTCCGAGGCGCTTTTTTTCAGTCGGGAAGCCTCTTGTTTTCGATCATACAAGCCGCTGGTTGGCCCATCTACCCGCTGATCATTTGCTCCATCGTGGCCCTGGCCTTGGTCATCGACCGCCTGGTCAGCCTGCGCAGCGCGCGCGTGGCGCCCGAGAAGCTGCTCGACGAGGTGATCTCGATCACACGCACCAGTCTGCCCTCTTCGGATGTGGTCAACAAGTTGGCTGCCAGTTCGGCACTCGGCCAGGTGCTCGCCACTGGCGTGCGCGGCGTCGTGGCCGAGCCGCGCATCAGCGAGGACGCGCTGCGCCTGGTTTTCGAGAATGCCGGCCGCGTCACCGTGCACCGACTCGAGCGCTACCTGAACACGCTGGGCACGATTGCCACGGCGGCCCCTTTGCTGGGCCTGTTCGGTACCGTTGTCGGCATGATCGAGATCTTTGGCTCACAGGCGCCAACCGGCGGCAGCAACCCGGCCCAGTTGGCGCACGGCATCTCGATCGCGCTGTACAACACCGCCTTCGGCTTGATGATCGCGATCCCCTCACTGATGTTCTACCGCTACTTTCGCGGTCGCGTCGATGAGTTCACCGTCGACATGGAACAGGCCGCCGAACGCCTGGTGCCGCACCTGATGCGCTTTGCGGTCAAGCACGCATGACGCTCGCCCCAAGCTTGCTGCGTTCGCGCCCCCCAAGGGGAGCGGCCGCCCTCCCTTCCTTCGACAAGCTCAGGATGACCGGAAACACAAGCTCAGGGCGATCGGAGTTGCAGGGCTCAGGACAGGCTTGGGATCGGCCCTGCGCTGGCCTTAATCGATGAACTTCCGCAAGCACCGCATCGAAGACCCGGAGATCAACCTGATCGCCTTCATCGACGTGTTGTTGGTGGTTCTGATCTTTCTGATGATGTCGACGACCTACTCGAAATTCACCGAGTTGCAAGTCAACCTGCCGACGGCCGAGGCTGACAAGCCGCGCGAGCGGCCGGCGGAGATCATCGTCGCCGTGGCCGGCGATGGGCGCTATGCCGTCAATCGCAAGGCGCTTGACGGTCGCAGCGTCGAGGTGTTGACCGCCGAGCTGAACGTCGCGGCAAGCGTCTTGAAGGACCCGGTGGTGATCGTGTCCGCCGACGCGACAGCCGCCCACCAGGCGGTGATCAATGTCCTCGATGCGGCACGGCGTGCCGGCTTGTCCCGGCTGACCTTCGCCGCGCAGACCGGCGCCGTCAGCCCCGGCCAGTCGGCCGACAGCGCCCCGCGTTGAAGCGCTCGCCGCCATGCCCTCCGGCGTAGAGCCCCCCGCTGGCGGGCTGCAGCAGCGCCTGAGCCGCGCACTGCAGCGCCAATGGTGGATCGAGCCACCCACGCCCACGGCGCGCGGTCTGCGCCTCTTGGCGGGCCCGTACGGCCTGCTGGTGAAGCTGCATCGGCGGCTTGGCCGGCCACAGCGCGTGGAGGTGCCGGTGATCGTGGTGGGCAACCTGATTGTGGGTGGTGCCGGCAAGACGCCGACGACGATCGCCGTGGTGCGGCTGCTGCGCGCGTTCGGCTGGCACCCCGGCGTGGTCTCGCGCGGGCATGGCCGGCGCGGCCATGGCGTGGTCGCTGTCAGCCGGGACAGCCGTGCCAGCGAATGCGGTGATGAGCCGCTGTTGATCCGCCTGCGCACGGGCATGCCGGTGATGGTCGGCCGCGACCGCGTGGCCGCGGCCCGCGCGCTGCTCGCGGCCTACCCGCAGGTCGACATCGTCGTCGCCGACGACGGCCTGCAGCACCACCGGCTGGCGCGCGACCTGCAGATCGTCGTCTTTGACGAGCGTGGTGCGGGCAACGGCCTGTTGCTGCCGGCAGGCCCGCTGCGCGAGCCGCTGCCTGCCCAAATGCCCCCGGCCACGCTGGTCCTCTACAACGCGCAGCGCGCCAGCACTCCATTGCCAGGTTGGCGTGCCACGGGGCGGCTCACCGGCGTGCTGCCGCTGGCCGACTGGTGGCAGGGGAATTCGCCGCCGCCTGGCAGCTGGCAGGCGCTCCGCCGCGTACCGCTGCTGGCTGCGGCCGGCATGGCCGCACCGGAGCGCTTTTTCGCGATGCTGAGGGAGCGTGGACTCAGGCAATTGAAAACGCTGCCGCTGCCCGACCACCACCCGTTCGACGCGCTGCCGTGGCCAGCCGGCACCGCCGATGTCATCGTCACCGAGAAGGATGCCGTCAAGTTGCGGCCCGAGATGCTGGCGCACGCAGGGCAATCGACGCGCGTCTGGGTTGCACCGCTAGACTTCGAGCCTGAAGTGGCCTTCGCTGCCGCACTCAAGCGCCACTTCCCCCATCCACCGAAACATTGACGGGATCGTATGACCGCGCTGGACCACCGCCTGATCGACCTCCTGGTCTGCCCGCTGTGCAAGGGCCCGCTGCAGATGCAGCGCCATGGCGATGGGCAGCCGCAGGCGTTGAGTTGCGCCGCTGACCGGCTGGCTTTCCCGATCCGCGACGGCATCCCGGTGATGCTCGAGGGCGAAGCGCAGCCCTGGGTCGGGGGCCAGGACGGCGACAGCGCGTGAGCTTCTCGGTCATCATCCCGGCCCGCCTGGCGTCGACACGGCTGCCGAACAAGCCGCTGGCCGATGTCGGCGGGCTGCCGATGGTGGTCCGGGTCGCACAGCGCGCCGCGCTATCCAAAGCGCACCAAGTGGTGGTCGCCGCCGACGATGCCACGATCGTGGCCGCCTGCGCGCAACATGGCGTGCGCGCACTGCTGACGCGCGTCGACCATGCCAGCGGCAGCGACCGGCTGGCCGAGGCCTGCGTCCAGCTCGGCCTGGACGGAGACACCGCAGTAGTCAACGTGCAGGGCGACGAGCCGCTGATCGACCCGCTGTTGATCGACGCCTGCGCGGCGTTGCTCGACACGCACTCCGACTGTGCCGTGGGCACCGTCGCCCATCCGATTGCCTCAGTGACCGACTGGCTCGACCCCAATGTCGTCAAGGTCGTGCTTGACGCTGGTGGCCGCGCGCTGTTGTTCAGCCGCGCACCGGTGCCGTGGTGGCGCGATGCGCCCCTCGATAGCGCGGGCAGGCCCAGTGCCCTGCCCGATCCGCCGGCGCTGCGCCACGTGGGCGTCTACGCCTACCGTGCCGCCTTCCTGCGCCGTTTTCCAAGGCTGGCCATCGCCCCCTTGGAGCGGATCGAAGCACTCGAACAGTTGCGGGTGCTGTGGCATGGTGAGCGCATCGCCGTGCACGTCAGCGCGCAAGCCCCCGGTGCCGGGGTCGATACCCCTGACGATCTTGCGCGCGTGCGGCGACTGTTCGGCGCCTGATCAGAGGCCGCAGCGACGCACAGGGTGCGGGTGATAATCCGCCGCGCGGGCAGCTCGGCATGCCGCCTGCGTCAATCACACCTGGGACGTAATGAGACTGATTCTGTTGGGAGCTCCCGGCGCCGGCAAAGGCACGCAGGCCACGTTCCTGTGCCAGAAATTCACGATCCCGCAAGTCAGCACGGGTGACATGCTGCGCGCGGCGGTGAAGGCCGGCACGTCCCTGGGCATTGCGGCCAAGAAGGTGATGGACGCGGGCGCGCTGGTCAGCGACGCGATCATCATCAACCTGGTGAAGGCTCGCATCGCCGAGCCCGATTGCGCCAACGGCTTTCTGTTCGACGGCTTCCCGCGCACCATTGCGCAGGCCGAGGCCATGAAGCAGGCCGGCGCGAAGCTGGATTTCGTGCTCGAGATCGACGTGCCCGACAGCGCGATCGTCGAGCGCATGAGCGGTCGCCGCGCGCACCTGCCATCGGGCCGCACCTACCATGTGGCCTTCAACCCGCCCAAGGTGGACGGCATCGACGACGTGACCGGCGAGCCGCTGGTTCAGCGTGCCGACGACAGCGAAGCCACCGTCAAGAAGCGCCTGGTGGTGTACCACGCGCAGACGCGACCCCTGGTCGACTTCTACACCCGGTGGGCCGCCAGCGGCGATGCCGCAGCACCGCGCTACCGCAAGATCGACGGCACCGGAAGCGTCGCCGATATCACTGCGCGAGCGCTCGACGCGCTGCGCTGAAGCTGAGGAACCAAGGACAACAACAATGGATATCGCAGGCAAGGTTTTCATCGTCACCGGCGGCGCTTCGGGCCTGGGCGAAGGGGCCGCGCGCATGCTCGCGCGCGAAGGCGCCAAGGTTGTGATTGCCGACGTGCAGATTGACACGGGCGAGGCCTTGGCGAGCGAAGTCGGCGGCGCCTTCGTCCGGTGCGATGTGACGCAGGAGGCCGACGGCCAGGCGGCAGTGGCCAAGGCCCTGTCCCTGGGCAAACTGATGGGGCTGGTCAACTGCGCCGGCATTGCCATCGGCATGAAGACCGTCGGCAAGGACGGCGCCCACCCGCTGGCGCAGTTTGCCAAGGTCATCGGCATCAACCTGGTTGGCAGCTTCAACATGATCCGCCTGGCCGCCGAGGCCATGTGCAAGAACACGCCCGAAGCCACCGGCGAACGCGGCGTGCTGATCAGCACCGCCAGCGTGGCCGCGTACGACGGCCAGATCGGCCAGGCGGCCTACGCCGCCAGCAAGGGCGGCATCGTCGGCATGACCCTGCCGATCGCGCGCGACCTGGCCCGCAACGGCATCCGCAACATGACCATCGCACCGGGCATCTTCGGCACCCCGATGTTGTTCGGCATGCCGCAGGAGGTGCAGGACGCCCTGGCCGCCGGCGTGCCCTTCCCGAGCCGCCTGGGCACCCCGGCCGACTACGCCAAGCTGGTGCATTCGATCATCACCAACGAAATGCTCAACGGCGAGGTGATCCGGCTGGATGGGGCGATTCGGCTGGCGCCGAAGTAGCTGCCGCGGCTTATAGCAGCCTGACGCCCGGCAGGCCCTTCATGCCGCGGTCGAATGTCGCCACCTTGTCACATCCCGCCGATTGCGCCTTCATGGCCAGCAGGCAGTCTGCAAAGACTGCCCGCCCGCGCTCGAAGGCGTCGATCGCGTCACGGACCGCGGCCGCCGACTCCAGGACAACCGTTGCGTGCGACGACAACGATCGTAGCGCCTTGACGATGTCAGTGCGATCGCGGCTGTATGCCCTGGCGAGCGTCCACACCAGTTCGACCAAGACGGTATCGCTGACCCAGATCGACTTTTGCTCCGCATCGGCCCGGTCGAACAAGCGCCGAGCCTTGGCAGCCTGCGAAGCGTCGTCTCCAACGAGCAAGCGAAGCAAGACGTTGGTGTCGACCGCAATCACCGCAGGCGCCTTGCGCGCTCACGCACGACTTCGCCGATCGCAGCATCCATTTCGGCCAACGACCGCGCCGGCTCGCCAGGCTTGGCCAGCAAGCCGAACAGCGCGTCCGAGCCCTTGGCAAGCACCTGCACATTCAAGGTCCCGTCGGCCGCAACACGAAACGCGAGGCGGGAACCAGGGTGGATACCCAGCCGATCACGCAAGGCTTTGGGCAACGTGACCTGCCCCTTGTCGCTGACCATCGCAGTTGTGGACATACGCGCTCCTACAAACCAGTGCCACAATCTTACCGCAAGGGCATGATCCATCTCATGAGGTAATTTCTTACGTTTGTATTTGATCCAACTTCTGCAGTCCAATCAGAATTCAGGGTCAATCGGATCACCGCCCCGACCTGCGTCCGCGACCCGGCGCGCAACGGCATCCGCAACATGACGATCGCGCCGGGCATCTTCGGCACGCCGATGCTCTTCGGCATGCCGCAGGAAGTGCAGGACGCGCTGGCCGCCAGCGTGCCCTTCCCCAGCCGCCTGGGCATGCCGGCCGACTACGCCAAGCTGGTGCAGCAGATCGTCACCAACGAGATGCTCAACAGCGAGGTGATCCGGCTCGATGGGGCGATTCGGCTGGCGCCGAAGTGAGCGTCACACAACCCGGACGAAGCGCCCATAGCCCTTCAGGGCGGCGTCGGCTGTCAGCAGCGTGAGTCGCTCCTCCATGGCCTGGGCCACCAGCAGCCGGTCGAAGGGGTCCCGATGGACCCACGGCAGGGCCGCCACGCGCACGATGTGCCGCGCCTGTATTGCCAACTCGGTGAAGCCCTCGTCCAGCAGCGCCTTGTGAAGCTGCCGCGCGTCGACCGAGAAGCCCGGCCGCCCGATCGAGGTCTTGATCGCGACCTCCCACAGCGTGGCCAGGCTGAACGCCAGCGGGGTTTCGCGCGATCGCAGCAGCTTGGTGGCTTTGCCAGAGAGCCGCTCGGGATCGAAGGCGGCCCAGAGCACCAGATGGGTGTCGAGCAGGTACATCGCGCCCGCCTACCGGGGGCCACCGAACATCCCGTCGATGTCGCTCGTGAACGCCTTCTTCACATCGGCCTTGGTGACGCCCTGCCCGGCCAAGAAACCCAGCGCCCGGACGGCCGGTGGCGCCTCCAGCGGCAGCACACGCACCATCGGCTTGCCCGCCTTGGCGATAATGAAGTCACGCCCCTTGGCAGCCTGCTCTACCAGCCGGGACAGGTGGGTCTTGGCCTCATGAATGTTGACGGTGAGGGTCATTTCGGCCTCCAGTGAACCAAGTTGAACGGACTAAGTTTATCAGCGCCGCGGTATCGGCCAGGCGGCCTACGCCGCCAGCAAGGGCGGCATCGTCGGCATGACCTTGGCCGTAGCCCGCGACCTGGCGCGCAACGGCATCCGCAACATGAGCATCGCGCCTGGCATTTCCACCCAACCCGAGCGGTGGTCGGTGCCAGGGTATACGCGCCGGCTGCATATCGTAGCGTTACGCGATACAATCGCCGCGTGATCAAGACGTTCCGGCACAAGGGCCTGAAAGCCTTCTTCGAGAAAGGGAGTCTGGCCGGTATTCAGGCCACCCATGCACCTCGACTGGCGGCCATGCTGCGACGTCTGAATGAGACGACGAACGCGCAGGGCATGAACCTGCCGGGCTGGGGCCTGCATCCGCTGAAGGGTCGCGCCCTCAAAGGGCATTTT
>JANMSS010000243.1:0-12291 GCA_031389585.1 Burkholderiales bacterium | reverse complement strand
TTCGCAACCACGTCATCATCCTGCCGCTGGACGATCTGTCGAACGCAGCGGCCGAAGCCGTGGCCCACAACATCAAGGGCGCGATGGCGATCCCGCATCCCTATGGCCGGCTGCAGTTCGGTGCCGACCTCGAGTTGCACTTCCGCACCCTGATCGGCGCCGGCTGCAATCCCAATGTCGCGGCGGTGGTCGTCATCGGCATCGAGGATGGCTGGACGCAGAAGGTGGTCGAGGGGATCAAGGCCACCGGCAAACCGGTGGTCGGTTTCGGCATCGAACTGCACGGCGACCACGACACCATCCTGCGGGCCAGCAAGTCGGCGCGCGAGTATGTGCAGTGGGCCAGCGAGAAGCAGCGCACGATCTGCGCCATCGACGAGTTGTGGGTCAGCACCAAGTGCGGCGAGAGCGACACGACCAGCGGCTGCGGCGCCAACCCGGCGGTCGGCAATGCCTTCGACAAGCTGCATGCACTGGGCAGCTATCTGTGTTTTGGCGAGACCACCGAACTGACCGGCGGCGAGCACATCGTCGCAGCGCGTTGCGCCAATGACGCGGTGCGCGATAAGTTCATGTTCATGTTCGACCGCTACCAGGACGTGATCAACCGACACAAGACCAGCGATCTGGCCGACAGCCAGCCGACCAAGGGCAACATCGCCGGCGGCCTGACGACGATCGAGGAGAAGGCGCTGGGCAATATCCAGAAAATCGGCAAGAAGTGCACCGTCGATGGCGTCATCGACAAGGCCGAAATGCCGACCCATCCGGGGCTGTGGTTCATGGACTCTTCCTCGGCTGCGGCCGAGATGGTGACCCTGTGCGCGGCGTCGGGCTACGCGGTGCACCTGTTCCCGACCGGCCAAGGCAACGTGATCGGCAATGCGATCGTGCCGGTCATCAAGCTGTGCGCCAACCCGCGCACCGTGCGCACCATGAGCGAGCACATCGACGTCGATGTCACCGGGCTCCTGCAGCGCGAGCAGACCCTCGACCAGGCCGGCGACAAGCTGCTGGAGTGCATGCTGCGCACGGCCAACGGCCGACTCACCGCCGCCGAGGCGCTGGGCCACCGCGAGTTCGTGATGACACGCTTGTACGAAAGCGCCTGAGGCCTCGATGGCACGCATTGTCATTTGTGAGTTCATCGACGAGCGCGCGCTCCCGCCACTGCGCGCCGTGCACGATGTGCTGTACGACCCCAAATTGGTGGATGACCCTGCGCAGTTGAAGGCGCTGGCGGCTGGCGCCGACGCGCTGATCGTGCGCAACCGCACGCAGGTGCGTGGCGACCTGCTGACGACGTTGACCCGCTGCAAGGTGATCGGCCGGCTCGGGGTCGGCCTGGACAACATCGACGTTGTGGCCTGCGAAGCGCGTGGCATGCAGGTGATTCCGGCTACCGGCGCCAATGCGCTGTCGGTGGCCGAATACGTCGTCAGCGCGGCGATGCTGCTGCTGCGCGGCGCCTATCAAAGCACCGCCGCCGTGGCCGGCGGGAAGTGGCCGCGCGCGGCGCTGTCCACGGGCCGCGAGACGGCAGGCAAGACGCTGGGCCTGATCGGCTTTGGCTCGATCGGCCAATTGACGGCCAAGCTGGCGCAGGCGCTCGGCATGGAGGTGATCGCTTTTGACGCGATGATGGCCGCCGACCACCCGGTCTATGCCCGCAGGGGTGTGCGCGCGGTCAGTCTCGATGGGTTGATCGCCGAGTCCGACGTGGTCAGCCTGCATGTGCCGCTCGTGGATTCGACACGCGATCTGTTCGACGCGGCTCGCATCGGCTCAATGAAGCCCGGCGCGGTGCTGATCAACACGGCGCGCGGCGGCATCGTTGACGAGCTGGCCCTGGCGGCTGCGCTGCGCAGCGGCCATCTGGGTGGCGCTGCGATCGACGTCTTCGCCGAGGAACCGCTGCCGGCGTCAAAGCACTTCGAGGCTTGCCCAAACCTGTTGCTGACACCGCATATCGCCGGCGTGTCGACGGAGTCCAATGAGCGCGTGAGCCGGTTGATTGCCGAGCGGGTGCTCGAGGCCCTGGCATGAAGCTGACGATGGACGACCTGGCGGGTCGCGTCGCCGCCGAATTGCGCGCCGCCGGTGCGAGCCCGATGATGGCCGCGAGTACGGCGCGTGCGCTGACTTGGGCCGAGGCCCAGGGCATGGCCTCGCATGGCTTGTCGCGTGTGCTTCAGTACACCGCCCATCTGCGCAACGGCCGAGTGGTGGGTGCTGCGCAGGCGCGTGTGGCGCGCCGCAAGGGCGGCGCCCTGCTGATCGACGCCGGCGAGGGCCTGGCATTCCCGGCCTGCGAGCTGGCCGTGGCCGAAGCGGTGGCGGCGGCGCGCGAGCAGGGAGTGGCGTTTGCCGGCGTGATCAACAGCCACCATTGCGGCGTCGTCGTCGACTATCTGCGCGTGGCAGCGGCGGCCGGCATGGTCGGACTGGGATTCTCGAACTCTCCGGCGGCGATGCCGGCTGCGGGCGGGCGTCACCCGATCTTCGGAACCAACCCGGTGGCCGCGGTGTTCCCGCGGCGTGATGCAGATCCGCTGTTGATCGACCTCAGCCTGAGCGAGGTCGCACGCGGCAAAGTCATGGTGGCGGCCAGAAACGGCGAGCCAATTCCGCTCGGCTGGGCCCTGGACGCCCAGGGCCAGCCGACCACTGACGCCAAGGCGGCACTGTCCGGTTCGATGCTGCCAATCGGCGCCGTGTCGTCGCCCAAGGGGGCGATGCTGGCGTTGATCGTGGAGCTGCTCGTTACGGCGCTGATCGGCGCGAACTTCGGCTTCGAGGCCTCGAGCTTCTTCGTCGACGAAGGCAACCGTCCGCACCTCGGGCAGGTCTTCGTTGTGGTCGACCCGGGCGCGCTTGCCGGCGCCGACCACTACCTCGACCGCGTCGAGGTGTTGATCGGCGAGATGCTCAAGGATGATGCGGTGCGGCTACCCGGCGCACGGCGCGAGGCGCTGCGGCAGCGCGCGCAGGCCGAGGGCATCGAAGTGGCCGACGCACTGTTGGCGCAGTGGGCCGCCACCGCGAAGGCTTAGGGCCCGTTCGCATTGCCTGTCTTGGTTTGAACAGGCCCTAGGTACCGAGCCGCTCGGGCGCCAGGTATTGCTGGCGATAGACTTCGAACGTCAGCGTATCGCTGCCTTCGATACGTTGCTGCTCCTGCAGCGACTCACGCGCAATGGCTTCGAAGCGAGCGGCCAGATCGTCCGTGAAAGGCAGCCGCAGCAACGCCGAGCGCGTGCTGGCCGACTGTGCGTTCACAAAGGCGGTGTATGACTGGTCGAAGTCGCGGGCCATGACCTCGAGCACGCGGGCCGAAGGCAGGCGCTGCGGCTCAGCCATCGCGCCGCACGCGGCGACGAGGGCCGCGGCGTACGCCGTGCCACCCAGCGCCGCATCCACAACGGCGGCGATCGGACGGCAGTCGTCGAGCAGTTCCTGCGCCCAATCGATGAGCGAGATTGGTCCGTCATGCCGCTCCAGTTGCAAACCGGGTTCTCGGCCGCGCGTGGCGGCCAGGTCCTGATTGCGCGCCAGGCGGGCAATCTCGCTCGCGCTGTCGTCTGGGCTGTCGCTGAGCAGGCAATGCAGCAGGAACAGATCGAGCACGCGCATCGTGTCGGCGCCAACGCCCACCGGCTCGAAGGGGTCGAGATCCATGCAGCGCACCTCGACGTACTCGACGCCGCGCTCGCGCAGCGCATGCAGTGGCCGCTCACCCGGGCGGATGACGCGCTTGGGGCGGATCGTGCCGTAGAACTCGTTCTCGATCTGCAACAGGCTCGTCGCCAGTTGCACGTACTCGCCACCCGGCCCACGCAGCCCAACCTGGTCGTACGGCGGGTGCGGCCGGGTCAATGCGCCGACCAGCGACTCGGCGTAGTCCGCCAGGCTGTTGTAGCTCACCGCCAGCGCGGCCTGGGCGTCACTCTGGTACCCCAGGCGCCCCATGCGCAACGAGGTGGCATGCGGCAGGTACAGCGTGTGCGGCGACAGGCGCTGCAAGTCGTGCGAGCGGTCGGCAACGAAACTCGAACACACCGCCGGCGAGGCGCCGAACAGGGTCAGCAACAGGAAGGAATGGCGCCGGAAATTGCGGATCAGCCCAAAATATTCGGTGTTGCCCAGCCCTGGCAGCGACCAGTTGTAGTGAATGCCGGAGATCGTCTGCATGCGCCGGCCGTAGCGCAGGCCCAGGCCCATCCGGTACACGCTCTTGGCGCGGCCCACGTTGGACGACCCATAGCGCCCGATCGGGATGGTCTCGTCGGTCGGCAGGCCGCAGGGCATGCTGGCCACCCACAGCGTTTCGTCACCTAGCGCGCGATAGACGGCCTGGTGGATCTGCGTCAGCTCGGTCTCGCAGGCCTGCACCGTGTCGTGCACGCCGGTGATGAGTTCGAGCTGCGACTCGCTGAAGTCGGTGGTGATGTGCGGGTGGGTCAATGGCGAGCCGAGCGCTGCTGGGTGCGGCGTGAGCGCCAGACGGCCATCGGCCCGCGCCCTCAGGCTTTCCTTCTCGACGCCGCGGCGCATGCCGCGCAGGCGTTCGGGCGACAAGGTCGCCAGTTTCTTGTCCAGTGCAGTCATGGCTGTGCGCGTCAAATTCGATCGAGGCCGACCCTACCAGTGTTGATGCAACCCCGTTGGCGGCGGGTCATCAGGGCAGCCGGCGATTGCCGGCCGTGATCGGCGATCAGTCTGTCCGTCGCTGCCCGCACACGGCGCAGGCCGGCGCGCGCGGGGTGCGCAATTCGTGCCATTCCATCGTGCGCCCGTCGAGCATCTGCAAGCGACCGGCAAGCGACGAGCCCACACCGGCCAGCAGCTTGAGCGTCTCGGCCGCCTGCACGGAGCCGATGATGCCCACCAGCGGCGCGAACACGCCCATCGTCGCGCACTGCACTTCCTCGAAGGTCGACTCGGGCGGGAAGATGCAGGCGTAGCAAGGCGCATCGGGCTGGCGCGTGTCGTAAACCGAGACCTGGCCGTCGAAGCCGATCGCCGCGCCGGACACGAGCGGCTTGCGATGGGCCACGCAGGCCGCGTTGACGGCGTGGCGCGTGGCGAAGTTGTCACTGCAGTCGACGACCACATCGGCGTCGCGGACCAGCACATCCAGCCGCGCGGCGTCGGCACGCTCGACCAGCGCGGTGACCTGGACGTCGGGGTTGATGGCGGCAATCGTGTCGCGTGCCGATTCGGCTTTGGGCTTGCCCACGCGCGCCAGGTTGTGCGCGATCTGACGCTGCAGGTTCGTGACGTCGACGTTGTCGTGGTCGACGATCGTCATGTGCCCGACGCCGGCGGTGCCCAGGTACAGCGCGACGGGTGAGCCCAGGCCGCCGGCCCCGATCACGAGCACCTGGGCGACCAGCAGGCGTTGCTGGCCTTCGATGCCCAACTCATCGAGCAGGATGTGGCGCGAGTAGCGCAACAACTGGTCGTCAGTCATGGGGATGGAAAGAGGTGCGTGATGGCTTGGCCAACAGGAAAAAAGGCCCGTGAACGCTTCGCCAACAGGAAAAAAGGCCCGTGTACGCTTCGCCAACAGGAAAAAAGGCCCGCCAGGGCGGGCCTTTCAAGGGCGGGTTGAAAGCAACTCACTCGGTCTTGGCTTGGGCCCGGCGCTCGGCCGCGGTCTTCGACGCCATCACCGTCTTGCCTTGCAACTGGTTCAGCGCCTGGCGCAGCGGGAAATCTTCGAGGCTGCCGAACTCGGGCAGCGGCTTGAGCGGCTCCTTGCTCTTGGCCAGCTGCTCTTCGAGCTTTTTGCGCGCATCCTCGCGCGCCTTGGTACGGGCTTCATCCTTTTTCTCGTCAGGCGTGGTCAGGTGCTTGTCAAGGTCGGCCTCGCGCAAGCGCAGCGCGGCGAAGACGTTGCCTTCGGCGGTTTCGTCGAGCCAGACATCGGGCACGATGCCGGTGGCCTGGATCGAGCGGCCCTGCGGCGTGTAATAGCGTGCGGTAGTGATCTTCAGCGCCGTGTCGGCGGTCAGCGGGCGCCAGGTCTGCACCGAACCCTTGCCGAAGGTCTGCGCGCCCATGATGGTGGCGCGTTTGTGGTCTTGCAGCGCGCCGGCGACGATTTCGCTCGCCGAGGCCGAGCCTTCATTGACCAACACCACCAGCGGCACCTTCTTGATGCCTTCTGGCAGGCGGCGCAGCGGGTCGGCGCCACGGCGGGCGTAGAACTCGGGCGCGGCCTTGAAGGTCGCCTTCGAGTCCGCGACCTGGCCGTTCGTGGTGACGACCACCGTGTCGGCGGGTAGGAAGGCGGCGGAGACCGCGATCGCGCCGTCGAGCAGGCCGCCCGGGTCATTGCGCAGGTCGAGCACGAGGCCCTTGAGATTGGGCTCGGCCTTGTAGATCTCGTCGATCTTGCGCGCGAAGTCTTCGGTGGAGCGCTCTTGGAACACGCTGATGCGCAGCCAGGCATAGCCGGGTTCGACGATCTTGCTGCGTACGCTCTGCTGGCGGATCTCTTCGCGCACCAGGGTCACCGGAAAGCTGCGCGACTCTTCCTTGCGGAAGACGCTCAGAGTGACCTTGGTGTTGGGCTCGCCGCGCATGCGCTTGACGGCCTGGTCGACGCTCAGGCCCTTCACCGGTGTGTCGTCGATGCGCGTGATCAGGTCGCCGCTCTTCAGGCCGGCGCGGAACGCGGGTGAGCCCTCGATCGGCGAGACGACCTTCACCAGGCCATCTTCCATCGCCATTTCGATGCCGATGCCGACGAACTTGCCGGTGGTGCCTTCGCGGAATTCCTTGAACGACTTCTTGTCGAAATACTGGCTGTGCGGGTCCAGGCCCGAAACCATGCCGCCGATGGCGTCGGTGATCAGCTTTTTCTCGTCGACTGATTCGACGTAATCGCTCTTGATCATGCCGAACACCGCGGCAAGTTGTTGCAGTTCTTCCAGCGGCAGCGGCGCGAAGCTGCCGCGCGCAAAGGCCTGCAACTGCATCGTCGTCAGCGCGCCGGCCAAGACGCCTACTGCGACAAAGCCGGCAACCTTCAATTTTGCGCCCATGGCGTTCGCTCCTGATATCGCTGCCGCAACTATACGCCGTGGTCGGGATTCGAGACTGTGAACAAGGGCAAAGTTCAACCCCCATTTACGTGGCGGTGGCGCTCTCACGGGCGAAGGTCACGACATGGTCGACCACCGCGCGGATGCCGATCCACTCGCCGATCTGGTGGTCGTGGTGGCTGGGCACATGCGCCAGCAGCCGCTCGCCGGTGCTCAGGCGCAGTGTGTAGAGGAATTCAGAACCGCGAAATGCCTTGCGCTCAATGCAGGCTTTCACGGGCGCCGCATCGTCGTGGATGATGTCGTCGGCACGCAGCAAGACGTCGCAGGCACCGTCCGGGTAGGCGCCGGGCAGCGGGCATTCGGCCGCATCGGCCAGCGCGCCCAGTGGGGTCTGCACTCTCGGGCCATCCGCCGTGGCCACAATGCGCGCCGGCGTGAACACGCCATGGCCGATGAAGTCGGCGACGAAGCGCGTGGCCGGGCGGTGGTACAGGGTGTAGGCGTCGTCCCACTGCTCGAGTCGGCCCCGGTGCATGACGCCGATCACATCGCCAATCGCAAAGGCTTCGATCTGGTCGTGGGTCACGAACAGCGCGGTCGTGCTGGCTTGCTGCAGGATCGCGCGGATGTCATGGGCCAGGCGCTCGCGCAGGTCGACGTCGAGGTTGGAGAAGGGCTCGTCGAGCAGCAGCAATTGCGGCTGCGGTGCCAGCGCGCGGGCCAGTGCCACCCGCTGCTGCTGGCCGCCCGAAAGCTGGTGCGACGCGCGCTTGGCGGCATGCGCCAGGCCCACCAGTTCCAGCACCTGATCGACGCGCTGCTGGCGTGCCGCGCGGGGCAGGTCGCGCACCCCGAAGGCCACGTTGTCGCGCACGTTGAGGTGCGGAAACAGGGCGTAGTCCTGGAACACCATGCCGATGCGCCGTGACTCGGCCGGTACATGGGTTTGCGTATCCGCCAGCACCCGGCCGTCCATCGTCACACGCCCTGCCGCCAGTCGCTCGAGCCCGGCGACCGCGCGCAGCAGTGAGGTCTTGCCGCAACCCGAGGGCCCGATCAGGACCCCGATCTGGCCCTTGACCAGGGCCAGCGACACGCCCAGAACGGCGTCATGCGTGGCACGACTGTCCGGGTAGCGAACACCCACCTGGGCGAGGTCGAGGAACATGCCCGTATGATAGCTGCTACATAGGAATGCGGATTATTCGCATTTGCAACAAAACCCCGCGATGCGCGTTCTGTTGACCTTGATCTGCCTGCTGTTGGCCTTGCCGGTGCTCGGTGTGCTCGGCGCCTGGCTGGTCTTCGATGCCGCAGCCTGGGCCGTGCTCGCGCATCAGGCGCAGACCGTGCTGGCCGGCTACGTGCTGGAGTCGCTGCTGCTGGCCGTCTTTGTCGGCCTGGGCGTGGCCGCGCTGGGCGGCGGCGCGGCGGCAGCGGTGGCGCTGTTCGAGTTTCCGGGCCGGCGGCTATTTGAGTGGGCACTGCTGTTGCCGATGGCCATGCCCGCCTATGTGCTGGCCTATGTCTACACCGACTTCCTGCAGTTCAGCGGCCCGCTGCAGTCGGCGCTGCGCGGCCTGACCGGCCTGGAGGGCGCGCTGTGGCCCGACGTGCGCAGCCTGCCTGGCGCGGTCGTGCTGTTCGTGCTCTGCCTGTATCCCTACGTCTACCTGCTGGTACGCACGGCGTTGGCCGAGCGCGGCGTGCAGATGATGGAAGCGGCACGGCTGCTCGGCGCCGGGCTGTGGCGGCGCATTGGTGCGGTGGCGCTGCCGCTGTCGCGCCCGGCGCTGGCGGCGGGGGTCGCACTGGCTTTGATGGAGACCCTGGCCGACTATGGCGTTGGCGCCTACTTCGGCTTGACGACTTTTTCCACCGGGATCTACAAGGCCTGGCTGGTGATGAACGACCGCATCGCCGCGGCACAACTGGCCTCGCTGCTGCTGCTGGTGGTGGCCACGATCCTGTGGGCCGAGCGCCGTGCGCGCCGGCACCTGCGTTTCGCCAGCAGCCGCAGCAGCCCCATGTTGCATGGCGACGAAGGGCGGGCTGTCGTGTTGCGCGGGCGCCTTGCGCTGCTTGCCTGGGGCCTGTGCGCGCTGCCGGTGGTCTTGGGTTTCGCGCTGCCGCTGGTGCTGTTGGCGCGATTGGTCTGGCAGGAGGCCAGCTTCGGCGCGTTTGGCCTGCCGCTGGCGCGCTTTGCGCAGTGGTGCCTGACCAGCTTCCAACTCGCGGCCACCGCGGCATTGCTGGCAGCCGCATTGGCGGTGGCGCTGGCGTTTGCATTGCGTGTGGCCGCGTCGCGCGCCGACCGCGGCTGGCGCACGCGCGCACTGAATGCTGCGGTGCGCACCGTGTCACTCGGCTACGCGCTGCCCGGCGCGGTGATCGCGGTCGGCATCCTGCTGCCCGTCGCCGCCGTGCAGGCGCTGTGGCCGGCAGCACCGCTGTCAGCCATCGTCACCGGCAGCGTGGCCGGATTGCTGTATGCCTACCTGGTGCGCTTCTCGGCCGTAGCGCTGCAGTCGCTGGAGGCCGGCTATGACCGTCTGCCCACCAGCCTGGACGACAGCGCGCGCATGCTCGGCGCGTCGCGGGCGCGGCTGCTGGGCGAAGTGCACCTTCCACTGCTGCGCCGCTCGGTGCTGGCCGCCGCGCTGCTGGTGTTCGTCGATGTGATGAAGGAGTTGCCGGCCACGCTGGTGCTGCGGCCCTTCAACAGCGACACCCTGGCCGTGGTGGCCTACAACCTGGCACGCGACGAGCGCCTGGCCGAGGCGGCGCTGCCGTCGTTGGCGATCGTGGCGGTGGGCCTGCTGCCGGTGTGGCTGCTGTCGCGCGCAATGCGCCGCGACAACTGAAGCCAAGGTGCCGCGTGCGCAGGCATGGCGCTCCGACAGCAAACGAAGTCTGCTCGGCAAGCCGCACCAATGCTCACTTCCTGAAACGCGGGGCGAGAATGTGCCCCCAAATGTGCCCCCAAGGGGGCGCGGGAGTGCGAGCAATGGACAAGCTATCGGACGTGAAGCTGCGCAACCTGGTGCAGCCGGGCAAGCATTTCGACGGCGGCGGGCTGTACCTGGAGGTGACGCCCGCGGGCGGCCGGTACTGGCGCCTGAAGTATCGATTCGCCGGCAAGGAAAAGCGCCTCGCCTTCGGTGTCTACCCCGAGGTGAGCCTGAAGGCCGCACGCGAGCGCCGGGCCGACGCCCGTGCCATCCTCGACCGCAGCGCCGATCCGGCCATCATCAAGCGACAGGCAAAGGCAAAGGCTGACGGCGACGCCGGCAACACCTTCCGGGCCGTGGCCGGCGCATGGCTCGATCACCAGTCCGCCAAGTGGGCGCCCGACACGCGCGAGGGCATCCGCATATCGCTGGAAACGCACGCCTTCCCCAAGCTCGCCGAGCTGCCCCTGGTGGCCATCCGGCCGCGCGACGTGGCGGCCGTGGTGCGTGCGATCGAGAACGCCGGCGCAGGCGAGACAGCCGGCCGGGTGCTGCAACGCATCCGAGCCGTGTTCCGCTACGCCGTGGTGCACGAAGTGATCGACTCGAATCCGATGCTCGACTTGCGCCCGTCCGAGCTGCTCAAACCGCGCCAGGTGCGCCACCGCGCCGCGATCGCCGACAAGGACCTGCCGAAGTTCCTGGCCGACCTGGCGGCCTTCGACGGCGACGCCACGACAAAGGCCGCACTGCGGCTGCTGATGCTCACGGCGCTGCGGCCCGGCGAGCTGCGCGGCCTGCGCTGGGCCGAAGTGAACACCGACGCGGTCGAAATTCGGATCCCCGGCGAGCGCATGAAGATGAGGGCGCCGCATGTGGTGCCGTTATCGCGGCAGGCCGTGGAGGTGATCGAGGCCATGCGCCCAATCAGCGGCGCACGCGAGCTGGTGTTTCCGAGCCCGTACTACCCCGGCCAGGCATTGAGCGAGAACACGCTCAATAGCGCCCTGGCCGCGATGGGCTACAAGGGCAAGCACTCGGCCCACGGGTTCCGGGCGCTGTTTTCGACCGTGGCCAACGAGTGTGGGCACGACGCCGACGTGATCGAGCGCCAGCTCGCGCACAAGGAGCGCAACGAAGTGCGGGCCGCGTACCACCGCGCCGAATACCTGCCCGAGCGGGCCAAGCTGCTGCAGTGGTGGGCCGACCGCCTCGACGGTCGCAAGGGCGGCAAAGTCGTGAAGCTCGGCCCGAGGATCGCAGCGTGATCGCCGCCAAATCGCCGGCCGGCGCAAAAGGCACTGCGGAAACTGCGGAACTGCGGAATGCAGAGGGAAAGAGGGGCGCAAGGAACTGCGGAAGAACTGCGGAAAGACTGCGGAAAGACTCTCATGTCTCTGATCTATCCCCTTCGCCTGAACCCGCCCCCGCCCCCGCCCTGGTGCGTCCGTCTGTGCCGGATTTGCCGCGCAAAGTTGCCTCCGAAACGCCCCCCACAGCGCGTGGCTACGGCTGGCCCGACAACACCCCGCAATCCCTGGCGCGTGGGTTGCCGGCGCATGAGCAAGCCGTCATCGATGCGGCGCTGGCGATCCTGGCTCAGCACATACGCGAGCCTGGCGCCGTGTTCGACTCGCCGGCGAGGGTGCGCGAGTACCTGCGCCTGCACCTGGCCAGGTGGGAGCACGAACGGTTCGGCGTGCTGTTCCTCGACTCGCAGCACTCGCTGATTGCCTTTGAGGTGTTGTTCGAGGGCACGCTCGCGCACACGTCGGTGCACCCGCGTGAAGTGATGAAGCGGGCGCTTCAACTGAATGCCGCGGCGGTGATCCTTGCGCACAACCATCCGTCAGGCACGGCCGAGCCCTCGCGGGCGGACGAGCTGCTGACCACCGCCCTGCAGGCCGCGCTCCGGCACATCGATGTGCGCGTACTCGACCATTGCGTGATCGGCTGGCCAAACGTCGTGAGCCTGGCTGAGCGTGGTGTGTTGGAGCCCGCGGTGATGCCGCGTCCGAAGGCGTCGCGGCCGGCGATGAAGCGCGGTGTGCGAGCAGCAGTGTCAGCGGTGGCCGCATAGGCGATCATTCGATCCGGCTGCGCCTAGCCCGAGGCTGATCCCCGAGGGCGAACACCGGGCTTCCCTCCCCGTCGGCGCGGCCCACTTTTCGAGGGCGCATGCGAGGGGGTGCGGTGTTTGAGCTGCCAGATTGGAAAGACGCGGCGTGCTATCCGACGCCGGGTGAAGCATCGAACACACGCTTTGCGTGGGAGTTTCTGCGACG
>JANMSS010000240.1:0-7060 GCA_031389585.1 Burkholderiales bacterium | reverse complement strand
ACACGCGCCCCTTGTTGGCCGCGGCCATGCCGCCGATCAGGCGCAGCAGCGTGGTCTTGCCGCAGCCCGAGCCGCCAAGAATGGCCGTGACCTTGCCGCGGGCAAACCCTAGGCTGATGTCGTCGAGGATCGTGCGGCTGGCGTCGTAGCCGAACGTGACGTGGTCGATCTCGATGAGCGTGTCGTTGTTCAAGCGGCGGGGCGGGCGTGGGGGCCGGGCGCGAGTCGTTTTTGTGGCGCAGATTGTCTCACGCAGGCCCCACCCTATGCGGGAATCCCCGGATTGCGTGAGATCGCTCCGACATGCCCCTCCGATGGACCACGACTGCGCCGCGCGCCAGACACTGCGGCGCGGGCCTCGAGCCCCCGCGGGCTGCCCTTAACTGCAGCCCGCAGTCGCCAGCGGACAGAACATCGGCGCCGGATCGGTCACGGTCGCGGATTCGATCGGCACCTTGTTGCCACCACTGCAAGCGGCGTTAGTACACACGAACGACAGCTCCGGCGTGGCCGCCGCCGGTTGATGCGTCGCGGTGTTGGTGTTGACCAGATCACCCGCCACCGCGTCGGAGTTCACGTCGGTCGGGCAGTTGTCATTGCCCTTGATGACCAGATAGTTCTGGTTATCGAGCGTGCCGGTCACGCGCCGGTAATAGCGCGGATGCTCGTGGTTGGACACCGCCAAGTCGGCGACGTAGTCGCCCGAAAAACGGCATACCTTGAACGTACTGGCAGTGGTGCCGAGGCTCCAGCTGCCGTCAGTGACCAGCCGGGCTTCACCCCACCAGGCGGTACCTGCCTGGTCGGCGCCCGGCCTGACGACGCAGGTGTACGCGATAAACCTCGAGATGGTCGAGTTGTAGCCGGGCGTGGCTGCACTCTCTTCAACCGTGATGCGTTCGATCAGTTGCGCCCTGCCGCCGCTCGAGCTGGCGTTCGCAGCATTCTGCGCGTAGGTGAACGTGGTGGGGGTCGTCGACGAAATCTCAAAAGATCCGTTGAACGTAAAGTTGCCGGCTGCTTGGATGGAGACGCGTTGTCCGACGGCGAATCCGTGATTGGAGGACGTGGCGATCGTGACCACGTTGGCCGACCGGACCGCGCCGGCCACGGTCGCGGGCGACAGGTTGGAGGTGCCCATGACTTTTTGGCGTTGCGAGTAGCACGCGAAGGACGCAGGCCCATTGCCGGTCGATGTCGAGTCGATCGCCACGGGCCCCGATGTCGACAGGGGCAGCGTCGCGTCGGCCAGATTCTCGATGTTGGCGGCGGTGGGTGCGGCCCCGGTCGTCTTGAAGCGCACGTAGCCGCTGAGCAGGTAGCCCGCGCCGGCGGTGCAGCCGCTCGTCGGAGTGCCCGTGAAGCTGATCGTGGTGCCGCTGGAAATCGAACTGGCGATGGCCGCGTCGCTGCAAGAACCGAGCACGTTGCCGGTGTCGTTGTCGAACACGAAATTGTCAGCACCAGGCGGGGGCTTGAAGCTGCTCAGGCTGCCCGGCAGCGAGACGGCCGGGTAGGGGATGTTGACGTGACGGTTCTTCGGGTAGCGCACCTTGGCGCGCGCCTGGCCGGCAACGAAGCCCTTGAGCGCGACCGGATCGTTGCGGGCAATCACGGATTGCAGCGTGACTTGCTGCGCCTGGTTCGTGCGATCGGTCCAGGTCACCAGCACGTTGATCCACTTCTGCGCATCGCTGGCCGTCGCCGCGGTGACGCCGTCGCTTCGCGTGACCGTCCAACTGCGTGTGAATGTGGTATTCGTGCTGGCGTCCAATGGCGCCGCGCAGGTCGGGCAGATCGTCTCGCTGGCCGTGCTCGAGACCACGTTCGTGCCATAGGTGAAGGTGCCGCTGATCAGGCCATCGTAGGAGCGCAGGTCTTCCATCTTCAGTTGCGCCAGACGCACGGCCTCGCTGCGCTGCTTGGCCACGTCGGAGCTGCGGGTCATGGTCATCTGCATGCCGGCCAGGGCCAGCATGCCGAAAGACATGACCAGCAGCGCGATCAGGGCCTCGACCAAGGTGAAACCCGCTTGGCGGGTGCGTTGCTGGAAGTGGAGCTGTTGCATGGTGGCGGTTCCCGTCGGCAGGCCGTCGATTGAAGTCACAAGTCGTTCAGGCTGTCGCGCCAGCTGCCCGGTACGCGAATCATGGTGCCGAAGTCCAGGTACTGGTTGTACAGGTCGGCCTTGTAAATCAGGTTCAGGGTGCCCGCACCCTTGACGAAGTTGCCGCGCGTGACGATCGCGCCGACGACGGTCGCATTGCCGGTGCCGACGACCACGTAGTTGTCTGTGGCGCTGGCGGTCGCGGCGTAGAACAAGCCGTAGCCGACGACGGCGCCGTTGAAGTCGACGTTGGCCGTGCTGCCGACGATCAGCGGCCGCGTGGCCGTGCCGAAGGTCTGGCTCGGGTTGGCAGCACTCGCGGCGGGGCGATTGGACGTCCCGAATTGCACCGGCGTGTCGGTCCAGAACTTTTCGACGCCGTTGTTGGTGTAGGCGTTCATCAGCGCCGTGCCGCAGGCATTGGCCGAGCCGCAACTGCCGCTGCAGCGGCCGGCCGCGTTGGCTGGGCACACGCCGGAAGTGATGATCCAGGTCTTCGGGCTTTCCTGGTACTCGGTGTAGTTCTGGCCGAAAAAGCTCTGGAACATGATCTCGCCGGTGCCATCGGCGTTGGTCAGGTTGCGCAGCGAGGGGTCGTTGTCGAGCACCGAGGTCTGCGGCGCCGTGCCGCCGATGGTGTAGACCTCCGTGCCTGAACCCAGGTTGACGATCGAGCCGGAGTTGATCGTGATGCCGTTGCTCGCACGATCCTCGTTGATCACGTTCATGTTGCCGCCCACGCTGGCGGCGCCGCCGGTGACGAGCCCGGCCCCGGGCGCCAGCGGCAGCGCCGGCTTCATCTTGTAGATGGCGCTGACCACGGCCACACCGTCGGCCGGCGTTCCCGTCGTGCCATCGACGCAGAAGCTGCCGGCATTGGTACAGCCGCGCGAGATGATACGGACCGAATACGGATCGGTGACGCCCGTTCTCGAGAACTCGACCATGAAGCGTGGCTCGCTGCTGGCGCCGAGCGTGGCTGCGGTACCTGGCGTGGGGCATTGGGCAGTCACTGCGCCGTTGCTTGCGATGCTGCCGGCCGGCCGGCCGTTGGCGACCACGCCGATCCCGGCTGCGCTGATGGTCAGGTAGCGCCACGCGAACGAGCCGGTTGCGGCGCCGGTGGTCGTCGTGCATCCCGGCGCCACCACGCGCGGCGCTTCGGTATTGAGCTGGGCCACGGCCCATTCGAGCCCGGCCTCGGCCATTTCGAAAGCCTTGGTCGTGCGGTACTGATTGGCCGAGGTGCGCTGTTCGAAAATCATGTTGCGATTGACGAAGAACGCAATCACCGTCATGCCAAACAGCAGGATGATCGATACGATCAGCGCCGCCGCGCCGCGTTGACGGTGGCGACGGCTCGGAATGTGCAGTGGTTTCATGGTGGCGTGCGGTGTGGTCAAGCGGGACAGGTACCTTCGAGCAGGTCATTGCGCACGCGAACGACTTCGCGGATTTCGCGCACGATGGCGGGGTTGGCGCTCGACTGGGCCCGGATGTTGAGGAGGTACTGGCGGATCGTGAGGCGCGGACGGGTCGCGAAGAGCGTGCCCGTGACCCCGGTCGCCGGATCGGGATCCGCGAACTGGCCCTTTGTGCACGTCAGCTCGAAGATGCACGGGCATTCGTCGAAGAGCGGCGCGACGCGCGTTGTTTCAGTGATGTTCAGGCCGGCGGTACCCGCCGGGATGTCGAGGGTAGCCGGATCCGTGATCGCGTTCCACCCATTGGATTGCAGCTCCAAGACACCCTTGCCGGTCGAGGTGTCGACCACGCGCCTGACGCCGAAGGACTCGCTGCCCCCCGCATCGACCACGTTATCGCCATCCTTGGCGTAGGTGTAGTTCACCTCGGTCGCGGAGACGCGATTGACCGCCCTGTGAGGGTTGTCCACGGGGGCGACACCCAGGGTCGAAGAAATACCGGACTCCGAGTTGCGCCAATAACCGGCGCGCCGCAGGTCACGCGCGACCCGGTCGGCGGCCGAGCGCAGATCCTGGTTGATGCGCGTCTCGAGCAGCAGGCCGCGGTTGTTGGAGAGGTAATCGACGAACAACTTGGTCGTGCCGGCGAGGATGAACAGGCCCACCGCGATGCCGACCATCATCTCGACGATCGACAGGCCGCGCTGCGCATGGCGGCGTCCAGGTCCTTGGGTCAGCATGATCGATACCCCTTGAATGATCCCGACGGGCTGCAGGTCTTGACGCGGCCGACCACCAGGACTTCGGCCTGCAAGCTCGCGCCACCGACGGGGCTGGTCAGCGTCACCTGCGTGGTGACTGAACCGGCCTTCAGGCCGGAGCGCAGCGGCTCGAACTCGAATTCGAGCACGGTCGTCCCACTGCTGACGCCGGTGCCGGCAAAGCTCACCTTCTTGATCTCGGTGGGCCCGCCGGTACAGGCCGGCGTACTCCCACACGCGCACGAACCGGCGGGGGGATCGGCGGCCTGGTAAATCGTGTAGCAGGTTCCTGCGACACCGGTGACGAGGCCGACGTTGGCATTGCGGGCAGCCGCCTCGCTGCGCGCGTACTGCAGGTCGGTGACGAACTCGCCCGCCACGCCTTCGAGTTTGCTGCGCGCGATCATTTCGCGAAACGATGGCGCGGCGAGCGACAAGATGATGGACACCAGGGCGACCACAATCATCAGCTCGACGAGCGTGAAGCCGGTTTGGCGAAGGCGGTAGAAGGCGTTCATCGATTCCAGCACCGGTTGGGGTCGGGGTTCGCGGTACTGAGCGTTCCCACAGACGTGTTGGCGAGGTAACTCAGATTGCCGGCGTCCATGCGCATTTCCATCGCAGCACACCTCGTGTCTCTGACCTGCGAGCCCGCTGCCACGGCGCGCACGGTGTATGTGCTGCCCGCAATGGTCTGCAGCGTGATCGTGTAGTACGGGCTGGTCACGGAAGTCAGCCCCAATCCCGGGTTTGCGCCCGTCCCCGGACAGGTCGCCGGGCAAGTCGCGCTCGCGGCGTTGGTGATGCTGTGGGAAAAACACGGGCAGTTTGCGCGAAAGCGCTCCTGCGCCTGCCCCACCTGCGACATCAGCGCGATCGCATCGGCGCGCCGGCTCTTGCGGATCGAATCAAAGTAATTCGGCAGGGCAACGGCGGCGATGATGGCGACGACCGCCACCACGATCATCAACTCGATGAGCGTGAACCCGCGCAGGACACGCCCTGAGGCGGTGGGCCGGGCGCGGCTGTTGAGCATCGTTTCGAGTGGTCGAGAGGCGGTCACGGTGGCGGCTTGTTGGTCAGGAGCGGGTGGCTGCTGGATTGCGACTCGGCGTGATTGTGCTGACGCGCGAGCGCTCCCGCAGTGGCAGATGTCACACCGCGCCACTCGCCCTCGACGAGTGGTCGCCAAGCGCCGATCAATGGTGCAGAGAGGCCGCGCCGGGTGCCCTTGCGAACCCAACGCGTGGCTTCCGAGCGACGCGGCAGGTCAGCGCGGCAGGTTGCTGCTTCCCAGCAGGAATTCCTCGACCGCGCGTGCGGCTTGGCGGCCTTCGCGAATGGCCCACACCACCAGGCTCTGGCCGCGGCGCATGTCGCCGGCGGCGAAGACCTTGTCGACATTGGTTCGGTAGGCACCCGAGGACTCGGTGCCGGCTTTGGCATTGCCGCGCGCGTCTCGCTCGACGCCAAAGGCCTCGAGCACCGAGGCCACCGGGCTGACGAAGCCCATCGCCAGCAGCACCAGATCGGCCTTGAGCACCTGCTCGCTGCCGGGCACCTCGACCATCTTGCCGCCCTGCCACTGCACGCGCACCGTCTTCAGCGCGCTGACCTTGCCACGCTTGGCCGACCCGTCGCCGATGAGTTCCTTCGTCGCGATCGCGAACTCGCGCTGGCAACCTTCTTCATGGCTCGAACTCGTGCGCAGCTTGATCGGCCAGTAGGGCCAGACCAGCGGCTTGTCTTCCTGCTCGGGGGGTTGTGGCAAGAGCTCAAACTGCGTCACGCTGGCCGCGCCGTGGCGGTTGCTGGTGCCGACGCAATCGCTGCCGGTGTCACCGCCACCAATGACGATCACATGCTTGCCGGTGGCCAGCAGTTGGCCCTTGACCTTGTCGCCGGCGACGACCTTGTTCTGCTGCGGCAGGAACTCCATCGCGAAGTGCACGCCGTCGAGCTCGCGGCCCGGCACCGGCAGGTCACGGCTCTGCTCTGCGCCCCCGGCCAGCAGCACGGCGTCGAACTGCGCCGTCAACGCCTCGGCGCTGATGCTCTGCTTGGCGTCGTTGGTCACCTTGCTGTCATTGGCCAGGGCCCCGACCAGCACGCCGGTGCGAAAGACCACACCCTCGGCCTGCATCTGCTCGATGCGGCGATCGATGTGCGACTTCTCCATCTTGAAGTCGGGAATGCCATAGCGCAGCAAGCCGCCGATGCGGCTGTTCTTCTCGAACACCGTGACCTCATGGCCGGCGCGCGCGAGCTGCTGTGCCGCGGCGAGGCCTGCGGGGCCCGATCCGACCACCGCCACCGTCTTGCCCGTCTTGAGGCTGGGTGGTTGCGGCCTAACCCAGCCCTCGGCCCAGGCGCGGTCGATGATGGCGTGCTCGATCGACTTGATTCCCACCGGGTCGTCATTGACGTTGAGCGTGCACGCCTCCTCGCAGGGCGCAGGGCAGATGCGGCCCGTGAACTCGGGGAAGTTGTTGGTTGAATGCAGGACCAGGGCCGCGTTCTGCCAGTCACCGCGGTAAACGAGGTCGTTGAAGTCGGGGATGATGTTGTTGACGGGACAACCGCTGTTGCAGAACGGCGTGCCGCAATCCATGCAGCGTGCGGCCTGCGTCGTCGACTGCTCGGCATTGAGCGCGATGACGAACTCCTTGTAGTTCTTCACGCGCTTGGCAATCGGCTCGTAGCCCTCTTCGAGACGCTCGTATTCGAGGAAGCCGGTGACTTTTCCCATGATCCGTTCCTGAAACTTA
>JANMSS010000238.1:0-15743 GCA_031389585.1 Burkholderiales bacterium | reverse complement strand
ATGATCGGCGTGCTGGCGCTCGACGCGACGATCAACGACCAGGCGCCCGCAGCCTACCGCGGCCTGGACCGTTTCGTCGCCCGCAAGCGCGTGGTGGCCGACCTCGAGGCCCAGGGCCTGCTCGTCGAGACCAAGAAGCACAGGCTCACCGTGCCGCGCTGCGCGCGCACCGGGCAGATCGTCGAGCCGATGCTGACCGACCAATGGTTCATGGCCATGACCCAGCCGGGCCGCGACGGCCAGTCGATCGCCGGCCGCGCGATGGCCGCGGTTGAGCGCGGCGACGTGCGCTTCGTGCCGCCGCAATGGGTCAATACCTGGAACCAGTGGATGAACAACATCCAGGACTGGTGCATCTCGCGCCAGCTCTGGTGGGGGCACCAGATCCCGGCCTGGTACGGCAGCGGCGGCGAACTATTTGTCGCGCGCAGCGAAGACGAGGCCCGCGCGAAAGCCACGGCCGCCGGCTACTCGGGCGAGTTGAAGCGCGACGAAGACGTGCTCGACACCTGGTACTCGGCCTCGCAGTTCCCGTTCTCCACCCTGGGCTGGCCGAACAAGACGCTCGAGCAGGACCTGTTCCTGCCCTCGTCGGTGCTGGTCACGGGCCACGACATCATCTTCTTCTGGGTCGCCCGGATGATCATGATGACGCTTCACTTCACTGGAAAAGTACCCTTCCGCGACGTCTATATCCACGGCCTGGTGCATGACGCCCACGGCCAGAAGATGAGCAAGAGCGAAGGCAATGTGCTCGACCCGGTGGACCTGATCCAGGGCATCGACCTCGACGCGCTGGTGGCGAAATCGACCACCGGTCTGCGCCGGCCCGAGACCGCACCCAAGGTCGCGGCGCGGGTGAAGAAGGAGTTCCCGAACGGCATGCCGGCCTATGGCGCCGACGCGCTGCGCTTCACCATGGCCAGCTACGCCAGCCTGGGCCGCAGCATCAACTTCGACACCCAGCGCTGCGAGGGCTACCGCAACTTCTGCAACAAGCTCTGGAACGCCACCCGCTTCGTGCTCATGAACTGCGAAGGCCAGGACTGCGGCTTTGCGCCGCATGGCGCCGAGGCGTGTGCGAATCAGGCGGGCGACGGTCAAGCCGCCGCTGGGGGCGGCTATCTCGATTTTTCGCCGGCCGACCGCTGGATCGTCAGCGAGTTGCAGCGCGTCGAAGCCGCCGTCGCGCAGGGCTTTGCCGACTACCGCCTGGACAACGTCGCCAACGCGATCTACGCCTTCGTCTGGGACGAGTACTGCGACTGGTACCTCGAAATCGCCAAGGTGCAGATCGCCACCGGTGACGCCGCGCAACAGCGCGCCACGCGGCGCACGCTGATCCGCGTGCTCGAGGTCGTGCTGCGGCTGCTGCACCCGCTGACGCCGTTCATCACCGCCGAGTTGTGGGAGCGCGTGGCGCCGGTCGCCCAACGCGACGCCGGCAAGGTGGCGGCCGCGGCCCAGGGCATCGTCAACGCGCCCTACCCCGCGGCCCAACCCGAGCGCATCGACCCGCAGGCCGATGCCTGGGTCGCGCATCTGAAGGCCGTCGTGGGCGCCTGCCGCAACCTGCGCAGCGAGATGGCGCTGTCGCCCGGCGAACGCGTGCCGCTGCTGGCCTGTGGCGACGCTGCCTTCATCGACGCCGCCGCGCCGCTGCTCAAGGCCTTGGCCCGGCTTTCAGAGGTCAGGCACCTGGCCGACGAAACGGCGTTTGCCCAGGCGACGCAAAACGCACCGGTGGCCGTGCAAGGCAGCGCCCGTCTGGCGCTTGAAGTCCAGATCGATGTCGCCGCCGAGCAGGCGCGTCTGGGCAAGGAAATCAGCCGCCTGCACGGCGAAGTGGTGAAGGCCGAGGCCAAGCTCGGCAACCCGGGCTTCGTGGCGCGCGCGCCAGCGGCGGTGGTCGAACAGGAGCGCCAGCGCCTGGCCGAGTTCAGCCAGACGCTTCGTCGGCTGCAAGATCAAGCGGCACGTCTGGCGCCGTCGACTTGAATTCGGCGCGCTGCGGCGCGGTGGTGGCGCTGAGCAACTCGTCGATGCGCCGTGCCACAGCCCAGGCACTGCGGATGCGCGACTCGCGGGTCGTGCTGGCCACCCGCGGCGTGATCTGCAGGCTGTCGATGTCGTGCAGCGGCCGGCCCTGGTCCATCGCGCCGGGCTCCATGCTGTCAAACCAGGCGGCAGCCATGCGGCCGGTGGCCAGCACCTCGGCCAGCGCAGGCTCATCGAACATGCTGGAGTGCGCGATGCTCACCAACACCTGGTTCGGCTTGCAGAACGGCAGGAAGCGTTCCCCGATCAGGCCGTGGTAGCGCGTGAAATAGGCCAGTTGGACGCACACGCCGTCGCACTGCTCCATCAACTCGCGCAGCGGCAACGGCTCGACGCGCCAGCGGCCCCAGACATTGTCGGACGCATGCACGGACGGGTCGTAGCCGACCACACGCGAACCGAAGGCCGACAGCAGTTGGGCCAGCGAGCGGGCGGCCGGCACCATGCCGATCAGGCCGATGGTCGAGCCGCTGAGTTCGCGCCCGACCAACAGGCCTTCGGCATTGACCACCGGCACGCGCCGCAGCAGTGCCAGCAGCGCGCCGATCATGAACTCGGCCTCGGCCACCGCGCTGGCCGTGACGCTGCGAACCACCTCGACGCCGGCCCGCCCGCAGGCATCGAGGTCGATATTTTCGGCACCGGAGCTGAGGCGCCCCACGGCACGCAACACCGGCGCGAAGTGCAGCACCTGCGCATCAACGGCGACCGACGGCGGAATGATCAAGGCGCGGACGTTGAACAGCGCCTGGCGAAGGGCTCGCGGGTCGTGCGTCAATTCGGGCGCATAGCGCACGGTATGGCGCTCGCCCAGCCATTGCATGACCTCCGGCTCGAGCGGCTCAACGATCAGGACGTCCATGCACCCACCAGGCAGTTTTCACGCCGGCCGCAGCCGTGCTGCGTGCCAGAATCTGCCGGTCTCCCCATGGTCGATTGTAAGTAAATGCACATCAAGAAGGCGATCTTTCCCGTTGCAGGTCTCGGAACTCGATTCCTGCCAGCCACCAAGGCTCAGCCGAAGGAGATGCTGCCGGTGGTCGACAAACCGCTGATTCAATATGCGGTTGAAGAGGCGTACGCCGCCGGCATTAGAGAGATGATCTTCGTGACAGGTCGCCACAAGCGCCCCATCGAAGACCACTTTGACATGACGTTCGAGTTGGAAGTAGCCCTTGAACAAGCGGGTAAGGCGGAATTACTGCACGTTGTGCGCAGTGTCAAACCTGACGACATGGAGTGCATTTACGTGCGCCAGCCCCAGGCGCTGGGCCTGGGCCATGCCGTGCTGTGCGCGCAGCGGCTGGTCGGCAACGAGCCCTTCGCGGTGTTGCTGGCTGACGACTTGATGGTCGGCCAGCCGCCGGTGTTGGCGCAGATGGTTGAGCAGTACGAGGAGTGGCGCGTCTCGATCCTGGCGGTGCAGGAAGTGCCTGCGGAGCACACCAGGCGCTACGGCATCGTCGCCGGTACGCCGGTCAACGACCGGCTGGTGGATATCGAGCGCATCGTCGAGAAACCGGCACCGGCCGACGCACCCTCACGGCTCGGGGTGGCGGGGCGCTACATCCTCACTCACGGCCTGATGCGCGAGCTCGCCAACCAGACCCGCGGTGTAGGCGGCGAAATCCAACTCACCGACGGCATCGCCGATCTGCTGCGTCGCGAGAAAGTATTCGCCTACCGCTACGAGGGCAAGCGTTACGACTGCGGCAGCAAGGAAGGTTTCCTGCAGGCCAATGTTGAATTGGCGCTCATGCACCCGCAGATCGGTCCGGGGTTTCGCGACTACCTGAAGTCGCTGCCCCTGTAGGCGAGCCTCACCTGCGCCGCAGGTAGTGCACGAACTCGGTCTCACCACTGCTCTGCTCGACCAACTCGTTGCCCGTTTGCCGGGCAAAGGCCTGGAAGTCGCGCACCGAGCCGGGGTCGGTGGCAACGACCTTGAGCACCTCGCCGCTGAGCATGTCGGCCAGCGCCTTCTTGGCCTTCAGGATCGGCAATGGGCAGTTCAGGCCGCGGGTGTCGAGTTCTCTTTGCGCTTCCATACCGGGGTTCCTCCAGAGCGGCGTCAATTCTAGGCTTGGGCCGCAAAGTCGATGAATTCGGGTTCGTGCCCGCGGCTCTTCAACCAGGCTGCCAGTGCGCGGCCGGTGCCGGCCGGCCAGCACTTCACATGCTGCGGCGCGATCAGCTTGTACTCCGCCAGTTCGGGCGACAAGCACACCTCCCCGCGGGCTGCGGCGTGGTACGCGATGATGACTTGGTTCATGCGCTGGAAGTCGTAGACCCCGATCAGCGACAGCGCGTCGACGGTCAATCCGGTCTCTTCGGCGATCTCGCGGGCCATGCCGGCCTCGGGCGTCTCTCCGGCCTCCATGAATCCGGTGATCAGTGCAAAGCTGCGCCCGGGCCAGGCGGCGTTGCGCGCCAGCAGCACCTGGCCGTCGCGGTCAACGCACTCAATCACCGCCGCCAGCACCGGGGTGGGATTGTTCCAATGCGTAAAGCCGCACGCCGCGCAGCGCAGCCGCGCTTTCAAACCACCGTCTTCAAGTTGCTCGATCAACGCGAGCGGCGCAGCACAGGTCGGACAGAAACGATAGTCCTCGCTCATTAGGCAAGCTCACGCTTGGCTCGGCCATGGAGGCAGCGGCTCATACCGGAAACACGCCCGTAGACAGGTAGCGGTCGCCGCGGTCGCAGACGACAAACACGATGGTCGCGTTTTCCACTCGCTCGGCCAGGCTGAGCGCCACGCAGCAGGCGCCGGCCGCCGAGATGCCGGCAAAGATGCCTTCCTCGCGCGCCAGCCGCCGCGCCATGTCCTCGGCACCGGCCTGGCTGACCAGCACGATCTCGTCGACAAATGTCGCGTCATAGATCTTCGGCAGGTAGGCCTCGGCCCACTTGCGGATGCCCGGGATGCGCGAGCCCTCGCTCGGCTGCACGCCGACAATACGCACTGCGGGGTTCTTCTCCTTCAAGAATCGCGATACGCCGGTGATCGTGCCGGTGGTGCCCATCGCGCTGACAAAGTGCGTAATCCCGCCCTCGGTGTCGCTCCAGAGTTCCGGGCCGGTGGTCTCGTAGTGGATGCGCGGGTTGTCCGCATTGGCAAACTGATCCAGTACACGGCCCTTGCCATCGGCCTGCATCTGCAAGGCCAGGTCACGCGCGTACTCCATGCCACCCGAGCGCGGCGTCAGCACCAGTTCGGCACCGAAAGCCTTCATCGTTTGCGCGCGCTCGATTGACAGGTCCTCCGGCATGATCAGCACCATGCGGTAGCCCCGGATGGCGGCGGCCATTGCCAGCGCAATCCCGGTGTTGCCGGAGGTGGCTTCGATCAGCACATCGCCGGGCGCAATGTCGCCGCGTTCCTCGGCACGGCGGATCATGCTCATCGCCGGCCGGTCTTTCACCGAGCCGGCCGGGTTGTTGCCTTCAAGCTTGCCCAGGATCACGTTGCCCCGCTGCGCGTTGCCTGCACCGGGCAGGCGCTGCAATTGCACCAGCGGTGTCGCGCCGATCACGTATTCGAGGCTCTTGTAGGCGGGCATGCGCTGATTGTCGCAGCGCTCAAGGAACGTTGCGGGCTGCATGTGATAATTCGCGCCCACGCGCTACCGCGTGCAATGTCTCTCCTGCCCGGGTGGCGAAATCGGTAGACGCAAGGGACTCAAAATCCCTCGCCGCAAGGCGTGCCGGTTCGAGTCCGGCCCCGGGCACCACGTCAATTCCCATGCCGCCACTGCCACCGGTCACGAGAAACCTGATGCTGCTGTGCGTCGGCATCTTCTGTGTGCAGCTGCTGTTGCCACCTGCGTTTGAGAATCTGTTCGCGCTGTGGCCAATACAGAGTGGCGCCTTCATGCCCTGGCAGCCGCTGAGCTACGCCTTCCTGCACGGCAGCCCGACCCATCTTTTCTTCAACATGCTCGCGCTGTGGATGTTCGGCGCCGAGATCGAGCGATTGTGGGGCGGCAAGCGCTATCTGCAGTTCCTGCTCGCAAGCACCCTGGCAGCAGCGGCGGTGCAATTGCTGTGGACGCTGATGGTTGGCTCGCGCGGTCCGACGGTCGGGGCCTCGGGCGCGACATTCGGGCTGCTGCTGGCCTTCGGAATGATGTTTCCCAACCGGACCATCATGCCGCTGTTTCCGCCGATCCCGATGAAGGCCAAGTACTTCGTCGTCCTCTTCGGCGCGCTCGAATTGATCTTCGGCGTCACGGGTGGCAGCGGCATCGCCCACTTTGCCCACTTGGGTGGCATGCTGGGCGGTTTCCTGATGATTCGCTACTGGCGCGGGCAAGCGCCCTTCGGCCGCCGCCGCTAAATACTCCGCGACGCAATCAGCCATTGCGTCGCGCCCAGGCTTGGCGCATCCTGCGGCTTGGCCGCAGGAGGTATGCAATGCGAACGACGATTCGACGAGCAGCGTGGATGACCCTGTGGGTGGCTTCGACTGCCCTTGCCGCCGCACCCTCGACAACACCGACTGCGGCGCCGACCGAGCTTGAAGCCCGGTCGCGTGCGCTCGAGCTCGCCAGCCAGGCCGTCGTCGGCGTCCAGGCCCTGGCCCTCGAAGACGCGCGCTCCAACGCCACGCTGGGCCGCATGCGTCGGGGATCGGGCGTGGTCATCGGCCCGGACAGCCTGGTGCTGACGATTGGCTACCTGGTTCTTGAAGCCGACCAGGTGCAACTGGTTCTCGACGATCAGCGCTCGGTACCCGCGCGCGTGGTCGGCTACGACCTGGCCACCGGCTTTGGCCTGCTTCAGCCGCTGGCACCACTGCGCATCACGCCGGCGCCGCTTGGCGGCTCACGTGCCCTGTCGGCCGAAGAGCCGCTGCTGGTGGCCAGCGGCGGCGATAGCGGTCAACTCAGCATGGCGCGACTGGTCTCGCGGCGCAGCTTTGCAGGCTACTGGGAGTACCGCATCGACGATGCGCTGTTCACCGCGCCCCCGCGCACCGACCACAGTGGCGCGGGCCTGTTCAACCACCGCGGTGAACTGGTCGGCATCGGCTCGCTGGTGGTGGCCGACGCGCGCGGCGAGCCGCGTGCTGAGGGGCCGCGCCAGCCGGGCAATATGTTCGTACCGACCGATCTGCTGCAGCCGATTCTGGGCGAGTTGCGCACTCGAGGCATGTCCAGCGCGAGCCGCCGCGCCTGGCTGGGCGTGAACTGCGTTGAGCAAGGCGGCGTGCTGCATGTGGTGCGCGTGGCCGTCGACAGCCCGGCCGACGTGGCGGGACTGCAGATCGGTGATCGCATCGTGGCCATCGACGGCACGGCCGTATCGACGCTCGACACCTTGTGGACGCGGCTGTGGGCCGGTGGCCCCGCCGAGCGGGAAGTCAAGCTGGAGATCGAGCGCAACGGGCTGCGTCGCAACATCGATCTGTACAGCATCGACCGTGCGCAGGCGATCAAGCGCGCATCAGGTGTCTAGCTCGGGCGACTTCGCGGCCGCCCAGGCCGCGGCCGGCGTCGGGTAGCGCAAGCGCAGGCGCAACTCCTCACGCAGACGTCGGTTGTCGAGCCGCCGAGACTCTGCCAGGAAGCTCATCTGCATCGGTGAGAGCGTGCGGGTGGCGTCATCGCGCGACAGGCGCGGTGGCCGCACCAGGCCGAATGCGTCGGCGACAGCGTCGAAATGCTCACCCATCTTCAACTCGCTGCTGTCACTGACATGGTAGATGCGCTGCGGCGCGCCGTGCGTCAGTGCCGCCACGCAGGCGCGTGCCAGGTCGTCGGCGTGAATGTGGTTGGTGTACACATCGTCGGCGGGCACCAGCAACGGCGTGCCACGCCGCACGCGCTCTCGCGGGTCGCCGCCTTCGCGGTCCAGCGCGTAGATGCCCGGCACGCGCAATACGCTGACGCGCACGCCGAAGGCGCGGCCGTGGTGGCGCAGGTGCGCCTCGGCGTCGACGCGACGGCGGCCACGATCGGTTTGCGGCGCGACGCCGCGGGTCTCGTCGAAGCGCGCGCCGCCGGCATCGCCATAGACGCCGCTGGTGCTCGCGTAAACGATGCGTTGGACGCGGGCACTGCGCGCCAGAGACTGCAACAGTCGGTGCGTGCGCGGGTCTGTCGTACCCTGTGCTGGCGGTGGCGCCAAGTGCAGCACAGTGTCGGCCAGCGACGCCAGGCGGCCGAGCGAGGCCGCATCGTCCAGGTCACCAGCCAGCGGCACGGCGCCTGCTGCGCGCAGCGCCGGCACGCGCGCGGGTGATGGGGTCAGCGCCAGCACCCGATAGCGCCCGCGCAGCAGGCGCAGCACGCGCAGGCCGATGTCGCCGCAACCGACGATCAGCAACACGGGGCGGCGAGCACGCAACAGGGGCAACATCGGTGGCGACAGGACATTCAAGATCGGCAGCAAGCCACCGGGCACAATTCCGCCCAGTGTAGAAGCCCTGGTCACGCGCCTCATGCCGTTCAAAGTACTGGTTCAACCCGCCGGCCTCGACTTCGAGGTGGCGCGCGACGAAGCCATCCTGCCTGCGGCGATCCGCGCCGGCGTCGGCCTGCCCTACGGCTGCCGCGACGGCGCCTGCGGCTCCTGCAAGAGCCGCCTGGTCGAAGGCCGCGTGATCCACGGCGCACACCAGGCCAAGGCCCTGTCGGCAGACGAGGAAGCTGCCGGGTGGATCCTGACCTGTTGCGCCACGCCGCAAACCGACTGCACAGTCGAGGCACGCACGGTCGCTGGCGCCGGCGAGTACCCGCAGCTAAAGATGCCGGCGCGCGTGGCCAGCCTCACCCGTCCGGCACCCGACGTGGCGCTGATGCGCCTGCAGCTGCCCGCCACGGTGGCCTTCAAGTACCGCGCCGGCCAGTACCTCGAGTTCATCCTGCGTGACGGGGCCCGGCGCAGTTACTCGATGGCTAACGCGCCTGAACAGCTGGGCGCGCCACCCGTGGTGGAACTGCACCTGCGGCACATGCCCGGCGGCAAGTTCACCGATCATGTGTTCGCCGCGATGAAGGAGCGCGACATCCTGCGCGTCGAGGGCCCGTTCGGCAGCTTCTTCCTGCGCGAAGACAGCGACGCGCCGATCGTGCTGCTGGCCTCGGGAACCGGCTTCGCGCCGATCAAAGCGATCATCGAACACATGCAGGCCGCGGGGATCGACCGGCCGGCCGTCCTCTATTGGGGCTGCCGCACCAAGGCCGACCTGTACCTGCATGACTGGGCGCTCAACGCCGCGGCGACGATGCCCAAGCTGGGCTACGTGCCCGTCCTCTCCGAACCCCAGCCCGCAGACGACTGGCATGGTCGCACGGGCTTCGTGCACCAGGCGGTGATGGCCGATCTGCCCGACCTCTCGGGCCACGCGGTCTATGCCTGCGGCGCACCGGTGATGGTCGAGTCGGCGCAGCGCGATTTCAGCCTGCGGTGCGGCCTGCCGCAGGACGCCTTCTACGCCGACAGCTTCACCTCGGAAGCCGACAAGCACGGCGCCTGAGGCCGGCGGCCGGCGGCCGGGTGCCATGCGCCGCCCGACAGAGCCCCCCCTGTCTGCCCCCCCCTGTCTGCACATGACAAGTACGCGCGTCGCGTTCACAGTTTGCGCCGAACGCCGCGCCCGCGCGGCGCAGCGACGAGGAGATCCCGCATGTCACCGTACACACCCGCCGTCCCGACGCTCCTGGCCCTGGCGATGGCCGCGATGGCACCCGCAGCGCTGGCCCAGACGCTGGGCGAAGGCGGCTCTGCCGCCCAAGGCAGCGCCGGCCCGCAAGGCGCGCAGAACGCCAGTGCCCAACTTGAGAAGTGCGATGCGCCCAAGGGCACGCTGGCCGTCGTGGAAGCTCAGAGCCAGGTGATCGCCAGCCTGGGCCGCTACGGCCTGCAGTCGCCCACCGGGCTGATCCGCATGATCGTGCAGCAGTCCAACTGCTTTCAGGTCGTCGAGCGCGGCGTGGCCATGCAAAACATGATGCAGGAACGCGCTCTGGCGGCCGGTGGCCAAATGCAGTCCGACCAGAACATCGGCAAGGGCCAGATGGTCGCGGCCGACTTCATCATCACCCCCAGCGTGGTCTTCAGCGAGAACAACGCCGGTGGGATGGGCGGTGCGATCGGGGGTCTCCTCGGCCGCTTCGGTGGCGCCGGCGCGGTGATCGGCGCGGTCGCCGGCGGCCTGAAGTTCAAGGAAGCGCAAACCAGCATGCTGCTTGCCGATACGCGCTCGGGCATCCAGGTGGCCGCGGCCGAAGGCAGTGCCAAGCAGACCGATTTGCACTCGGCGGCACGCTGTTCGGGGGCGGGGGCGGTGCGGCGCTCGGCGGCTACACCAACACCAACGAAGGCAAGGTCATCACCGCCTCGTTCCTGGAAAACTGGAACAACATCGTGCGCGCGATCCGCAGCAATGCGAGCCTGATCCAGGCCAAGGCCGGTCCCGCGGCGCAGGCCAATGCCGCGGGCAGCGTGCAGGCCGGCGCCGCCAACGAGGGCGACGTGATGGCGGCCAAGATCGCCGGGGCCAAGGTGCTGCGCGGCCCGGCTGACAGCGCCGGTGTGCTGATGGCGCTGTCCAAGACCGACGAAGTGCTGCACCTCGGCGAAGAGCGCAATGGATTCGTGAAAGTGACGTCGCCGCAGGGCGACGGCTGGGTCAGGAAGGCGCTGCTGAAGAAACCCTGAACGCCGGGCGGGTCGGCACCGCTGCGGCCAGGGGTCCAGGGCTGGCCCAGGACAGCGGCGTGCGCCGCCCCGCAGCCTGACCCACGCCAGCTACAGCACGGCCGTCATGCCGCCGTCGACGTAGATGATCTGGCCGTTGACATAGTCCGACGCTGATGAGGCCAGGAACACGGCCACGCCGACCAGCTCATCAGGCCGGCCCCATCGCTTGGCCGGGGTGCGGCCCTTGACCCAGGCGTCGAACTCCGGGTTGTCGATCAGGGCCTGGTTCATGTCGGTCAGCATGTAGCCCGGGCCGATGGCGTTGGCCTGGATGCCATGCACCGCCCACTCGGCCGCCATCGCTTGGGTCAGCATCTTCACACCGCCCTTTGCCACCGTGTACGGCGCCACCGTCGCGCGCGCCAGCTGGCTGGTCAGCGAGCCGATGTTGATGATCTTGCCGCGACCTCTGGCCACCATGCGGCGGCCAGCCTCTCGGCCCATCACGAAGGCCGCGGTGAGATTGGTGTCGAGCACCTTGTGCCATTCGGCGGTACTCAGTTCGAGCATCGGCTTGCGCAACTGGATGCCGGCGTTGTTGACCAGGATGTCGATGGCCAGGCCGCGCCGGTCGAAGCCCGAAAAAGCCTCGATGACCGCGGGCTCGTTCGTGACATCGAAGGCTGCGCTCTCGGCCTGATGTCCAGCCCGAGTCAGCTCGCCCACGGCCGCGTTGACGCGCGCCACATCGGTGCCGTTGATGATCACGCGTGCGCCCGCGGCCGCCAGCCCTTCGGCCATGGCCCGGCCCAGGCCCCGAGACGACCCCGTGATCAAAGCCACGAGGCCGGTTAAATCGAAGAGTGAACGGCTCATGGCGTCGGCGATGCTGGTGGCACCCTCACGACGACTTCGCGCGCGCGATAAGCGCCGCCCGCCGTTCGAGGCTGGGCGCCGGCCAGCGCTCGCTGGCCCGGTAGTACTCGGGCACCGCCGGCGTGCCCGGCGGCAACACCACCCAGGGCTGTTTGGACGCGGTGTAGAGGTGGATGTCGGGCGGGCAGCGGTCGGGCTCGTCGAGCGTGCCCACGCGCACGAAACGCAGCGCATCACCGGCGCCCGCATAGTTGCTCCACAGCGCAATGCGGCAGCGCGGGCAGCACGAAAACTTCTGTCCCTTGCCGCTGTGGCTGGGCGTGTCGACGAGCTCGATCTCGCCGGCCAGCAACTGCACCCGATCGGCCTCGAAGATGGCGTTGAGTGCGAATGCCGCCCCCGACTCGCGCTGGCGCCAGCAGCAATGACAGCAGTGCACGAACAGCGGTGCGCTCGCCAGCCGGTAGCGCACGAAACCGCAGGTGCAGCCGCCGTCCAGAAACTTCGATTCAGAGTTCATCCTTCGTCCCGTGCTGCCAGTCGACGAGCCTCAGCGGTGCCTGAACACGGGCTTGCGCTTGCCGATGAACGCCGCCATGCCTTCCTTCTGGTCTTCGGTGGCGAACAGGGAATGGAACACGCCGCGTTCGTAGCTCATGCCCTCGGTCAGGCCGGACTCGAAAGCCGCATTCACGCACTGCTTGGCCATCATCACGCTGGGCAGGCCGTAGCTGCAGATGACGGCCGCCGCGGCGAAGGCGTCGTCGAGCAGCTTGTCGGCCGCGACGACGCGGCTGACCAGGCCGGCGCGCTCGGCCTCGGCAGCGTCCATCGTGCGGGCGGTCAGCACCATGTCCATGGCCTTGGCCTTGCCCACGGCACGCGGCAGGCGCTGGGTGCCGCCGGCACCGGGGATGATGCCCAGCCTGATTTCCGGCTGGCCGAACTTGGCCGTGTCTGCAGCGATGACGAAGTCGCAGGCCAGCGCCAGCTCACAGCCCCCGCCGAGCGCATAGCCGGCCACGGCAGCGATGACCGGCTTGCGCACCGACTTCAGCGCCTCCCAGTTGCGGGTGATGTAGTTGCCCAGGTAGGCGTCCATGTAGCTGTAATCAGCCATAACACCGACATCGGCGCCGGCCGCAAAGGCCCTGTCGCCGCCCGTCAGGACGATGCAGCCGATACCAGGATCCGCATCGAAGGCGTGCAGCGCATGGCCCAGTTCGTCCATCAGGCGCTCGTTGAGCGCGTTGCGCTTGTGCGGTCGATTCAGCGTGATCAGGCCGGTCGCCAACGTGCCGGGCGCGTTGTCGCGGCGTTCGGTGAGGATGCACTCGTAGTCCATGGATCAGTCGTCCGGTCGTAGCCTGTGGCAGAAGCGACCACTATACGTGTGCAAGCGCACGACCCATGTGCTGCAACCGTATTGGTCCCTATGGGGAATGCGCTGCTTGGCGCTATCCTGCGCGCGAGATGAGCACCGTCTACCGCAAGACCGAAAAGGGCGTCAACGAGATCGCGACGCGGGCGCTGCGTCTTGCGCCGCGCCTGCGCAGTGCGCTGATCCTGGTCGATGGCCGCAAGACCGACGCAGAACTGTCGCAGCTAATACTGGCCGACGCCGCGGGCACGCTCTCCGGCCTGCTGGCCGAGGGCTTCATCGAGGTGCTGACGACGCTGGTCGACCGGCCTGTCGACCGGCCGACCGAGCGCAAGGCGGCGGTGCCAAGCGTCGCGGCACCGCGCCCGGTCATAGGCGAAGGCGCCGCGTTCGAGTCGCTGCGCCGCGATGCCGTGCGCGCGCTCAACGAGCAGCTGGGTCCGGCCGCCGAGTCCATGGCCATCAAGATGGAACGCGCCAAGACAATGCCCGAGCTGCAGCCACTGCTGGTGCACGGCGCGAAACTGCTGCGCAGCGTGCGGGGTGGCGCGGCGGCCGACGCCTTTGCCACGCGCTTTATTGGCGCGCCCGACGTCGAAGCCTAGGGCCTGTTCAGCGCGGCGCGGACGTTGCCGCTGCTGCCTGCAGCGGCGCTGCATCGAGCATCAGATCGACGAAGGTGCCCGCTTCTTGCTGGATACGGATGCGCACCGGCAAGTACTGCAGCGTCGGCGCAAACCAGATCTCTGCACTCAGTTCGTTGCCCGGCCGGCGCTCGCCCAGCCGAGGCTTCAGGTGGAAGGTGTCGAGTTCACCGACCGGGGTGGCCAGCCGCACCTGATCAACGATATCGTAGACCCAACGGCCTGTGCGGCGCGGCAATGCCAGCGGCAGCGTCACCGAATTGCCTGCGCGCAGCAGTGCGGGTTGGGTCGTGAACAGCCAAGTCAGTTGCACGAACTGGCTGGCCGCGTCCTGCACACCCGCCAATGCCTGATGTTGGCTTCCGTTGGCCAGCGTCACCTGATCCGGGCTGAACAGAATCGTTGCGCGACGCGGCTGCTGGAACGCCACACGTGTCACTTCGTCATAGCGTCCCGGCACCAGGCCCTGCTCGCCGAGTTCGCCATCGCTGGTCATGCGGCGCGAGATCAGCGGTGCGAAGTTGGGCCCGATCACGATGTCCAAGTGAACCTGGTAGCGAGCGTCCTGGCGCACCCATTGAACGCGCGCACTGCCATGCACCTCGCCGCGGTAATTGCCAGTCAATGCGTAGCTCAGGCGCGTCGAGGGCGGCCATTCGAAGGCCGTGCTGGCGCCTGAGGGAACCGAAGCCGCAGCCACCGGCGCAGCAATCGAGGCTGCGCTCGCCGCCGCAGTGGGCTCGGGCGCAACCTCGGGCGCGGCGTTGGCCGCGGCAGGTGGCGACGCCTCTGGGGCAGGCACCGTGGCTGTTTCGACAGTCGGTGCCGACGCTGCCGGCGCGGGGACACGGGTGGCAACTGCCTTCTTCGCCGCCCGTGCGACCGTTGGCGGCGCTGCGGGCGGCGCGGCCGGCGCCAATGGCTGCACAAACGCGACCTCCATGCGCGACAGCACTGGCTGGTTCGCGTCGCCCCAACCCACCAGGTTGGCCTGCAGCCACAGTGTGGCCACAGCATGGCCGAACAAGACGACACCCAGCACCGCCCACCAGCCCAGCCGCCGCGCCAGGGTCAACTGCCCCGCGGCGCGGCTGGGCCGTTGCATCGGGCCGCGCGCGCTGGTGCCCATCTGCACCCGACTCACCGCGCCTACGCGCCGAGCCAGCCGCGGCGCAGCGACGCCGCCGCGGGCAGCGGCTTGGCCGCCAGGCTCAGCGCCAGCGTGGTCTGCGGCTCGTTCGCAAGTTGCACAGCCCGCGTCAGCACACGCTGCTCGCGCCCCAGCATCAATTCGAAGGATCGAGCGGCACCCAACCACTGTTGTGCATCGTCCAGGCGGCGGATGCGCCACCCATCGACCGCCAGCAACTCATCGCCCGCCGAAACGCCCGCTGCGGCCGCGGCACTGCCGGCGAGCACCGATTTGACCTGCACGCCACTGAGCGCCCCTTCGGCCAGCCGCAAGCCCAGGCTTGCACTGAAGGTGCACGGGGCATGGCGCTGAGCGATGCCCGCAGCGTCAAGCAATTCCGGTAGCGGCAACTCACCGGTGCCATGGACCCAGGCGGCCAACTCTTTGCCGTACGAACGCCCACCGACCTCGCGCAATGCCGCGGCAATATCGCGCTCGTCGATCGGGCCGCCACGGCTGCCCTGCCAGAGCGCTTGCATCACATCGTCGAGCGTGCCCCGACGCTCCTTGCGCAGCGTCAGGTCCTGGGCCAGCGCGACCAGCGCGCCCTTGGTGTAGTAGCTGACCGTGGCGTTGGGCGTGTTTTCATCGCTGCGGTAGTACTTGACCCAGGCGTCGAAGCTCGACTGCGCGACGCTTTGCACCCGCCGCCCGGGTGTGCCGGCCACGCCGTTGATCGCTTTCGCGATCAGGTTGAGGTAGCTCGGCGCATCGATCAAGCCCGCGCGCAGCAGCAGCAGGTCGTCGTAGTAGGAGGTAAAGCCCTCGAAGAACCACAGCAGCGCCGTGTAGTTCTCGCGCGTGTAGTCAAGGCGAGCCAGTTCGCGCGGGCGAAGGCGCTTGACGTTCCAGGCGTGGAAGTACTCGTGCGAGATCAATCCGAGCAGCGAGTTGTAGCCGTCGCGGGCGCCCTCCTGCCCCTGCCGAGGCAGGTCGCGACGGG
>JANMSS010000021.1:0-12026 GCA_031389585.1 Burkholderiales bacterium | reverse complement strand
CGGCCGCAGCCGGCGCGGGCGCGGGGGCGGTAGCAGCGCCGGCCTCGCCTTCGAGCACCAGGACCACCGATCCTTCCTTGACCTTGCTGCCGACATCGACCTTGAGTTCTTTCACGACGCCGGCCTGGCTCGACGGAATCTCCATCGACGCCTTGTCCGATTCAACCGTGATCAGCGACTGCTCGGCCTTGACCGTGTCGCCCACCTTCACCAGCACCTCGATGACCGCGACCTCGTCGAAGTCACCGATGTCCGGAACCTTGATTTCCACTGTTGCCATAACGAATGTCTCCCGCCCGTGAGGCGCTTTTGGTTTTTAGGATGGTTTATGCGTAGAGCGGGTTGACCTTGTCGGCGTTGATGCCGTACTTCTTGATCCCCGCGGCGAAGGTGCTCGAGGCGATCAAGAAGTACGGCCTCAATGCCGACAAGATCAACCCGCTGTACGCATAAGCACAACGACACCGGAGACATCACATGGCGTTGGTGGAAGTCAAAGTCCCGGACATCGGCGACTTCAAGGAGGTCGAGGTCATCGAGCTGCTGGTCAAGGCCGGCGATACGGTGGCGGTCGATCAGTCGCTGCTGACGGTGGAATCGGACAAGGCGTCGATGGAGATTCCGTCGTCGCATGCCGGCGTGGTCAAGGAGCTGAAGGTCAAGCTGGGTGACAAGGTGGCCGAGGGCACGCTGGTGCTGGTGCTGGAAGCGGCAGGGGCTGCCGCCATGGGCTTCGATACCTCAGCCCGAACGGAATTCTCCCCACCCGCATCTGCGCCCGCACCCGTTCGCCCTGAGGTATCGAAGGGCCCGAGCAATCCTGAGCTTGTCGAAGGGCCTGAGGTATCGAAGGGCCCGAGCAATCCTGAGCTTGTCGAAGGGCCTGAGGTATCGAAGGGCCAGCCCGCCGGTGGTGCGATCGACATCCTGGTGCCCGACATCGGCGACTTCGATGAAGTGGCCGTGATCGAGGTCTTCGTCAAGCCCGGCGACAGTGTCAAGGTCGAACAGAGCCTGATCACGGTCGAGAGCGACAAGGCATCGATGGAGATCCCCTCCTCGCATGCCGGTGTCATCAAGGACATCAAGGTCAAGGTTGGCGACAAGGTCAAACAGGGCACGCTGATTGCGGTGCTGCAGGGTGCATCCGGCGCTGCGCCGGCACCAGTTGTGGCGGCGGCGGCGACTGCGCCGGCTGTTGGCGCCGGGTCGGCCCCGGCACCGTCTGCCGCGGCACCGATGGCCACGGCCATGCCGGCGCATGAGCCGACGACGACCCAGGGCACGCTGCCACACGCCTCGCCGACGATCCGACGCCTGGCGCGCGAACTCGGCGTCCCGCTCGTCGAAGTCAAGGGCAGCGGACCCAAGGGTCGGATCACGCAGGAGGATGTCCAAGGTTTCGTCAAGGGCGTGATGGCCGGAGCCGTGCAAACCGCGGCACAGAAGGCCAAGGCGCCTGCGGGTGCCCCTGCGGGCGGCGCCTTCCCCGGCCTGCTGCCGTGGCCGCAAGTCGACTTCGGCAAGTTCGGCCCGATCGAGCGCAAGGATCTGTCGCGCATCAAAAAGATCAGCGCGGCCAACCTGCACCGCAACTGGGTGCTGATTCCGCATGTCACCAACCATGACGATGCCGACATCACCGAGCTGGAGACCCTGCGCGTGCAGCTGAACAAGGAGAACGAGAAGGCGGGCATCAAGGTCACGATGCTCGCGTTCCTGATCAAGGCCAGCGTGGCGGCGCTGAAGAAGTTTCCCGAGTTCAATGCCTCGCTGGACGGCGAGCAGATCGTGTTGAAGAGCTACTTCCACATCGGCTTTGCCGCCGACACGCCCAACGGCTTGATGGTTCCGGTGATCAAGGACGCGGACCAGAAGGGCGTCTTCCAGATCTCGACAGAGATGGGCGAACTGGCCAAGAAGGCGCGCGAGGGCAAGTTGAGTCCGACCGAGATGAGCGGCGGCTGCTTTTCCATCTCGTCGCTCGGCGGCATCGGTGGGCGCTACTTCACGCCGATCATCAACGCGCCTGAGGTGGCGATCCTGGGTGTGTGCAAGAGCAGCACCGAGCCCAAGTGGGATGGCAAGGCGTTCCAGCCACGGCTGATGTTGCCGTTGTCGCTGTCGTGGGACCACCGCGTCGTTGACGGCGCTGCGGCGGCCCGCTTCAACGCCTACCTGTGCCAGGTCCTCGCCGACTTTCGGCGTGTGGTCCTCTAAGGCTTCAAGATGACGACGGTATGCGTGGTGCGCAAGGGCGCCCAGGTGGCGATTGCCGCAGACAGCCTGGTGACTTTCGGCGATACCAAGTTGCCGCATGGCTACGAGTCCAATGCCAAGCTGTTCAAGGTCGGTGAGTCGTACTTCGGCATGGTCGGCACGACGGCGCATTTCCCGGTGCTGCGCAAGGCGCTGACCGCGTTGCCAAGCGCGGACCTGAAGTTGACCTCGCGCGACGAGGTCTTCGACACGTTCCTGAAGTTGCATCCGCAGTTGAAGGAGCAGTACTTCCTCAATCCCAAGGAGGAAGAAGGCGACCCCTACGAAAGCAGCCAGTTCACCGTGCTCATTGCCAACCGACACGGGCTGTTCGGCGTCTACTCGTACCGCGAGGTGTTCGAGTTCGAGCGCTTCTGGGCGATGGGCTCGGGGCGCGGCTTCGCCCTGGGTGCGATGTACGCCGGCTACGACAAGCTGAAAACAGCACGCGAGATCGCTTCGCTCGGCATTGCCGCGGGCTGCGAATTCGACAAGAACTCGGCCGCACCGGTGCGGCTGCACACGATCAAATTGAAAGGGTGACAGTGATGGCCGCGATCGAGATCAAGGTGCCCGATATCGGCGACTTCAAGGACGTGGCCGTGATCGAGCTGCTGGTCAAGCCCGGCGACGTGGTCAAGGTCGAGCAGTCGCTCGTCACGGTCGAGAGCGACAAGGCGTCGATGGAAATCCCGTCGTCGCACGCCGGTACCGTGAAGGAACTCAAGATCAAGGTCGGCGACACGGTCAACCAGGGTTCGGTCGTGCTGATCCTGGAATCCGCGGCAGGCGACAAGCCCTTCGATACCTCAGGGCGAACGGGTTCAGCACCCGCACCCGCACCCGTTCGGGCTGATCCTTCGACGGGCTCAGGACAGGGTACGCCTGGCGGCGTATCGAAGTCCATGCCCGCACCCGCCGCAGCGACCTACACCGGTGGGGCCGACGTCGAGTGCGACATGCTGGTGCTCGGTGCCGGCCCCGGCGGCTATTCGGCCGCCTTCCGCGCCGCCGATCTTGGCTTGAAGACGGTGCTTGTGGAGCGCTTTCCCGTGCTTGGTGGCGTGTGCCTGAACGTCGGCTGCATCCCGAGCAAGGCGCTGCTGCATGTGGCGGCCGTGATGGACGAAGTCAATCACTTCGCCGAACTCGGCGTGACGTTCGCCAAACCCAAAGTCGACCTGCCCAAGCTGCTCGCGCACAAGAACAAGGTGGTGGGCAAGCTCACGGGCGGCCTGGCCGCGATGGCCAAGATGCGCAAAGTCACGGTGGTCACCGGCAACGGCGAGTTCGCCGATCCACATCACCTCAAAGTCAAACTGGTCGACGGCAAGCTGCAGACGATCCGCTTCAAGAACGCCATCATCGCGGCCGGCTCCGAGGCCGTGAAGCTGCCGTTCCTGCCCGACGATCCGCGCGTGATGACCTCGACCGGTGCGCTCGAGTTGCGCCAGCGGCCCGAGCGCATGCTGGTCATCGGCGGCGGCATCATCGGTTTGGAGATGGGCACCGTGTACTCGACGCTCGGCGCGCGGCTGGACGTCGTCGAGATGCTCGACAGCCTGATGCAGGGGGCCGACCGCGACCTGGTCAAGGTGTGGCAGAAGATGAACACGCCGCGCTTCGACAAGATCATGTTGAAGACCAAGACCGTCGGCGCCGAGGCCAAGAAGGACGGCATCTGGGTCAAGTTCGAAGGCGAGGGCGCGCCGCCCAAGGCGGTGCGTTACGACCTGGTGTTGCAATCGGTGGGTCGCGTACCCAACGGCAAGAAGATCGCCGCCGACAAGGCCGGCGTTGCGGTCAGCGACCGCGGCTTCATTGCCGTGGACCTGCAGATGCGCACCAACGTGCCGCACATCTTTGCCATTGGCGATATCGTCGGCCAGCCGATGCTGGCGCACAAGGCGGTGCACGAAGCCCATGTCGCGGCCGAGGTCGCGGCCGGCGACAGCAAAGCCCAGTTTGACGCCCGCGTGATCCCGAGCGTGGCCTACACCGACCCCGAGGTGGCCTGGGTCGGACTGACCGAGGACGAGGCCAAGGCCCAGGGCATTGTGGTGAAGAAGGGATTGTTCCCCTGGACCGCGTCAGGCCGTGCGATCGCCAACGGCCGCGACGAGGGGTTCACCAAGCTGCTGTTCGATGCCTCGCCAGATGGCGGGCACCGCATCCTGGGCGGCGGCATCGTCGGCACGCATGCCGGCGACATGATCGGCGAGGTCGCGCTGGCGATCGAGATGGGCGCCGACTCCGTCGACATCGGCAAGACGATCCATCCGCATCCGACGCTGGGTGAGTCGATCGGCATGGCCGCCGAGGTGGCGCACGGTTCGTGCACCGACCTGCCGCCGCAGCGCAAGTAGCTGCGGCGCAGCCTTACGGCTTCAACGGCGGGGCCGACTGCACCAGGCGCTGCGCCCGCGCATCGAGTTCGCCCCGCGGCACCGCGCCGTAGGCGTCCGCCAACAGCGCCGGGCAACGCGTCGGCGCGTCAGCGCCCATGCTCCAGCCCGACGGCGGCGCGATGCCGATGTCGGCGCGCGCCAGCCCCAGCTGCGTGGTCAGTCGCTGCGTTGCCGCCAGCATGCGCGCTTGCGCGACCAGCAAATCCGACTCGGAATTGGCGTAGGCGCGCTTGGCGGTGTAGAGCTCATTTTCGGCGTTGAGCAGGTCCAGCAGACTGCGCTGGCCAATGTCGAACTGCTGGCGATAGGCGTCGCGTGCCTTCTCGATGGCCAGCACATTGCGGTCGAGCGCCTGCACCTGTTCGCCGAGTTTTTGCGTGTCGTTGTAGGCGATCGCGGCCACCTGCCGCGTATCGCGACAAGCCTTGTCGCGCTGGTCGCTGGCCTGGTTCACCAGATCGGCGGCCTGACGAATGCGCGCCTGGTCGCTGCCACCGTTGTAGAGGTTCCAGTTGAGCACCACCTCGGCGCTGGTGTCGCGTTTCTGGTCCGGCACGCCGTCGAAATTTCGGCCGGTGCCGGTGCGCAGACGGGCTTCCACGCGCGGCTGCCAGGCTGCGCCTGCGCGGCCCTGGGCGGCGGACCGTGCTGCGCGCAGATTTTCAATGCCGGCGCTGACTGCCGGGCTGGCCTGCACCGCCAGCGTCACGGCTTCGCCGGCACTCGCCGGCAGGCCCGCGCCCGACGCACTGCCGCGTCCCACGCGTTGCGGCGGCAACTCACCGACGATGCGCAGGTAGCGCGCAGTCACGTCGTGCAGGTTGGCCGATTCGGCACTCAGGTTGCTTTCCGCCAGCGCCAGGCGGGCGCTGGCCTGCTCGAGGTCGACGCCGCGGCCGACGCCCGCGCGCACGCGGCTGCCGATCTGCGTGGCCGCATAGCGGTGCTGGACGTAGTTGTCTTCAGCCAGCGCCACCAGCGTGCGCTGACGCACCACGTCATGGTGCGCACGGACGGCCTCGAGGGCGATGGTCTCGGTGGCATCGAGCAGCTCGAACCAGCGCACCAGCTTGTCGTGACCGAGGCGCTCGATGTCGCTGCGCACCCCGTTGGCGTCCCACAGCAGCTGCGTCAGCGACAGCGCCACACCACTGCGTGACAGGCTCTGGCCTTCGGGGTTGCGCGTGGTGATGCGGTCATTGGTTTGACCGGCCGAGGCCTCGAGGTCGACTCGCGGGTACAGGCCACCGCGGGCCACGTCGACAGCCGAAACCGACGCGCGCAGGGCGTTCAGGCGCGCGCTGAGTTCCGGATTGCCAACAACCGCCTTCTGTGCCGCAGCGCGGATCGCGTCTGCGGCCGGCGTGGCGGCGGTCTGGGCCAGCGCGCCGCTGCAGGCCAGCCATGCTGCAAGGGTCAGTGAAGGCAGTCTCGGAAAACGATTCATCGGGTCGGTCCTTGCCGGGGTGAGGCGCGTCCCGGGGGGGCACGACCTGAGTTGTCAAAAGTTGTAGCCGGGGCAGTGTAGGTGGCCTGCGTGCCGCCAAGAACCGGTGGCGCGGCGCGGGCGGCAGTATTCCACGCTCGGTGCGGCTCAGAGTCCACGAAATGTTAGGACTTGCTGCAGAGCGCGCCACGGCGGCCGATGACCTGCCGGATGGCCTGCATGTGCAGGTCGCCGCTGCCCTCACGCCACCATGCCTTCGCGCTTCCGTCCAATCCTGCAGGCAGCGCTGGCCCTTGCACTGTGGCTGGGCGGGCCGTGGCCCTGGGCCGGCGATGCGCAGAAGATGCTGCAGGCCGCGCAACGGCTGGGCCCGCGCGCCGTGGCCGCGTTGCCGTCACTGCAGGCGCTGCTGCAGCACAGTGCGACGCTCGACGACGAGGCGCAGCTCGCCGCGGTCAACGGCTTCTTCAATCGGCGGATCGTGTTTGCCGAGGACAGCGAGGTCTGGGGTCAGGCCGACTATTGGGCCAGCCCGCTCGAGGCTTTGGCGCAGGGTCGTGGCGACTGCGAGGACTATGCGATCGGCAAGTACTTCAGCCTGCTGGCATTGGGCATGCCGGCGGCGCGGCTGCGGCTGGTCTACGTGCGCGCGCAAATCGGTGGCGAAAGCCGCGCGCACATGGTCCTGGCCTACTACGCTCAGCCCAAGGCTGACCCGCTGATCCTGGACAACCTGATCACCGAGCAGCGCCCGGCTTCGCGGCGGCCCGATTTGCAGCCAGTCTTCAGTTTCAACAGTGACGGCCTGTGGGACGCGGGCGGCATGCAAAGTACGGTCGACCCCCAGGCGCGGCTTTCACGCTGGCGCGAGGCGCTGGCCAAGGCGCGGGCAGAGGGATTCTTGTGAAATGCGAGCTGAGGTGATGCCATGAGTCTGATGCGACAAATCGGGATGTTGCTGGCCGCTGTGCTGCTGCTGGCGCTGGCCGGGGCGGTGGGCGTGACCCTGGTGTCGGTGCGCGACACACTGGCCGCGCAATTGCGCGTGAAGAACAGTGACAACGCGCAGAGCTTGGCGCTGGCACTGTCGCAGCAGCGCGGTGACGCGCAGTTGATGGAGCTGCTGCTGAGCGCACAGTTCGACACGGGCGCGTACCGGCGCATCCGCCTGCTGCGCGGCGACGGGGGTGTGGCCTTCGAGCGCCAGGGCGACAGTGTCGCGCAGCGCGCGCCGGCCTGGTTCGTTGCCGAATGGCCGATTGAGTCCGCCCCCGGGGTGGCCCAGGTCAGCGACGGCTGGCGCGCGTTGGGCCAGGTCGAGGTCGTCAGCCAGGTGGCCTACGCCCATGACGAACTCTGGCGCGGCAGCGTGCGTGCAACGCTGTTGCTCGCGGCCATCGGCGGAGCCGCCCTGCTGCTGGCTGCCGCAGGCGTGCGCCGCATCCGCCGTCCGCTCGATGCCACCGTGGCCCAGGCGAGTGCGCTGGAAGACGGCCGCTACCTGCTCGTTGACGAGCCGAGGGTGCCCGAGTTTCAACGCGTGGCGCGGGCCATGAACAGCATGGTGCGGCGGGTGCAAAGCCTGTTCGAAGCGCAGCTGGCGCAAGTTGAGTCGCTGCGCCGCCAGGCGCATGAGGATCCGCTGACCGGCTTGGCCCACCGTGGCCATTTCATGCAGCGCTTGAGCGCCTTGCTGCATGGGGAGGAGGGCGCGGCCACCGGCGCCCTGGTGCTGGTGCGCGTGGCCGACTTGACGGGGCTGAACCGCACGCTCGGTCATCAGGCCACCGACCGCGCCCTGCGCGCGATTGCCGAGGTGCTGCGCGGTTGGCCTGATGCGGATGCGGCCGGTGCCGTAGCCGGCCGGCTCAACGGCGCCGACTTCGCGCTGGCGATTGCTGCGCCAGCCAACGCCGCCGAGGTGGCGGATGTGCTCAGCCATCGGCTGCGTGCGACGCTGTCGCCGTTCGGCGACGCACTGGCCGTGCACATCGGCGCCATTGACTGGATCCACGGGGCCGCGGCCGGCGCATTGCTGGCCCAGGCCGATCTGGCGTTGGCGCGAGCCGAGGCCGGCCCGCCATTCAGCACCGAGCTCGCCAGCGCCACGATCATCGCGCTGACCGGGGAACACAGTTGGCACCAGCAACTCGCCAGTGCGGTCGCCGAACGGCGCACGCGCCTGGTCAGCTACCCGGTGCTCTCGCGCGACGGTGCCTTGTGGCACTTCGAATGCCCGCTGCGCGTGCAGCGCACACCAGGCGGCGAGTTCGAATCCGCGGCGCAATGGCTGCCGATGGCGGCGCGCAGCCGCCTGATGCCGCAACTCGATCTGCATGCGGTGCAACTTGCGCTGGCGGCCATTGCTGCCGACGGCGTACCACGCGGCATCAATCTGGCGTTGGCCTCGTTGGCGGACGGCGCCTTCACCACCCAACTGCGACGCCTGCTTGGCGACGCGCCACGTGCGTGCACGCAACTCAGCCTCGAAGTCGGCGAAGTCGCGGCCGCCGAGCAGTTCGCGCTGACGCAGGCTTTCGCTGCTCTGGTGCGGCCGCTAAGCGTGCGCTTCGGCCTCGAGCATGCCGGCCACCGCCTGCACCGCATCGAGCGTCTGTATGAACTGGGTCTGGACTACGTCAAGCTCGACGCCGCCCTCGTGCAGGGCGTCGCCAGCGACGAGGCGGCACGTCGATTTGTCTCTGGCAGCGTGACGCTGCTGCACGCATTGGCAGTGACCGTGTGTGCCGAAGGGGTCGACGAGGCCGCTGACGCGCAGGCGCTGTGGGCCTGCGGGGTCGATGCGATTACCGGGCCCTGGGCCAGCGCGCAGCAAGCGCCTGACTGACGCTGGCCGCGAGGCTCGCGGTGCGTTGGCGCTTTACGGCAGCGCTCAACCGCCGACTGGCGCGTCGGTCATCAGCTTGCCGCGGTTGATGAGTTCCGCAATGATCTGGGCGTCGGTGGCGGCGCCGCCCAAGCCCAGCAACGCGCGGACGTCGACGCCCTGCAGCGTGATGCGCTGGTCTTCCACGCCGCTGGCGTAGGCGCCGCCTGAGAACGCGCCGGTCGAGCTGATGCGAATCTCGGTGTTGCCGCCGCTGATGTTGAAGTCCAGATAGCGGTCCAGCATGGCGCTGCTGGTCTCGCCCACCAGCAGGTCGCGCAGGTCGAGCACGTCACCGCCGGCGTTGGCGGCGTTGCCGTTGAAGTCACCCGTCGTCAAAGTGTCCAGCGCCGGCGCGCCGCTCGTGCCACGGTCGGCCAAGTGCCAGCGGAACACGTCGGCGCCAGCACCGCCCGTCAGCGTGTCGTTGCCGGCGCCGCCGATCAACACATCGTTGCCTGCGCCACCGGTGAGCACGTCGTTGCCCGCGCCGCCTTCGACCCAGTCGTCGCGGCCGCTGCCATTGAGCGTTTCGGTGACGCCGGCGCCAGCGATGTCCAGGTGGACGGTCTCTGTGCGCGTGGCGGCGCTGCCGTTCGATCCCTCGGTCGCGGTCACGTTGGCCAGGATGCCGTTGATCTGCGCCGAGCTGAGTGCGCTGCCCGATGTCAGGCGGATGTCGTGGCCCGCGATCACGGTGGCCGAGCCGCCGCTGACAGCGACGGCCAGGCTTGTCACCGCGTCGACCAGGGTCACACCCGCGGGGATACCGGCCAGGACGATGTTGCCCAGCGTCTCGCTGCCGTCAGTGTCGTTCAGCGAGGCCTCGGTGCGCAGCATGTAGGTGTGCGCGCCTGCGCTGCCGATGCTGATGTTGTCCCAGCGGACGGCCGAATCGTTGTCGAAGGTGTACAGGCCGATGGTGTTGAGCGCCGGCGCCGCGCTGACGCCGCCCGGCACACTGCCATAGCTGTAGTTCAGGGTGGCGGTGACGCCCGGCGCGCTGATGTCGGCGGCGTTGACCACGATGCCATTGGCGCTGACGCTGATCCGAATCGTGAAGGCGTCATCACCGCCGAACGCGGTGCGCGCCAGGTCGGTCGGCACCCCGCCCACCACCTGGATCAACGTGAGTTCCTGGTACTGCCCCGGGTAGGCCTGGAAATTGGCGCCGCCGGGGGCGTAGCTGGCGCTGGGGTTCTCCCAACGCACCAGGAAGTAGTTGTTGACGTCGACATAGCCGAAGGCCAAGCCGATGCCGTTGGCCTGCGCTGCCCCCGCATCGGCGTTCATCTCGGCAGAAATGCTGTAGCTTGTCAGCAGGCTGTTGGCCGCCGAAATCTGACCGGCGTTGAGCACCAGCATGCCCTGCGCGTCGTCCACGCTGACCCCGTTGTTGTACGTGGCCGTGCCGGTGCCGCCGTGGCGCGACCAGCGGCCGTTGAAGTTGGCCGTTTCTGTCGCATTGGTTCCTGTCTGGCCGGCCCACGCGACGTTGCTGAACAGGCTGGCTTCGCTCGGATTGGTCCTACCGTTGCCGCCCTGCAATTCGGCGAAGGTGTTGCCGTCCAGGCGGGTTGACGTCCAGGCGTTGAGATTGCCGGAATTGAAGTCGGCGCTGAAAACCGGTGTGTTGGCTGCCACTGTCGGCAGCGACAGGTGAGCATAAAGCGTCGGCACATCGGCCACGGCGGTGACGCTGATTGCAATCGTGTCGCTGTCGGTAAGGGCGCCGCCACCGGTATTGCCGTTGTCGTTGGTGGCGACAGTGATCTGCGCGCTGCCGTGGAAGTCGATGGTCGGCATGAACGCCGTGCCGTCGAGGCCGGCGTTGATCGCAGCGATCGTGCCGCTGAGCGTGACGCTGGAGGTGCCATTGCCGCTGACGGTCAGGCCGGTCATCGATCCGAGCGAGAGCACGCCATTGGTGGCACTGAGCGTCACGGTTATCGAACCACTGGCGGCGTCGATGTCGCTGATCGTGATCGCATTGCCGTTGGCCGCGCTGAACACGCGCGGGCTGTCCTCGGCAGTCGTTTGTGGGCCAGGGACCGTGTTGACTGGCGCGTCATTGACGGCCGTGACCGTGATGGCCACCGTATCGATGTCGGTGAGTGCGCCGCCGGCGCCCGTGTTGCCGTTGTCGCTGGTCGTGATCGTCAGCGTGGCCGCGCCGTTGAAATTGGCGGTGGGCACATAACTGACGGTGGCGCCCAGCGTGGCGTTGATCTGGGCCACGGTGCCGGTGAGCGTGACGGTGCCCGTGCCGCTGCCGGCGATGGCGGCCGTGCCGCCGCTGACGGCGAGGGTGCCGTTGGTGACGGCCAGCGTCACCGTCATGCTGCTCGTGCCGGCGTCCACATCGGCGATGGCCAGGCCCGTGATCGCACGGGCGGTGTCCTCGGCCGCGATCAGTGCGCCGGGCACGGTGTTGACCGGGGCGTCGTTGACCGCGGTGATGGTGATCGAGGCCGCGGCGATGTTGGAGGACAGTGCACCGTCGCTGGCGCTGTAGTTGAAGCTGACCACGCCGCTGAAATTGGCGGCGGGCACAAAGTACAGCGTGGCCCCGGTGAACGGAGTGCCCGCGACCACCGCGGTGCTCAGCGCGGCGTTGGTGTAGAGCGTGCCGTTGCTCGGCAACGCGGCCACGGTGTAGTTGGCAATCGCGCTGTCGATGTCGCTGGCCGACAGCGTGATCGTGATCGAGGCCGCGTCCTCCAGGCCCGAGGCGCTGACGGCCACGGCCACCGGCGCATCGTTGACGGGCGTGACGTTGACGAACACCGTGGCGGTATCCGTCCCGCCGTTGCCGTCGGCGACCGTGTAGCTGATCGTCGTCGCGCCGTTGAAATTAGCTGCCGGCGTGAAGCTCAGCGTGCCGTTGGCGTTGATCGTGACCGCGCCGTTGGGCGAGGTGGCGGCCGTGACCGTCAAAGCATCGCCATCGACATCCGTGTCATTGGCCAGCACCGTGATCTGAGCCGACAGACCCGAGTCCTCGGCCACGGTGAGCAGCGGGGTC
>JANMSS010000115.1:0-7129 GCA_031389585.1 Burkholderiales bacterium | reverse complement strand
CCTGGGTTGAGGCAGCCAGCCGCGATGTACGAATCCAAACACCAGCCCCCGCTGGCGCACGCGCATTTCGCGCGCCGGCTCGGCCTGCACCTGGCGCTGGCGCTGGGCGTGCTCGCGGTCTCGTTGGGCATCGGCATGGTCGGCTACCGGCTGCTCGAACAATTGCCCTGGCTCGACGCCTTCCTCAATGCCGCGATGCTGCTCGGCGGCATGGGCCCGGTCGATCTGCCGAAGACCGAGGCCGGCAAGTTGTTTGCAGGCTGCTATGCGCTGTATGCGGGGCTGGTCTTCATCGCCACCGCGGCCTTGGTCTTGACGCCGGTGATGCACCGGGTGCTGCACCGCTTTCACTGGGACGAGAAGGGCTGAGCGTGCCCTTGGTCAAGATCTGCTGCATCGCCAGCATCGCCGAGGCGCAGATGGCCGCCGATGCCGGCGCTACTGCGCTCGCGGCGCTGCTGCGTGTGGCTGCGTAATATCGGTCATGGTCACCATGCCGCTCGGCGAATTCGACCTGATCGCACGCTACTTCACGCGCGCACCCAAGCGCGCCGTGCTCGGTGTCGGCGACGACTGCGCGCTGCTCGCCCCGCTGCCCCCAGGGCAGCAACTCGCGGTCTCCAGCGACATGCTGGTCGAGGGCCGGCATTTCCTGTCCACCGTCGCGCCGGAGCGGCTCGGGCACAAGGCGCTGGCGGTGAACCTTTCGGATCTGGCGGCCTGCGGCGCCGCGCCGCTGGCGTTCACGTTGGCGCTGTCGATGCCGCATGTCGATGAGAGTTTTCTCGAAGGTTTTTCGCGCGGGCTGTTCGCGCTGGCCGATGCGCACGGCATCGAACTCGTTGGCGGCGACACCACGGCGGGACCGCTCAACATCTGCATCACGGTGTTCGGTGCAGTGCCGGTCGGTCAAGCCTTGCTCCGCTCGGGCGCCCGCGTGGGCGACGCGCTGTGGGTCAGCCATTCCCGGGGCGGTGGGCTCGGCGACGCGCGCCTGGCGCTCGAAGCGTTCCGCGGCCGCGTGGCGCTGAGCGCCGACGAATTCGAAGCCGCGCGAGCGCGCATGGAGTGCCCCGTGCCGCGTGTGGCGCTGGGCCAGGCCTTGCGCGGCTTGGCCAGCAGCGCCATCGATCTCAGCGACGGCCTGGTGGGCGACCTCGGCCATGTGCTCGCGCGATCCGGCGTCGGCGCCACGGTCGATGCCGATGCGTTGCCCCGCAGCGAGACGCTGTATGCGCAGTCGCGGGCGCTGCAGCATGAATGCTTGCTGGCGGGGGGCGACGACTACGAGTTGCTGTTCACTGCGGCGGCGAGCGCCGAGCAGGAGGTGCTCGCGGCCGCAACCGGTGCCGGCGTGGCGGTCACGCGCATCGGCCGCATCGAAGCCACTCCTGGCCTGCGCCTGGTCGATGGACAAGGCGTCGCGCTGGCGCAGAGATTTGCGGCCTTCGATCACTTTCGCAGTGAGCCATGACAACGCCCGACATCGTTGACGCAACGGTCCTCCGTGACGACGGCGGCCCTCCCGTCGGGCCGCAACGGGCGACGCTGCGCTTCATGCGGCAGCACCCAGCGCACTGGATTGCGCTGGGTTTCGGCAGTGGCCTGGCGCCGATGGCGCCGGGCACGGTGGGCACGCTGTGGGCTTGGGCGGTGTTCGCCATGCTCGATCCCTGGCTGGGCAGTCTGGCCTGGGGCCTGCTGATCGGGGCGTCGTTGTGGGTCGGTATCTGGGCCTGTACGCGAACCGCGCAACACCTCGGCATCGCCGATCCCGGCGCGATCGTCTGGGACGAGGTGGTCGGGTTCTGGCTGGTGCTGTGGCTGGTGATGCCGGTGGGCCTGGTCGGCCAGGCCGCCGCCTTCGCGCTGTTCCGGTTCTTCGACGCCGCCAAGCCGGCGCCCGTGCGCTGGGCCGACCGCCTTTTCAAGGACGCGCGCGGCTGGCGTCAGGGCTGGGGCATTCTCTTTGACGATCTGGTGGCTGCGTTGTGCACGCTGCTGGTGATTGCGCTGTGGCGCTTCGCGTGGGCGGCGTGATCGACGACGAAGCCATCGCAGGCGTCGCGGCATTGGCCGATGTCCTGCGCGCCAAAGGCTGGCACTTGACCGCGGCCGAGAGCTGCACTGGCGGTCTGTTTGCCGCGGCCTGCACCTCGCTCGCCGGGTCGTCGGACTGGTTCGAGCGCGGCTTCGTCACCTACAGCAATGCGGCCAAGACCGAACAGCTGGGCGTCGAGGGCGCACTCATCGACGCGCATGGCGCGGTCAGCGCCGAGGTTGCGGAGGCGATGGCGGCGGGCGCGCTGGCGCACTCGCCGGCCGACGTGGCCGTGGCCGTCACCGGCATCGCCGGCCCGGGCGGCGGCGTACCCGGAAAGCCGGTCGGCACCGTCTGGCTGGCCCTGATGCGGCGCGGCAGCGTGCCCGTGCTCGAGCGGCTGCAACTCCAAGGCGACCGCACCAGCGTGCGCGCTCAAACTGTGGCCATCGCCTTGCAGCGCCTGCTGGTGCTGTGCGCGAACTGACAACCATGCCGATCCTCGATATCGACCTCGTACAGCCCGACGGCGCCGCACCGCCTGTTGCCGCGCTGACCCAGGCGCTGGCCGATGCCGCGGGCCACGTGTTCGGCAGTGCGCCTGCGCACGTGACCCGCGTCGCAGTACGCGCCGGCTGCGGCGGGCCGCCAGGCCTTTGGCGGTAGCCTCGTCCGATGAGCACTCGTCCCCCGATGGACATCCTGCTGACCGGGCGCATGGCCGCCGCCGAGCGCGATCAATGGTTGCAGGCCCTGCGCGAGGCGGTGCCCGACTGTTCCTGGTGGTCTGACAATGACGCTGAGCTCCCGACCGAGGCGATCAAGGCCGCTGTGGTCGCCAACCCCGCGCCCGGTGTGCTGGCCGCGCTGCCGCGGCTGCGCCTGGTGCAATCGCTGTGGGCGGGTGTCGAGGCGTTGCTTGCCGACACCACGCTGCCGGCGCAGGTGCCGCTGGCGCGCATGGTCGATCCGCAGATGAACGCGGCCATGGCCGAGACCGCGCTGTGGGCGGTGCTGTCGCTGCACCGCGGCTTCTTCGACTACGGGTTGCAGCAGCATGAGGCGGTCTGGCGCCAGCAGGCGCAACAGCGTGCCCGTGAGGTGTCGGTGCTGGTCCTCGGCCTCGGTCATATGGGCGCGGCGGTCGCCTCGCGCCTGGCGGCGCAGGGCTACCGCGTCAGCGCCTGGCACGCGACGGCCAGCGATCGACCGGGACCGGCGGGCGTTGCCGTCCACGCTGGCGCCGACACGCTGGCGGCGTTGCTGCCAGCGACGAGGATCATCGTCAACCTGTTGCCGCTGACCGCCGCCACGCGCGGGCTGCTCGATGTGCGACTGTTTGCCGCTTTGCCGCGCGGCGCGAGCGTGGTCAACCTCGCGCGTGGCGCGCATGTCGTCGACGCCGACCTGCTGGCCGCGCTCGACAGCGGTCACTTGCACCGCGCGGTCCTCGACGTTTTTCACGCCGAGCCACTGGTGCCCGGGCACGGCTTCTGGCAGCACCCGCAGGTGACCGTGCTGCCGCATGTCGCAGCGCTGACCGACATGCGCAGCGCGGCGCAGGTGGTGGCCGCCAACCTTTGCGCCCTGCGCGAAGGCGCGCCGTTGGCGCACCTCGTCGATCGGACCCGCGGCTACTGACGCAGGCTGGCACCGGGCCGCTCCCAAGCCTGTCCTGAGCCCTGCAATTCCGATCGCCCTGAGCTTGTGTTTCCGGTCATCCTGAGCTTGTCGAAGGAAGGGAGGGCGGCCTGAGCTCGGGGGGCGCGAGCAACGCGAGCGTGGGGCGGTCAATTCCTCAGGCGTGCAGCGCCAGCTGGATCCGGGGCGCGGACGTGCCGCGTGGCGCGGTGCTCGCAGACGACGCCACCTGCTGCAACGTCAGCAGCATCAGCCGCTTCAGCGCCGCCCAGGCATCAATCGGCCACTCTGGGTGCTTGAGGCCCTTGATGATGCCGTCGCAGATGCTGGCGGCTTCGACCAGGTGCGCGAGCTGATGCTCGGCCAATGCCGGCAAGACGCGTTCGTAGAGTCGCTCCTTCGCACCCCAGACGCGCGCTTCGCGCAGTGCCATCGGCAGCGGCCTGCCCTCGGACATCGCATCCTTCACGCGCTTCAGGGCGCGGATGTCCTCGGCCAGCGTCCAGTGCACCAGCACCGCGGCTTCGCCCTCGGCCTGCAGTCCGTCGAGCATCTTCAGCGCGCGCCCTACCTGGCCGGCGAGCACCGCTTCGCCGAGCTTGAAGACGTCGTAGCGTGCGACGTTGAGCACCGCGGCTTCGATCTGCTCGAAGCTCAGCGAACCTTGCGGGTACAGCAGCGCGAGTTTCTGCAACTCCTGGTGGGCGGCCAGCAGGTTGCCTTCGACTCGGTCGGCGAAGAACGCCAGGCTGCGCTGGCCTTCCTGCCCATCAGCGACGGACTGACCCTGCGCTACCAGCCGCTTGGCGATCCACGCCGGCAGCTCTCGGCGCTCGACCGGCTCGACACGCAGCATCACGCCGGCGGCGTCGAGGGCGGTGAACCAGCCGCTCTTTTGCTGCTGGAAGTCGAGCTTGGGCAGCTGGACCAGGGTCAGCACATCGTCGGAGACCAGCGACTCGCAATAGCGCTGCAGCGCTTCAGAACCCTCCTTGCCCGGCTTGCCCGCGGGAATGCGCAGCTCGATCAGTTGCCGCTCGGCAAACAGACTCATCGCCTGCGAGGCGCCGATCAACGCAGCCCAGTCGAAGTGGTTCGGGTTACCGACAGTGAAGACCTTGCGTTCGCTGTAGCCTGCGGCGCGCGCGGCCGCGCGGATCGCGTCGCCGGCCTCCTGTGCCAGCAGCGGCTCGTCGCCGTAGACCGTGTACAGCGGGCGCAGACCCTTGGAGAGGTGCGTTGCCAGATGCTCGGCTTTGAGTTGCATGACGATCAGTACGTGGGCGCGATGGCCGCCAGACGACGCATCACCTGAGCGACGATGTCCTCATCCATGGCGCGGTAGAGCAGCGCTTCCTCCTGGGCCTTGGCCAGTGCCGCGGTCTCGCTGTAGCTCATGTCGCGCGTGAGCAGCAACTCGTCGGCGGCCAGCAGCAGCTTGCCGGCGGGCGTGGCAACGCGAAAGCGCAGCCTGACGCGCAACTGCACTTCGCGCACCTGGCCGGCTGCGGTGGAGGCGACGACGTTTCTCTCGCGCGCATCGGCCAGCGCCTCGAACACTGCTTGGGCGTGTGCCGGGGCGTCGATCAGCTGCACCTGGCTGCTCATGAGTTGCCGGCGCAGCGCCTCGGCCAATGTGGACTGCGGCGCAAAGCCGATCAGGGCAATGCTGCGAAATGGCAGCTTCGGTGCCTGACGCAATTCGAAGCCGCAGCCGACCACGGTGGTGGCGGCAAGCATCAGCAGGGCGCGTCGCTGCATCAAACGACGACGTTGACCAGCCGGGCCGGCACGATGACCACCTTCTTGGCGGCTTTGCCGCCGGCAAACTTGGCGAACTCCGGGGCCGCCAGCGCAGCCGCTTCGATCGCGGCCCTATCGGCAGCAGCTGCCACCTTGATCGCCCCCCGGGTCTTGCCGGCGATCTGCAGCACGAGTTCGATCTCGTCCTGCAGCAGCGCGGCTTCATCGACCTGCGGCCACGGCGCATCGATCAGCTCACCGAGACGGGCCGCAAAGCCGAGTTCGTTCCACAGACCGAAGGCGATGTGCGGGCAGACCGGGTACAGCGTGCGCAACAGCACCGACAGGCCCTCGCGCAGTGCGGCGCTGGAGGCCGCACTGCCGTCGCTGCTGAATTCTTCCATTGCATTGAGCAGCTTCATCGCGCCGGATGCCACGGTGTTGTATTGCAGCCGGTCGTAATCGTGGCGGATCTGCTTGAGCAGCAAATGCACCTCTCGGCGCAGTGCCTTGGCGTCGCTGCCACAGGCGCTGAAATCCTCGCCCGCGCTGCGCACGTGGACCGCCTGTTTGACGCCGAATGCCCACAGGCGGCGAAGGTAGCGGGACGCGCCCTCGGCGCCAGAATCCGACCAGGCCGCACTCTGGTCCGGCGGGCCGGCGAACATTGTGAACAAACGTGCGGTGTCGGCGCCGAACCTGCCGATGAACTCTCGCGGCTCGACCACGTTGTTCTTCGACTTGCTCATTTTCTCCACGCCGCCGAGCATCAAGGGCAGCCCGTCTTCCTTGGCCGTGGCGCCGATCGGGCCGCCGCGCTCGTCGTGCAGCACGTTGACTTCGGCGGGGTAGTACCAGCGCTTCTTGCCGCTGGCGTCTTCGCGGTAGAACGATTCGTTGAGCAGCATGCCCTGGGTGAACAGCTTCGTGAACGGCTCGTCGAAATTCACCAGGCCGCGCATCCGGCCGTCAGGTCCGGGGACCTGAATATCGCGCATGGCCTTGGTCCAGAAGCGCGCGTACAGCAGGTGCAGCACGGCATGCTCGATGCCGCCGATGTACTGGTCCATCGGCATCCAGTAGTCGTTGCGCGCATCGACCATCGCATCCTTGGCGTCGGGGCAGGCGTAGCGCATGTAGTACCAGGCCGAGTCGACGAAGGTGTCCATCGTGTCGGTCTCGCGCTGCGCGGGTCGGCCACAAGTCGGGCAGGCGACGTTGAGGAACGCGGCGCATTTGCGCAGCGGGTTGCCGCTGCCGTCGGGCACCAGGTCCTCGGGCAGCAGGACCGGCAGGTCCTTCTCCGGCACCGGCACCTCGCCACAGGCGGCACAGTGAATGATCGGGATCGGCGTGCCCCAGTAGCGCTGGCGGCTGATGCCCCAGTCACGCAGGCGCCACGTGGTTTTCTTCTCGCCCAGGCCTTGCAGCGCCAGCAGGTCGGCGACCCCGTCAACCGCCGCCTTGTACTCCAGACCGTCGAGCACGCCGGAATCGATGCAGCGCCCGCGCTGCTTGTCGGCATACCAGTCTTGCCAGCCGGCGATCGAGTAGGGCTTGCCATCGACGTCGATCACGGGCCGGATACGCAGGTGGTACTTGCGCGCGAACGCGAAGTCGCGCTCGTCGTGCGCCGGCACGCCCATCACCGCGCCGTCGCCCTAGCCCATCAGCACATAGTTGCCGACCCAGACGTCGACCGCG
>JANMSS010000112.1:0-5178 GCA_031389585.1 Burkholderiales bacterium | reverse complement strand
AGCGGCTCGCTGCTGGTGTTCTTCAGCGCACTCAAGGGCTGCCATTCCGACGCGAAACCGCCCGCCTGCTCGATCTTGCCCACGCTGCCCATCTCGTCCATGCTGACCAGGCTGAAGGCCCAGCCCTCTTCGTCGACTCTTCCCGTGCGGCCGATGCGGTGGGTGTGCGTGGCGGCATCGGGCGTGGTGTCGACGTTGATCACGGCCTCCAACTGCGCAATGTCCAGGCCGCGCGCCGCAATGTCGGTGGCCACCAGCACGCTGCAGCTGCGGTTGGCAAACTGCACCATCACCTGGTCGCGCTCGCGCTGCTCCAGCTCGCCATGCAACTCGAGCGCCGCAAAGCCCTGCGCGCGCAGCACCTGCACCAGGTCGCGACATTGCTGCTTGGTGTTGCAGAAGGCCAGCGTGCTGACCGGGCGGTAGTGGTTGAGCAGCATCGACACCGCGTGCAGGCGTTCGTCGTCGCGCACCTCGAAGAAGAGCTGGCGGATCTTGCTCGGCGAATGCGCGGCCAGCAGCTTGACTTCCTTGGGCTCGCGCATGAACGCGGCGCTGATCTTCGCTATTGCCAAGGGGTAGGTGGCCGAGAACAGCAGCGTCTGGCGCTGTTTGGGGCATTGCTTGGCAATCGTGGCGATGTCGTCGAAGAAGCCCATGTCGAGCATGCGGTCGGCCTCGTCGAGCACCAGGGTGTTCAGCGCCTCCAGGTTCAGGCTGCCGCGCTCGAGGTGGTCCATCAGCCGCCCGGGGGTGCCGACGACGATGTGCGCGCCATGCTCCAGGCTGGCCAGTTGCGGCCGCATCGTGGCGCCGCCGCACAGCGTGAGCACCTTGATGTGGTCTTCGGCACGCGCCAGGCGGCGCACTTCCTGCGTCACCTGGTCGGCGAGTTCACGCGTGGGGCACAGCACCAGCGATTGCACCGCAAAGCGGCGCACGTTCAAGTTGGCCAGCAGCGCCAGTGCAAAGGCCGCCGTCTTGCCGCTGCCGGTCTTGGCCTGGGCGATCAAGTCGTGGCCTGCAAGGGCCAGCGGCAGGCTGGCGGCCTGGATCGGCGTCATCGTCGTGTAGCCCAGGCGCTGCAGGTTTTCCAGGGTGTGCGGGGGCAGCGGCAGGGTGCTGAATTCGTTTGAATTTGCGCTGGTTTGCGCGGTGGTCTTGTTCATGGGGGATTATCGATGTCGCCGGAATACGATAGGATTAAATCCCACTCGATGAATTCATGCCCTCATGCGATCGACCCAGCAGTTCAGCATCACGCTACCCAACGATATGGCCGAAGCCGTCCGGGCCAAGGTGGCGGCCGGCGAGTACGCGACTGAAAGCGAAGTGATCCGCGACGGCCTTCGCGTGCTGATGGCACGTGACCGCGCTGTCGAGGACTGGCTGCGTGGCGAGGTAGTTGCCGCTTACGACGCACTGAAGGCTGAGCCCGCCCGCGCCGTCAGCGTCGATCGCATTCGCGCCAGGCTCGCCGCCGAGCAAAGGGCGGCATCTGCCAAGGCGCGATGACCTACAGCATCGTCTTCGCCCCGGAAGCCGAAGAACAGCTCGCCGACATCTACCGCTACATTGCAGTGCACGCATCGCCCGACACTGCAGCACGCTATACGGAGGCGATCGTGGCCTGCTGCGAGAGCCTGTGCGTGTTCCCGCATCGAGGCACAGCGCGCGACGACCTGCGCCCCGGTCTGCGGCTAACCCACTACAAGGGTCGCACCGTCATCGCCTATGCCATTGACGACACTCACGTGCGTGTTGCGGTCCTTGGCATCTACTACGGCGGCCAGGATCACGAGAGCGCCCTGCGCAGCGAACAAGACGACTGAACCATGTCCCAGACCTTCCCCAACCCCCGCCACGCCGCCCGCCTGCCGGCGCATATCGGGCCTGAGCAAATCGCGCGCATCCGCCACGGCCTGCACCACCTGCCGCAGGTGGTCAAGCCCGCCGACTACCTGGCCGAGACGCACGATGATTTCGAGGGCCACCTCGACAAGCTCGGGCTGGTGCTGCTGCAAAAGTTGGTGGCCGGGCAGCGCCCGAGCCGCTGGATCGACCCGGCGCTGATCGACGCCGCGCTGGCGCACCTCGATGCGGTGGGCAGCGGCCCCAAGGCCCGGCCGCAGATGCTCGAGCGCAGCGCCACGCTCGAGCAGCAGATCGCCGTGTCACGCCGCGCCGGCGTATGGACGCGGCTGATCCGGCACACGCTGAGCCTGTCGGAGCCCGAGTGGAAGGTGCCGGTGCTGTTTCGCGTACCGGTCGACGCCGACGCGGTGTGGGCCTACTACCGCAACGCCGACCAAGCCGCCCTGCTGGCCGCGCTGGGCCCGCCGCCGGCGCACCCGCAGGCGGCCGAGTTGTTGGCGCATCTGGAAGCCCTGCTCGCCAAGAGCCGCAGCTTCAAGGCACGGCACCTCGAATCGCTGCTGCCGCGCCTGCAAGCCGAATGCAGCACGCCGCAGCCGCTGGCCGAGATGCTGGCGGCCTGCACCCGCGCGCAAGAGCGCTGGGAGCACCGCGCAGCCGAGATCGACACGCTCGAAGGCCTGAACAGCGAACTGGCCTTCCAAGGCTACCCCGACACCTTCAACAAGGCGCGGCAGCTGCAGCGCCAGGTCACGCTGTACGTGGGCCCGCCCAACAGCGGCAAGACCCACGCCGCCTTCGAACGCCTGGCGCAGGCCCTGGACGGCGCCTACCTGGCCCCGCTGCGCCTGTTGGCGCTGGAAGGCCGCGACCGCCTGGTGGCGCGCGGTGTGCCCTGCTCGTTGCTGACCGGCGAAGAGAACGTGCCGGCCGAGGGCGCGCGCGTCGTGTCGAGCACGATCGAGATGGTCGGCACCAACACCCCTATCGACGTGGCCGTGATCGACGAAGCGCAGATGATCTTCGACGGCTCGCGCGGCTGGGCCTGGACGCAGGCCATCGTGGCCGTGCCGGCCAACGAGGTGATCATCATCTGCTCGGCCTATGCCGTGCCGGCCATCGAGCGCCTGCTCGGGCTGTGCGGCGAGCGCTGCACAGTGCGCGAGTTCGAGCGCAAGCAGCATGTGCAATTGCTGCCGCAGCCGGTGCCCGTGAACTCGCTGATGCTCGGCGACGCGGTGGTGGCCTTCAGCCGCCGCGACGTGCTGATGCTGCGCGACCAGATCGCCGCCGCCGGCCACCCGGTGTCGGTGATCTACGGCGCGCTGCCGCCCGAAGTGCGGCGCCGCGAGGCCGAGCGTTTTGCCGAAGGCGCCTCGCACATCCTGGTGGCCACCGACGCCATCGGCATGGGCCTGAACCTGCCGATCCGCCGTGTGTTGTTCAGCACGATGAGCAAGTACGACGGCGTCAATGACCGACCGCTGGGTGAAGGTGAAGTGCACCAGATCGCCGGCCGCGCCGGGCGCTTCGGCATCCACGAAGAAGGCTTCGTCGGCGTGCTCAAGGAAGCCGAGCCCGAGGCGCTGGGCATGCTGACCGACCTGCTGCCGAAAACACCCCGCGCGCCACGCGACTTCAAGGCCCCGGTGGCGCCCAACAACTGGCATGTGCAGGTCATCTCGTCGCGCCTGAACCTGACTGCGCTGCGCACCGTGCTCGGCGTGTTTGTCGAACAGTTGAAGCTCGACGACGCGCACTTCGCGGTGGCCGAGCTCGAGCAGATGCTCGACCTGGCCGGCAAGCTCGACACCAGCGCGTCCACGCTGACGCTGAAGGAACGCTTCGTCTACGCCCAGGCGCCCGTCGACACCCGCACCGACACGCAGTTGCAGGCCTTCCTCGACTGGGCCGCCCGCCACGCCCACATGGGCCAGGCCGGCCGGCCGTGGTTCTTGGACGAAGTCGATGGCCACAGCCGCCTGGAGGCCATGGAGCAGGCGCTGCGCGCCTGCACGCTGTGGCTGTGGCTGGACCTGCGCTTTCCCGGCGCCTACGGCCATGTGGAAGAAGTGCTGGCGCTGCGCAGCCAGCTCAATGACGGCATCGAGCGGCAGTTGAAGGGCAAGCGGCCGCTGGCACAGATGAGGAATCGGCAGCGCCAGCGCCGGTGAGGGCGCTCAGAGTGCGGCCTTGAAGACCCTGCAATGTTTCTTGATGCCTTCGGCAATTGACGTTGCCACTTGCTCAGGGAATCCTTCCGGAAGCTTGTTCAGCAGCGCATCTATTTCGACCGGGGCGTCGTCGACGATTTGCAGCATGGACGGCCACGTTGCGTCGTTTCCGGTTTGTGCAGCCAAGCTGCGCCAGTGCCTCGGCTGAACTTCCTGCATTGCCCGGTGCATGCTCTTGGCCTTCAGACCCATGGCGAGTTTGGTGTCCGGGTAGGGGCGCTTGCCAGCGCCCTTGCCAATAACGGGCCACGCGGAGAGGACATCGTAGAAGGGCGTCATCTCGAAGGCATTGCCTGGGAGCAGGAAGATCGAAAAGTTCTTTGCGTGCCCGTCTGGTGCAGCCAACAACCAGAAGACCAGTTGTGCGCAGGCGAACAACATCTTGTCCGTTTCGGCGAATGTGCTGGAACTCAATAGGGACAGGCTGGCGGTAATCCCGGGGCCACCGTCGGATTCGTACTTCTGGGACGGCGGCGTACCTGTGGCCTGACAGAAGTCTTCTTGAGGCAGACGTGCGATCCATTTGCCGCCATCTTCTTTGTCGACGAAGGCACGATCGAATCGCTCCACGACGAGGGCCTTTTGTTCACCAAAGCTTGCGATGTCCACCTGTGGTGTGGGCAGGTGCATGGAGCGCAGGAACTGCATGCACAGCCACTCGTTTTCGACCGAGTCGCGCAAGTCGAGTTGCCCCCCGGCAATGAGGCCTAGTGGGAGCTTGAAGATGTGTGTGGTCGGGGTCATGCCCTGCGGCATGCACCACTTGCCTTTGTGACGCAGGAGGGCGGTTTTCTCCTGTGCTCCGGCAATGGAGATTCTGAAGGCGCCACTGTCAGCGCCACCCAGGCCGCCGGGGACAACGACATCTCGCAGCAACTTTTCAATGGCGGCATTGGACAGCGGCGTCGCGGCGATGGCGTCAAAGCCGGTGGGCTCGACGCCTGGCGGCAGAAGTTGCACGGCACCCACGCAGTCGCGCCCGATCGCAGACAGCAACTCGAATGCCTGGATACCGTTGGTGCGGAATCGCGCTTGCAGGCGTTTGCGGATGGCCTCGTTGTCGGGAAGC
>JANMSS010000085.1:0-4002 GCA_031389585.1 Burkholderiales bacterium | reverse complement strand
GGGCCAGCCCGGTGAGCTCGTTGCTCGCGTCTTCGATCACATCGGCCAGCACCGCTCTGAGCACTTTGGGGCTTTTGCCATACACCAGCTCAAACTCCGCCAGCACGCCTCGAATCCGGTTGATGCAGGCCGTGCGCTCTTGCTTGAAACCCTCGCGCATGCGGTGCAACACCATCACCCCCTGCTGCTCGGCGGTCTTGATCGGCACATATCGCATCGTCGGGCGCGAGGCCGCTTCGCACACCGCCGCTGCGTCAGTCATGTCGTTCTTGCCGCTCTTGCCTTCCATCCGGTACGGGCTGACGAAGCCGGCCGCGATCAGCCGCGCATCGAGTCCCATCGCCCTGAGCCGACGCCCCCACGCGTGCGCGCCACTGCACGCCTCCATCGCCACCACACAGCCCGGCGGCAACTGCGCGCACCACGCAAGGAACTGGTCGCGCTTGATCGCGCGCGCCACGACCCGCCGGCCTGAGGCGTCCACCGCGTGAACCTGGATCACGTTCTTCGCCAGGCCCACACCCACGCGCACTATCAGCGCGTTCAACACCCGTGTAATCTCTGCCATGGGACTTCTCCTTTGTGAGTTGAGATTGAGTTTGCGCAGACCAATCTTGGTGCCTGGGCACCGGCTTCGGATTGGGGATGTCCCTTCGTATTCGCTCGAGGCGAGCCCCAACGGCGGGCCACGCGAGCCCGGCCTGCGGTACCTCGTACATTTTCGCAGCCCGGGCCCGCGCGTCCCACCGCTGGTGCCGGCTTAGCTCGAACGTTCGGCACCAAGGTGCCGGCCACGCACCCGCTGAACGTGCGCGCGATGAAGGCCGCCGAGCGCATCCGGAAAGAGATCAACGCTCAGGTTGCGATCAAGGTCTTCCCCAACAACCAGCTCGGCAACGACTCGGACATGCTGTCGCAACTGCGCACTGGCGGGCTTGAGTTCTTCACCATCTCGGGCGTCAACGTGCTGTCGCAATGGGTGCCGATCTCGTCGATGTGGGGGCCTGGGCTTCACGTGGGCGAATGACGACGCCGTGCACAAGGCGCTGGGCGGCGAACTGGGCAAGTTCCTGCGCGGCCAGTTCCCCAAGGTCGGCCTGCTCGCGATGGACACGATCTGCAGCTCGGGCTTGCGCCAGGTCACCAACAGCGTGCGCCCGATCAACACGCCCGAGGACCTGAAGGGCCTGAAGATGCGGGTGCCGGTGAGCCCGCTGTGGACTCCGCCGTTCAAGCATCTGGGCGCATCGCCGGCATCGATCCGCTTCGCCGAGACCCATTCGTCGCTGCAGACCAAGGTGCCGTGGATCTCAATCGGCTTCCTATACACCCTTTACCCTCAACGCATATGCAAACACACCCTGATTCCGAACGCCGCGTCGCCCTGGTCACCGGCGGCGCCAAGGGCATCGGCGCCGAGGTCTGCGAGCGCCTGGCCGCAGCCGGACACCAGGTGCTGGTGGCCGACCTTGACGTCGCGGCCGCTGAAGCCACGGCCGTGCGCCTGCGCGCAGCCGGCGGCCATGCGCTTGCGCTGGCGCTGGACGTCGGCCGGCCCGAGTCGATCGCGCAGGCCTTCGAACATGTCGAGCGAAACTTTGGCCGCTGCGACATTCTGGTCAACTGCGCCGGCATCGCCAAAGTCTTCCCCTTTCTGGATTTCCCGCTCGACAACTTCGTCGCGACGATGAACGTCAACGTCACCGGCACGCTGTTGTGCGCGCAGGCCGCAGCACGGCTGATGGTGCGCCGGCGCTGGGGTCGCATCGTCAACATCGCATCGGTGGCCGGCATGCGCGCGGTGGGCAGCGGGCGCACGGCCTACGGCACGTCCAAGGGCGCAGTGATCGCACTGACACGCCAGATGGCGGTGGAACTGGCCGAGCACGGCATCACCGCCAACGCCGTGGCTCCCGGCCCCGTCGACACCCCGATGACGCAGGCGCTGCACACCGCGCAGTTCCGCCAGGAATATTCCAAGGCCATCCCGATGAACCGCTACGGCACCACGGCCGAGATCGCCTCGGCCGTGATGTACCTGGTGTCGGAAGACGCGTCCTACATCTCGGGCGTGGCGCTGCCGGTGGATGGCGGCTTCCTTGCGTCCGGCGCGCGCGGCCTGTAGACGCGGCCTGTGAACGCGCTTTCTTTCGCCCTTCGTTCTTTCCCTCCCAATCCGGGACATTCGCCATGCAACTGAAAGATCAGGTCGCCATCGTCACCGGGGGCGCGTCGCTGCGCGGCATCGGCTGGGCCACCGCCAAACGCTTTGCCGACGAAGGCGCTCGCGTCGTGATCCTGGACATCGAAACGGTGGCCGCCGAGCAGGCTGCACGAGCGATCGGCCCGCAGCATCTGGGCCTGGCCTGCGATGTGCGCGACGAGACCCTCTGCAGGTTGGCGGTGCAGCAGGTGCTGGACGCTTTCGGCCGTATCGACATCCTCGTCAACAACGCTGGCGTCAGCCAGTCGCACCGTCTGATGGACAGCACCCAGGCCGACTACGACCTGGTGATGGACGCCAGCGTGCGTGGTGCCTACAACATGTCGCGCGCGGTCGTGCCGCACATGCGGTTGCGCCAGCGTGGCGCCATCGTCTGCATGGGCTCGGTGGCTGCGCAGCGCGGCGGTGGCATCCTCGGCGGCCCGCACTATTCCGCAGCCAAGGGGGCGATCCAGACGCTGGCCAAAGCGATGGCACGCGAACTCGCGCCCGACGGCATCCGCGCCAACGCCATTGCCCCGGGCATGGTCGATACCGATCTGCTGGTTGGCAAGATCGATGAGGTGGGCAAGCGCCGCGTGGCCGATGGCATACCACTGGGCCGCCTGGCAGTACCCGCCGACATCGCCAATGCCTGCCTGTTCCTGGTCTCGGGCCAATCCGCGTACATCACTGGCGCGGTGTTGGACGCGAGCGGTGGGATGCACATTCACTGAGCCCATGCCCAGCCCGTCCTTTGGGCGGCGCACGTCGACATGCCAGGCCGCGCCCTGACCGTCGCCCTCTACCGCCAGCGCGGCAACGCCGGTTCGGTCATCGGTGAGGGCAGCAGGCCTTGTCACAAGCGCTCTTGCAATGACCCGTCCGCGCCCGAAACCTTCACTGCATTTCCGCAAGCCGCCCCTTGCCGGCGGCGCAAGGCCGGATTGCCGTATTCGAAATTGCTATCGGCAGGCGCGTTGGCCATAGTTCGGCGCCACCGCAAGTTGATCGGAAACACCGCATGAGACCGCACGACCTGCTCTCGAACCGCACCGTCGTCGTCACCGGCGCCGCCACTGGCATTGGCCAGGCTTTCGCCGTCGGCTGTGCCGCCCAGGGCGCCAACGTCGTTGTCGCCGACCTCGGACCCGCTGACGAGACGATGGCGACAATTGCTGCGGCGGGTGGCCAGGCGCTGTACACGCGCACCGACGTGAGCGACGACGCCTCCACCCGCGAGATGGCCGTGCAGGCCATGGCGCGCTTCGGCCGTATCGATGGCCTGGTCAACAACGCGGCCTACTTTCGCGAAGTCAGGCTCACCGACTTCGAGCAGATCGACCCGGCCGTCTGGGACCGCGTTTTTCAGGTCAACGTCAAAGGCGTGTGGAACTGCTGCAAGGCAGTGATGCCGGCAATGCGCGAACAGAAGTCGGGCAGCATCGTCAACATCGCCTCGGTGGTCGCGCTGGCCGGGCAGCCGGGCTACCTGCACTACGTCGCCAGCAAGGGCGCGGTGCTGTCGATGACCAAGGGCCTGGCCAAAGAGGCCGGCCCGCACGGCGTGCGCGTGAACGTGATCGCGCCGGGCTTCGTGATCACCGACGCCACGAAGAACCGACCGGTCGAGTGGCAGCAGTCGTTCCTGAAGGCGCGCGCCATCTCGCGCGAGCAGCGACCCGACGACCTGGTCGGCACCGCGCTGTACCTGCTGTCTGATTTGGCCGGCTTTGTTTCTGGCCAGACCATCGTGGTCGACGGCGGCCACATCATGTACTGAGCGCCCGCAACCGCCC
>JANMSS010000079.1:0-2194 GCA_031389585.1 Burkholderiales bacterium | reverse complement strand
CGGCCAGCATGTGCACATCGGCTGCACCGGCCCCGACCAGGCGCTGTGGCTGCTGCACGCGATGAGCCGCTTCGTGCCGCATGTGATCGCGCTGTCGGCCTCGTCGCCCTTCGTGCAAGGCACCGACACCGGCTTCCAGTCGGCCCGCTTGAACTCGGTGTTCGCCTTTCCGCTTTCGGGCCGTGCGCCTTATGCGCTGACCTGGAAAGAGTTCAGCGTTTACTTCGAGAAGATGCGCCGCACCGGCGTCGTCGAGTCGATGAAGGACTTTTACTGGGACATCCGGCCGAAGCCCGAATTCGGCACCATCGAAGTGCGCGTGATGGACACGCCCCTCACCGTCGAGCGCGCCGCCGCCATCGCCGCCTACCTGCAATGCGTCGCGCGCTGGCTGCTGCTGGAGAAGCCCTTCGAGCCGCATGAAGACGACTACCTGGCCTACACCTACAACCGCTTCCAGGCCTGCCGCTTCGGCCTCGACGGCGAGGTCGTCAACCCCCTCACTGCGGAACACCGCCCGCTGCGCGACTTGATCGCGCAGACGATCAAGGATGTCGAGTTGCACGCGATCGAGTTGCGCGCCGAGCGCGGGCTGGCCCTCCTGAAGCAGGCGCTGGCCGAAGAGCCGGGCACCGACGCGGCCTGGCTGCGCGCGGCGCAGGACAAGGAGCGCTACCTGCCGGAGGTGGTGCGGCAGCAGTGCCTCAGGTTCGAGGGTGGATGAGAGCGCCCCCAGGCGGCGTTGCCGCGGCCCCCCGAGGGGGATGAGCAAAGTGGCGGAGCCACATTTGCTCATGCAGCTGGCAACCGGTGTGGCAGACGATCTGCCATACTTTGTGCCATGAAGACCGCCCTCACCCTCGACAGCGCCGGCCGCGTGGTGCTGCCGAGCGAAACCCGCCGCCGCCTCAACCTGCGCCCCGGGTCGCGGCTGTTGTTGTCGGTGGTGGCCGAACGCATTGAACTGACTCCCGAGGCCCAGACCGACACCACACTCGCCGTTGCGCCGAGCAAGCGCAAGGTGCTGCCACCCACCGGCAAGACTTTCGACGCCGCCGCGGCCACCCGCGATGAACGTGCAGCGCAGTCGCGTCGCCGCAAGGCGCGGTGAGCCTGCTGCTCGACACCTCGGTGATCATCGCGTCGCTCGACAGCGATGAGCCCCACCACGCGGCCTGCGACCGCCTGCTGGCTCGAGGCGGTCACAAGCTGTACTCGCATGGCCTGGCAGAGACGTTCGCCATCCTCACCGGCGGCCGCCATGCGCGCCGTCTGCGGCCTGCGCTGGCTGCGCAATTGATCCAAGACAGCGTCTTGCCCTTCGTTCAACTCGTGCACCTGAGCGGCAGAGAAACCATGGCCGCAATCGCCGACAGCGAACGGCGCGGCGCACGCGGTGGAGCGATCTATGACCTGCTGCACCTGGCCGCCGCACGAAAGGCAGGCGTCGAGACATTGGCGACGCTGGATGTACGCGACTTCCAGGCCTTGCTCCAACCGGGCGACCCGACCGTCAAGGCGCCGTGACGGGGCGCCGGACTTTGACCTTGCCGCCGGTACGCCAACGCAGAGGTTTCGCTGTCGGTGCGTCCGGCACGCCAACGCCTTTTATGGGTCCCTCACGTCCCCCACCGGATTCGCGCCGAAGTCCGCCCGCTGCAAATAGCCCACCACCTTCGCCGCCGCCACTGCCGGGCTGTCCAGGCGACCCCCCGACTTCATCTGCACGAAGGCCTCGTGATCGGGGAAACCGGTGGGGTCGGCGCCGCGCAACTGCACCTGCATGTCGGTGTCGATGATGCCCGGCGCCAAGGAGACGACGCGCGCACCATGGTCGAGCAGGGCTTCCTCCAGCGCCTGGGCCCGCGCCAGATGATCGAGCGCGGCCTTGACGGCGCAGTACGGACCCTGCGAGGCCATCGCTCGGCGGCCCAAGCCCGACGAGATGTGCAACACACGCTTGTCGGCTTTCCACTCGCGCGTGGCGCGCAGGAAACCTGCCGTGAGCAGCAATGGCGCTTCGAGGCCGACACGGACCGAGGCTGAGAGCGATGCGGCATCGGCGTCGCGCAGTGGTTTGGGATCGGCCAGCATCGCGGCGTTGTTGATCAGCGCAGCGCTGGCGAATACGCCGGCGTCAAGCGCTTCGAGCCAAGCCTGGAAACGTGCCGCCACCGGCAGCGGATCGACCAAG
>JANMSS010000152.1:0-9585 GCA_031389585.1 Burkholderiales bacterium | reverse complement strand
CGCGAGCTGATCGAACCCGAATCGCGCCTCATGCTCGAGGGCGTGCTGCGCATGGCCGACATGACGGCGGGCGACGTGATGGTGGCGACGCCGCACATGGACCTGCTGGACATCAACGCCGACTACGACGAGTTGCTGGCGCTGGTGATCGACACCGCGCATTCACGTTTTCCGGTTTACGACGGCGAACGCGACAACATCCTCGGCATCCTGATGGCCAAGGACCTGCTGAAGCTGCAGCGCGCGCCCGAGCTGAACCTGCGCACGCTGCTGCGGCCGACGGTCTTCGTGCCCGAGAGCAAGCGCCTGAACGAACTGCTGCGCGATTTCCGCAGCAACCGCAACCACCTCGCCATCGTCATCGACGAGTTCGGCAACACGGCGGGGCTGATCACGATCGAGGACGTGCTCGAGGAGATCGTCGGCGAGATCGAGGACGAGTTCGACGAGAAGGACGGTGACAACAGTGTCTACACCCTGGCCGACGGCAGTCACCGGGTGGCCGGCGACGCCGCGATCGGGTCGGTCAACAGCTCATTCGGCACCACGCTGCCCGAGGACGACTTCGACACCATCGGCGGCCTCGTCGCGCAGCAGCTCGGCCGCGTACCGCGGCGCGGCGAGGCGGTCGACATTGGCGCGCTGCGCTTTGCCGTGATGCTCACGCGCGGTGGCGCGGTGCGCTGGTTCCGGGTCTCGCGCCTGGATCACGGCGAAGCGGCCGCCGAGTTCGATTGAACGCCAGCCTGGCGCGCTGGGTCGCCCGCCCGGCGGAGGCCGCCGCCGCCCTTGCACTGGGCGCGCTGTTCAGCCTGGCGTGTGTGTACACCGAGGCCTGGTGGCTGCAGTTCGTCTTGATCGGCCTGCTGGCCTGGCGCGCTGCGGCCGTGGCGCCGGGTCGCGCCGCATTGCTCGGCTTGGCCTTTGGCGTCGGTTGGCTGGGCGCTGGTACCTGGTGGTTGTTCATTTCGATGCACCGCTATGGCGGTCTGGCCGCACCGCTGGCTGCGTTCGCGGTGGCCGCGCTGTCGCTGGCGCTGTCGGGCTACCTGGCAATCGCGCTGGCCCTGTTTGCGCGGCTGCGCCGTGGCGTGGCCTGGCTCGATGCGCCACTGTTCGCCGCGCTCTGGCTGGCGGCCGAGTTGGCGCGCGGCGTGCTCTTCACCGGTTTTCCATGGGTCGCCACCGGCTACGGCCAGATCGACGGCCCGCTGGCCGCCCTGGCGCCGTGGCTCGGCGTCTATGGCCTGGGCTTCGTGGTCGCCACGCTCGCCGCATTGCCTGCGCTGGCGCTGCGCGGCTCACCAAGCAAAGCTGCCCTGCCGACGCTCGCGGCCGTCGCGCTGGTGGCGGCCTCCCCTTGGGCCTGGCGCGACTTCAGCGCACCCACCGGGCGGTTGGGCGTCACCCTGATTCAGACCAATGTGGCGCAAGACGAGAAGTTCGCCCCCGAGCGCCTGCCTGACGCGCTGGCCTGGCTCGAAGGCGCGCTGCGGGCCGCGCGCGGCCCGCTGGTGATCGCGCCCGAAACCGCCGTCCCGCTGCTGCCCGAGCAACTCGGCCCCGAGGCCTGGGCGCGCTTCACCGAGGGCTTTCGTAGCGATCGCGCCGCGCTGATCGGCCTGCCGCTCGGCAGCTACGAGGCCGGCTACACGAATTCGGTGGCCGGCCTGTCGCAGCAAAGCGCCACGTCGCCTGGTGGCTTCTACCGCTACGACAAGCAGCACCTGGTGCCGTTTGGCGAGTTCATCCCGCGCGGCTTTCGCTGGTTTGTCGCGATGATGAACATCCCGCTGGGTGACTTCGCACGCGGCCAAATGGTGCCACCGTCTTTCGCCTTCGCCGGCCAGCGCATCGCCCCCAACATCTGTTACGAAGACCTGTTCGGCGAAGAACTGGCGTTGCGCTTCGCCGACGAGGCGCAAGCGCCCACGGTGTTTGCCAATGTCAGCAACATCGGCTGGTTCGGCAACACGATCGCCATCACCCAACACCTGAACATCTCGCGCATGCGCACGCTCGAGCTGCAGCGGCCGATGCTGCGCGCCACCAACACCGGTGCCACCGCAGTCATCGATCATCGCGGCAACGTCAGTGTCGTGCTGCAACCGTTCACGCGCGGCGCGTTGGACGCAGTCGTCGAAGGGCGCAGCGGCCTGACCCCATTCGCGCGCTGGGCCGCCGCCTTTGGCCTGGCGCCGCTGGCCGTGTTGAGCCTGGCGGTGGTCGCACTGGCCGGACGCTGGCGGCGCGCTCCGTAGAATCGACGCTCCCTTGCCTGGCATCCACACGCGCTGCGCCGTCATGCTGAACTTCCAGCAAATCATCTTGAAACTCCAGGACTACTGGGCCGCGCAGGGCTGCGCGCTGCTGCAGCCCTACGACATGGAGGTCGGCGCCGGCACCAGCCACACAGCGACCTTTCTGCGCGCACTCGGACCCGAGCCCTGGAAGGCGGCGTATGTCCAGCCCAGCCGCCGACCCAAGGACGGCCGCTACGGCGACAACCCGAACCGCCTGCAGCACTACTACCAGTACCAGGTCGTGCTCAAGCCCGCGCCAGCCGACATCCTCGAGCTCTATCTGGGCAGCCTCGAAGCGCTGGGCTTGGACCTGAAGCAAAACGATGTGCGCTTCGTCGAAGACGATTGGGAGAACCCGACGCTCGGCTGCTGGGGCCTGGGCTGGGAAGTGTGGTTGAACGGCATGGAAGTCACGCAGTTCACCTACTTCCAGCAGGTCGGCGGCATCGACTGCAAGCCGATCACCGGCGAGATCACTTATGGCCTCGAGCGTTTGACCATGTACATCCAGGGCGTCGAGAACTTCAAGGACATCCTCTGGACCAACGGCTTGAGCTACGGCGACGTATACCTACAGAACGAGCGGGAGCAGTCCGCCTACAACTTCGAACACAGCGACGTTGATTTCCTGCTGAGCGCATTTTCGGCGCACGAAAGACAGAGCCAGTATTTGATGGGCGAGCAGCTTGCACTGCCAGCCTACGAACAATTGCTGAAAGCCGGCCACAGCTTCAACCTGCTCGACGCGCGTGGCGCGATCAGCGTCACCGAGCGCGCGGCGTATATCGGCCGCATCCGCAACCTGGCGCGCGCCGTGGCACAGAGCTATCTCGACAGCCGTGCCCGACTCGGGTTTCCGATGGCGCCCAGCGCGTGGGCCGACGAAACGCTCGCCGCCATCGCCAAGAAGGCCGCGTGATGAGCAGCACCAAGAGTCTGCTCGTCGAGTTGTTCGCCGAGGAATTGCCGCCCAAAGCGTTGAAAAAGCTCGGCGAGTCGTTTGCCCAGACCTTGGCTGTGCGTCTGAGGGCGCAGGGGCTGACCAGCGATCACTCAGTTGTCACAGCCTATGCCACGCCGCGTCGGCTGGCCGCCCATGTCAGCGCGGTCAAGGCGGTGGCCGCGGACACGGAAGTCACCGAGAAGCTGATGCCCTCGAGCGTTGCACTCAAGGACGGGCTGCCGACCGAGGCGCTTCTCAAGCGCCTCGACAAGATGGGAAGACGGCACCTGGCAGACGCCTGGCCGCACGCGGCAGAGGGGCCCGACCGGCTCTATGTTCAGGGCGAAGGCAAGGCCGAGTCCGTGTTCCTCAGAAGGCTGGCGAAAGGCATCGCGCTACAGGTCGGGCTGCAGAACGCTCTGGACGAAACGCTCGCGGCGCTGCCGATCCCCAAGCTCATGAGTTACCAGCTCGCCGACGGCTGGACCAGCGTGAAATTCGTGCGGCCGGCGCATGGGCTGGTGGCGCTGCATGGCGCCGAGGTGGTGCCGATTGCCGCGCTGGGCCTCGAGGCCGGTCGCGCCACGCAGGGCCACCGCTTCGAAGCGCAGATGGAACCGGTGAACCTGCAGGATGCCGATCATTACGCGCAGACGCTCGAGAGCCAGGGTGCAGTAGTCGCCAGCTTTGCCCACCGCCACAGCGAGATCGTGCGCCAGCTGCAGCATGTGGCCGCCCAGCAAGGTCTGACGCCGATCGACGACGAGGCCCTGCTCGACGAAGTGACGGCCCTGGTCGAGCGGCCGAACGTGCTGCTGTGCCGCTTCGAGCCCGAGTTCCTGGCCGTTCCGCCCGAGTGCCTGATCCTGACGATGAAGGCCAACCAGAAATACTTTCCGCTGCTCGACGGCGACGGCCGGCTGACGAACAAGTTTCTCGTCGTCAGCAACATCCGGCCCGACGACACCAGCGCGGTGATCCAGGGCAACGAGCGTGTCGTGCGTTCACGCCTGGCCGACGCAAAGTTCTTCTTCGACCAGGACCGCAAGAAAACCCTCGAGTCGCGACTGCCGATGCTCGACAAGGTGGTCTATCACGGCAAGCTCGGCTCCCTCGGCGAGCGCGTACAGCGTGTGCGGGCCATCGCCAAAGCCATCGGTGAACAGCTCGGTGGCCCGGCGCTCGCCGCGCAGGCCGATTGCGCGGCCCAGCTTGCCAAGTGCGATCTCGTCACCGACATGGTCGGCGAATTCCCCGAGTTGCAGGGCGTGATGGGCGGCTACTACGCGCGCCACGACGGCGAGAGCGAGGCCGTGGCCATGGCCGTCGAAGACCACTACAAGCCACGCTTTGCCGGCGATGCGCTGCCGCGCAACGAGGTCGGTGTGGTCGTCGCGCTGGCCGACAAGCTGGAGACGCTGTTGGGAATGTTTCAGATCGGCGAGGTGCCGACGGGCGACAGGGATCCCTTCGCGTTGCGGCGCCATGCGCTTGGCGTATTGCGCGCTTGCATTGAGAGAGATCTGCCGTTTTCAACCGATCGCCTTATCGACTTGGCCGGGAAAGCCTGGGATAGCGCGCAAGCGGCGATCGATGCGGAGCGACGACTCAGGCAATCGAGGGCCGGTGTTACGGACTTTCATAGCGGTCTCTTGCTACAACGGATCTCTGACCAAGAGCGGCAAGCAAGGGCCGTCGAACGCAGGAAGCTGGTTTTGTTCATGCAGGATCGCTTGGACGCGCTGATGCGCGATCAGGGCTACTCTGCGCAAGAGGTCGATGCAGTGTTGAGCTTGCAATCAGTCCGACTCTCTGAGGTACCCCGACGTTTGTCGGCGGTGCGCGCCTTCGCCGCGCTGCCCGAGTCCGCGTCCCTGGCCGCGGCCAACAAGCGCATCGCCAACATCCTGCGCAAGAGCGACGCGCGGCCTGCTGCCAGCGTCAATGCCGCGCTGCTGATCGAGCCCGCCGAGCATGCGCTGCTCGACACGCTCGGGGCCGTTGCGCCCTTGGCGGAGTCGCTGTACAAGCAAGCCGAGTACACCGCATCCTTGCGCGAGCTGGCGGTACTGAAGACGCCGATCGACGCGTTCTTCGACGGCGTGATGGTCAATGCCGACGACGAAGCGCTGCGCGCCAACCGGCTGGCCTTGCTGGCCACGCTGCACGCGGCCATGAACCGCGTCGCCGACTTGTCCAAACTCGCCTCCTAGCCGGAGCTGCCATGCATGCTCACCAGACCAAGCTCGTGATCCTCGGCCGCGACGGGATCCTCAACGTCTTCCGTGACGACCATGTCAAGGCGCCGGACGAGTGGGAACCGATTGCGGGTGCGCTGGAAGCGGTGGCGCGGATGAATCACGCCGGCTGGCACACGGTGATTGCCACCAACCAGTCGGGCATCGGTCGCGGCATGGTCGAAATGGCCTCGCTCAACGCCGTGCACCAGCGCATGATGCAACTGCTGGCCGAGAAGGGCGGACGCATCGACGCGGTGTTCTTCTGCCCGCATGTGCCCGAGGACCATTGCGACTGCCGCAAGCCCCTGCCGGGCTTGATGAAGCAGATCGGCGAGCGCTACGGCCTGGACGGCCTGTTGTCGCGCGTGCCCATGGTTTGCGACACGGCGCGCGACCTGCAGGCGGCGCAAGCGGCAGGCTGCGAGCCGCATCTGGTGTGCACCGGCCGCGCCGCCGCGCTGAGCGCCGAGCAGCTGGCGCAGTGCGTGGCCGCCAACGAGCGTGTCACCGTGCACGAAGACCTCGGTGCGTTTGCCGAGTTCCTGCTGCACCGCGAGCATGTGCGCCTGGGCATCGTCGGAGAGGACTCGCAGCCGACGCCACTGGTGCGCTGACAGCTTGAGAGTGCTGGCCGCGCTGCGCTCGGCACTGTTCATCGCCTGGATGGCGATCACCGTGGTGCCTAATGCGCTGGTCGTCGTGCTGTCATCAATCTTCCTGCGCGGCGACGCCCTGTACTGGATCTGCGTGGCCTGGCTGCGCGCGGTGATCTGGGGCACGCGCGCGATCTGCGGCGTGCAGCATCGTGTGCAGGGTCTGGAACGACTGCCTTCGGCGGACCCGCTGGCGCCACTGATTCTGGCGCCCAAGCACCAATCGGCCTGGGAGACGTTTGCGCTGCCGACCCTGATGTCGCACCCGCTGGCCTATGTGTTCAAGCGCGAGCTGCTCCCCATCCCGTTCTTCGGCTGGGCCATCGGGCGGCTGGACATGATCCACATCGATAGCAGCAAGCGCGCCGAGGCCTGGGCCAAGGTCGCCGAACGGGGCAAGTCGTTGCTTGCACGCGGACACTGGGTGATCATGTTCCCCGAGGGCACGCGCACGGCGCGCGGCACCCAGGGCGCCTACCGATCCGGCGCGACGTGCCTGGCCGTGGCCACGGGCGTGCCGCTGGCGCCGATTGCAGTCACATCGGCACGCTGCTGGCCGCGCAAGAGCTTCGCGCTGCGGCCCGGCGTGATCGACCTCTCGATCGGCCATCCGATCGCGTCGGTGGGCCGCGTGCCCGATGAGCTGATGCGCGAGGTCGAAACCTGGATCGAGGCAGAGATGCGGCGGCTGGACCCCGCAGCCTATGCCGCGCCAGCCGGCGTTTCGCCCGGCGCGGTGCCCAGCCCCGAGGCCCAACCCACCCATCGCTTGGACAACGGCGGCGCGTAGTCACCGCGCTTTTCGGTTTTCAGGCCCAGCGCCACCAGCGCCTCAGCCAGCTTGACCGCGGCCGTGACGCCGTCGACCACGGGCACGCCCAAACGCTGGCTCAGCGTGCGGCACAGCGCCGACATGCCGCCGCACCCCAGCACGATGGCGCCGCTGCGGTCTTGCTCGAGCGCGACACGCGCCGCAGCTTCGATCTGCGCGACCGTGTCTTCACCACAGGCCTCGAGCGCCAGCACCGGAATGTCGGTGCCGTGGATGCCGCGGCAGCTGCGCTCGAAGCCGTAGCGCTGGACCAGGCGTTCGGCGATGACACAGGTGCGGCTCATCGTCGTCACCACGCTGAAGCCGGTGGCCACGAACGAGGCGGCGTGGAAGGCCGCTTCAGCGATGCCCAGCACGGGTGCACTCGTCAGCTCGCGCGCGGCGTCGAGGCCGGGGTCGCCGAAGCAGGCAATGAGCACGGCATCGAAGGATTCGCCGGCGGCCAGGCGCATCTGCTCGGCCACGCCGGCGGCGCCGAAGACCTCGTCGAAGTGGCTCTCGATCGACACCGGCCCGAAGCTGGGTTGACGGCCTACCAGTTGCGTCGTCGGCGCCGCCACGGCGCGCGCCGATTGCAGCATGGCTGCGGTCATGGTTGCAGAGGTGTTGGGGTTGAGCAGCAGCAGTTTCATGGTGATCGTTCCTTCAGGCGTGGACCATTTTGCATACAGTTGCTGCGGCGTGCCCGGTCGTTGCCTGGCCTTCGGGCGCGTGTCTCATGGTTGGGGTTCACCCTCATCGCCCCGGTCGGTCCGTGCGGGCATCCTTGTGGTGCGCATCGCAACCAAAGCACGGGCCTCGATGTCCCGCAAGACGTCGAGGCGCCCGCGGCTGGTGCGGGTGCTGGCCAATCCAGTGCACAGGCCGCTTGCCGGGCTGGCATGCGGATTGCAAATCACCCGGCGTATGCCCCGCATGCAAGCGGCTGCGCCGCCGTCCACCACTGTCGAAGACACCAGGAGTTCACATGAAGCGATCGACCCACCACTTCGCGCCGGCCGCCTTGCTGGCTGCCGCGCTGCTGGCCACGGGAGCGGCCCAAGCGCAAGAAAAAGTGTTGCGCATCGCCATGACCGCCGCCGACATCCCGCGCACGCTGGGCCAGCCCGACCAGGGCTTCGAGGGCAACCGCTTTACCGGCATCCCGATGTACGACTCGCTCACGCAATGGGACCTGTCCAAGTCCGACGCCGCCAGCGTGCTGATCCAGGCCCTGGCCACCAGTTGGGCCGTGGACGCCAAGGACAAGACCAAGTGGGTCTTCAAGCTGCGCCCGGGCGTGAAGTTCCACGACGGCAGCGCCTTCACGGCCGATGCCGTGGTCTGGAACGTGCGCAAGGTGCTCGACAAGGATGCGCCGCACTTCGACGCCAGCCAGGTCGGCGTCACCGCCTCGCGCATGCCCACGCTGCGCACGGCGCGCAAGATCGACGATCTGACGGTCGAGTTGACGACCAGCGAGCCCGACGCCTTCCTGCCGCTGAATCTGACCAACCTGTTCATGGCCAGCCCCGCGCACTGGCAGAAGAAGTTCGACGCCGCCGCCGGCGCCACCCCGGCCGACAAGGCCAAGGCGGCCTGGATCGCCTTCGCCGCCGATGCCTCGGGCACCGGCCCCTTCAAGATGACGCGCTTCGTGCCGCGCGAGCGGCTCGAGGTCAGCGCCAATAAGGCCTACTGGGATCCCAAGCGCACGCCCAAGATCGACCGCGTCGTGATGCTGCCGATGCCCGAGGCCAACGCGCGCACCGCGGCGCTGCTGTCGGGCCAGGTCGACTGGATCGAGGCGCCGTCGCCCGACGCCATGGCCTCGATCACGCAGCGCGGCCACAAGATCTACTTCAACCAGCAGCCCCACGTCTGGCCCTGGCAGCTGAGCTTTGCCGAAGGTTCGCCGTGGCTCGACAAGCGCGTGCGCCAGGCCGCCAACCTGTGCGTCGACCGCACCGGGCTGCTCAAGCTGCTGGGCGGCATGATGGGCGTGCCCCAGGGCACGGTGCCCCCGGGCCATCCATGGTGGGGCAACCCCAAGTTCGAGATCAAGTACGACGTTGCGGCCGCCACCAAGCTGATGGCCGAAGCCGGCCACACGCCGGCCAAGCCGCTCAAGGTCAAGGTACAGATCAGCGCCAGCGGCTCGGGCCAGATGCAGCCGCTGCCGATGAACGAGTTCGTGCAGCAAAGCCTGAAGCAGTGCGGCTTCGACGTGCAGTTCGACGTCATCGAGTGGAACACCCTGTTCACGAACTGGCGCAAGGGCGTCAAGGACCCCTCGGCCAACGGCGCCAACGCCATCAACGTGTCTTATGCGGCGATGGACCCCTTCTTCGCGATGGTGCGCTTCACCAGCACCAAGACCTACCCTCCGGTGTCCAACAACTGGGGCTACTTCGGCAACGCCGAGTTCGACAAGCTGATCGCCGACGCACGCACCACATTCGACGACAAGGGCCGTGATGCGGCGCTGGCCAAGTTGCACGCACGCATCGTCGAGGAAGCGCCCTTCGTCTGGATCGCGCACGACGTAGGGCCGCGCGCCATGGCGGCCAAGGTCAAGGGCGTGGTGCAGCCGCGCAGCTGGTTCATCGACATTGCCACCATGTCGATCGAATGA
>JANMSS010000348.1:0-19852 GCA_031389585.1 Burkholderiales bacterium | reverse complement strand
CTTGGTGACCTCGTAGGCCACGTTGTCGGGCACGCCGTCGTGCGCCGTCCACACCGCCATCACGGCCAGTGTGGGCACTGCGGCGGTCTGGCCCTTGTAGGTGTTGGCCGGCAAGGGCACGCTGGCGTAGTAGGGCTGCTGTTTTTGCAGCTCGACGATCTCCGGGCCGCTCAGCGCAATCACCTTCAAGGCGTGGCTTTGGGCGAAGTCGGTCACCGCCGAGGTCGGCACGCCGGCCGTGATCAGGGTGGCGTGCAGGTTGCCGTCCTTGATCTTGTCCACCGCCTGGGTGAACGACGACAGGTCTTCCTTGACGTCGGCGCGGCTCATGCCGTGGACCTTGAGCAGGTCGGTCAGCAACTGGTACTGGCCCGAGCCGGGGGCGCCCGACGAGATGCTCTTGCCCTTGAGGTCGCGCACGCTGTTGATGTTGAAATCCGCGCGCGTAATCAACTGCACCGTCTCGGGGTACAAAGCACCGAGCGCGCGCAGGTTCTTCAGTGGCGCACCGGCGAACTGGCTGGTGCCGTTGTAGGCCGCATCGAGAATGTCGGCGGCAACAAACGCCGACTCGATCTCCTTGTTGCCGAGCAGCTTGACATTGCCGACCGACGCACCGGCGGCTTCGGCGGTGGCCGACATCTTCTTGCCATCGACCGTGGCCTTGTTCGAGATCAGCTGCGCCAGCATGCCGCCCAGCGGGTAGTAGGTGCCTCCGGTGCCTCCGGTGGCGATGCCGAAGAACATGCGCTGCTGGGCCAGCGCGGTGGTGGCCAGGGCGGCCACAGCAGCCAGGGCAAGGGCGAATTTCAAGCTCGATTTCATCGCGGAACTCCTCTTCGAATGGGCAATGGTCAAGCCGACACGATAACGCCAGTCAGACCGCCCGGCCCATAGCGATTTGCCCTCAGGGCCGATCGCTCGTGCAGACGACAATGGCCTGATGAGGCAACACGATGTGATCGTGATCGGCGCGGGCGTCATTGGCACCTCGGTGGCCTTTCACCTGGCCGCGCTGGGCGCGAAGAACGTGCTCGTGCTCGACCGCACACAGATTGGCGCCGGCACCACGGCGCAGTCCAGCGGCATCCTGCGCACGCACTATTCGGTGCCGGAGAACGTCGAACTCGCGCGCCGCTCGTGGCAGGTGTTCGATCGTTTTGCGCAGTACCTGGACGACGCCGACGCATCGGCTGGGCTGGTCAAGTGCGGCTACCTGATCGCGGCCCCCGCGGGCGACAAGCTCGCGCCGCTGCGCGCCTCGCTGGCGGCGCAGCAGGCGATGGGCATTCCATTGCAGTTGCTGGGAGCCGACGAAGCCGGCCAGCGGCTGCCGATCTGCCGCTTCGACGACGCCGCCTTGATCGGCTTCGAGCCCGAAGCCGGCTTCGCCGACGCCTACTTGGTAGCCACCGGATTCGCGCGGGCCGCACGACGGCGCGGCGTGAAGATCGTCGAAGGCGTCGAGGTGCACACGCTGCTGCGCGAACAGGGCAAGGTGGTCGGCGTCGACACCTCGCAGGGGCGCTTCGACGCGCCCACGGTGATCAGCGCACAGAACATCTGGGCCGGCGACATCGAGCGCTGGACCGGCATCGAGACACCGGTGCGCGCCGAGCGCCACACCGTGCTCGCACTCGAAGGGCCGCAGGCCTACAGCTTCGCGATGCCGGTCTACAAGGACCTGGGTTCGCCCGGCATGCTCTATTGCCGCAGCTACGGCGGCACGCAGATGCTGGTCAGCGAAGGCATCGCCGGCCACACGCTGGCCACACCCGACAACGAACAAGGCGATGTGCCGATGGACTATGTGGCCGAAGTCGGCGCGCAGGTCGCCGAGCGCTTTCCGAGTTACGAGACCGCCGGCTTGGCCTCGTCATGGACTGGCGTCTACGACGTGACGCCGGACTGGAATCCCGTGCTGGGGCCGCTGCCCGACGTGCCGGGGCTGATCGTCGCCTACGGCTTCTCGGGCCACGGCTTCAAGCTCTCCCCGGCCGTCGGCCGCGTGCTGGCGCAGGAGGCGCTCGGGTTGCCCACCGACGTGGCGCTGGAACCCTATGCGCATGAACGCTTCCGCACTGGGAGGCTGCTCACCGGCCGCTATGGGTCAGGGGCGGTGTCGTAGCGAGCGCCCTGTGCGGGGCGACGATCGCGTCTCACTCGCTGCTGAGCGGCGTTGCCGGAGGATTGGCGTACTGCCGCCCTGCCGGGCCGGGACCCGGCAAGGCGGCAGTACGCCAACTCTCCGCCAAACCGGCCGAAACTCAATCGACCAATGACGATCGCATGTCAGGCGTCGTGCGCCTCGCGCGATTGCTGCAGCTGCCACATCTGCGCGTAGCGCCCGTTCTGCGCCAGCAGCTCGGCATGCGAGCCGCGCTCGACGATGCGCCCCTGCGCCATCACGAGGATCTGGTGCGCATCGACCACCGTCGACAGGCGGTGGGCAATGACCAGCGTGGTCTTGTTGCGCGCCACGCTCTTCAGCTCAGCCTGGATCGCCCGCTCGTTGGCTGAATCGAGCGCCGAGGTGGCTTCGTCGAAGATCAGGATCGGCGGGTTCTTCAGCAGCGTGCGTGCGATCGCCACGCGCTGCTTCTCGCCGCCCGAGAGCTTCAGGCCGCGCTCGCCGACCATCGTGTCATACCCCTTGGGCGCGGCGGCGATGAAGTCGTGGATATGCGCCGAGCGTGTGGCGGACTCGACCTCGGCGCGGCTCGCGCCCGGTCGGCCGTAGGCGATGTTGTATTCGACGGTGTCGTTGAAGAGCACGGTGTCCTGCGGCACGATACCGATGGCCGCGCGAAGGCTGGCTTGGGTGACGTGGCGAATGTCCTGGCCGTCGATCGTGATCGAGCCGCCGCCCTTGGCGTCGATGTCGTAGAAGCGGTAAAGGAGGCGCGCCAGTGTCGACTTGCCAGCACCCGATGAGCCCACGACGGCCACCGTCTTGCCGGCTGGGATTTCGAAACTCACGTCGTCGAGGATCTGGCGCGCCGGGTCGTACGAGAAACTGACATGCTCGAAGCGCAGCGTGGCCTCGTGCACCGCCAGCGGCTGCGCATCCGGTGCGTCGGCGATCTCGCGGTGCGTCGACAGCAGCGCGAACATGCGCTCCATGTCCACCGTCGACTGCTTGATCTCGCGGTACACCGCGCCGAGGAAGTTGAGCGGGATGTAAAGCTGGATCATCAGCGCGTTGACCAGCACCAGGTCGCCCAGCGTCAGGCTGCCGTCGACCACGCCCAACGTGGCGCGCCAGAGCAGCAGGGTCACGGTCACGCCGATGATCAGGCTCTGGCCCAGGTTGAGCAGCGACAGTGAGCTCTGCGACTTCACCGACGCCCGCTCGAGATTCCGCAGGTTCTCGTCGTAGCGCCCCTGCTCGAAGCCCTCGTTGCCGAAGTACTTGACGGTTTCGTAATTGATCAGCGCGTCGACGGCCCGCGTGTTGGCCTTGCTGTCCTGTTCGTTCATCGCGCGGCGGAAATGCGTGCGCCACTCGGTGATGGTCACGGTGTAGCCGATATAGGAAACCAGCGCGCCGAAGGTGATGGCCGCGAACCAGCCGTCGAAACGCGTGGCCAACAGCGTGATGACCAGCGTGATCTCGACCAGCGTGGGCAGGATGTTGTAGATGAAATAGTTGAGCAGCGAATGGATCGCCCGCGAGCCACGTTCGATGTCACGCGACATGCCCCCGGTCTGGCGTTCGAGGTGAAAGCGCAGGCTCAAGGCCAGCAGGTGCTCGAAGGTCTCGAGCGCCACCTTGCGCGCGATGCGCGCGGCCACCGGGTAGAACAGGAACTCGCGCAACTCGGTGAACAGGGTCACCGACACGCGCAGCGCGCCGTAGGCCAGCAGCAGCGCCACCGGCACGGCCAGCAGCGCGCGCGGGTCGCCCGGTTTGAGGTCCAGCGCATCGACCAGCGCCTTCAACACCAGCGGCACGCCCACATTGGCCACCTTGGCCGCGACCAGGCAGGCCAGGGCGAAGGCGACCCGCCAGCGCCATTGCCACACATAGGGCAGCAACTTGCGCAGCGTGGACAGGCCGGTCGCGCGCGCCGGCGCCGCGACAGCGGGCATCGGCAGCGGGGCGGTGGCGGTATGGCGCATTGCGCAAGTGTCGTGGAAGAATGCCCTCCTCTGCTGGAGCAAGGCCACCACGATGATTTCACCGAACCCGGCGATGCCCACCATGGCCCCCCCACAGCTGCCCGACGGCAGCCAGCTGGTGATGCGCGTGATGCCGCTGCCGGCCGACACCAACCCCAACGGCGACATCTTCGGCGGCTGGCTCATGGCCCAGGTCGACATGGCCGGCGCCGTGCTTCCCTCGCGGATCGCCAAGGGGCGCATCGCCACCGTGGCGGTCAACCAGTTCCTGTTCAAGCAGACCGTGTCGGTCGGCGACCTGTTGAGCTTTTACGCCCGCGTCGAGCGCATCGGCACCACCTCGGTCACGGTGCATGTGGAGGTCTATGCCGAACGCAACCCGGCCGACCTGCACGTGGTCAAGGTGACCGAGGCCAACCTGACTTATGTGGCGATCGGCCCCGACGGCCGGCCGCGGCCGATTCCTCGCTAGCGCACGCCAGGGGGCCCGCATGATCCGAACGCACGTCGCACTCTGCTTGCTTGCGTTGACACCACTGTGGGCCGGCGCAGTCGTGCTGTCCAAGGCGACGGTCAAGGCCGCCGACGGCTCCGAGGTGCCGGTCGAGATCGCCACCCCAGCGGGCAAAGGGCCGTTCCCGCCGCTGCTGTTCATCCACGCCAAGCGCGGCTACGAGGGCGACGAGCGGGCACATGTGCGCGAGCTCGCCGAGCTGGGCTTCCTGGTCGTCGCGCCCGACTGGCAGAGTGGGCGCTTCATCGAGCGCTGGCCTTCGGTGCACAACCCGGACACCGAACTCGATGTCGAGGCCGGGCTGAACTACCTGCGGTCACTGCCCAATGCCTGCAAGCAGCCGGTGGGCATCGTCGGCGTGTCGCGCGGGCCGTATTACGCGATCCGGCTGGCCGCCAAGCGCGGAGCGGACATCGCCGCCATCGTCAGCTATTACGGCCACATGCAGAACCCCAACGCGCCCGAGGCCGAGCAATTGTTCAGCATCGCGCCCGAGATTGCACGAATCAACACACCGATGCTGTTCCTGATCGGAGATGCAGACTACGAGTTGCGCCGCATGAACGGCGGCCGCGCCTTCTACGCGCTGTGGGAACGCGGCGTGCCGGTCGAGTGGCAGCAGTACCCGATGGCTCGGCGCGCCTTCGATTTCCGGCTTGACCAGTCGCCCGAGGAGAAGATCGCCACCCGCCACGCGCGTGCGCGCGCCAAGGATTGGCTGGTCCGCTGGATGAAGCTGCCACCACAGATGGGTTGCCGCTGAGTGGCGCCGCCGTGGAATTGAAACCCCGTCGCTGAAGGAGACAGACCATGGCCGATCCGCAAACTGCACTCGCCACCCAGCTGCGCAACATCGAATCCAAGACGGGCAAGACCCTGGCCCAATTGCGTGCCGTCATCGAAGAGTCCGGATTGGCCAAGCACGGCGAGGTGCGCGCGATGCTTATGGAGCGCTTTGCTCTCGGTCATGGCGACGCCAATACGGTGGCGCACATGGCCAAGGCCGATCCCGCGCAGGCCGCCGCCGATCCGCTGGACTCGATCTACACCGGCAACAAGGCCGCATTGCGGGGGCTGCACGAGCAGTTGATGGCCAAGGTCTCGACGTTCGGCGACTTCGAGATCGCGCCGAAGAAGGCCTATGTCAGCCTGCGGCGCAAGAGGCAGTTCGCCACGATCGGCCCGGCCACGCAGACGCAGATCGAGGTCGGCCTCAATGCCAAGAGCCTGCCGGTCACTGCGCGACTAAAGGCATTGCCGCCCGGTGGCATGTGCCAGTACGCGGTGCGTCTTTCATCGACCGCCGAGGTCGATGCCAAGCTGATCGGCTGGTTGCGAACGGCTTTCGACGCCGCAGGCTGAACTCAGCAGTGCGTGGCCCGCATCTGCGGCCACACATGCTCGGCGATGTGTTCGGCCAGCGCCACGCCGCAGACGCGGTAGACCGGCTCGCCCGGGTGAAAACCATCGTCGGCCATCACGCCGCGGTTGAGCGGCAGATCGATCGGCACATGCGAGACATCGTCGCGGCCTGCGGCCCATGCCGCGACCGCGGTGTCATGACGGCGCGCGTCGGCGCCCGCCACCCAGCGCAGCGGCTGCGGCAGGCCAGGAAAGCGACTCACCGGCGGCAGCGGCGCGAAGACCACATGCACCACGCCATGCGCATTGCGCAGGCGGTTGGCGATCGCCTCGCGGGCACGCACGGCGTGATGCGACGGCACCTGAGCGACGACATCGTTGACGCCGAGCACGACGACGGCCAGGTCGGCCGGCGCCGGGGCCTCGGCCTCGAGCCACTGCAGGCATTGCGCACTGGTGATGCCCGAGCGTGCCATCAATTGCCAGCGCACTCTGGCCGCGCATTGCGCTGCGAGAGCGCGCGTCAGATGACCCGAAAGCGCATCGCGCTGCTGCGCCACACCAACGCCGGCAGCGGACGAGTCCCCCAGGATCAACAAACGCAGCAGCGGTCCGCGGCCGACTTCTCCGGCCCGTTCTCCGGCAGCCTCGGGCAGGCGCGGCGCGCGGGCGCGCGCGGCGACGGCCTGCGCCACCAGCACCGGCGAGAGCAGCAACTTGGCAGTCAGACTCATCGCTTAGGAGGTCAGAACTTGGAGAAATCGGGCTTGCGCTTCTGGAAGAAGGCCTGGAAGGCCTCCATCGCCTCGGGGCTGCGCAGACGCTTAGCGAACAGCGCACCCTCGGCGCGAATCGTGCTCGTGACCAGTTCACGGTGCGGCGCGCGCATCAACTGCTTGGCTTCACGCACGGCGCCCGGCGGCAGCGCATTGAAGCGCTCGGCCACGCGGCGGGCGTGATTCACAACCTCGCCTGCAGGCAGCACGGCATTGGCGATGCCGCATTCCACGGCCTGCTCGGCGGTGAACGGCTCGCCGAGCAGCAACTTTTCGGCCGCACGGCGGTGGCCCATCAGTTGCGGTATCAACAGGCTCGACGCGTACTCGGGCACCAGGCCCAGGCTGACGAAGGGCATCGCCAGCCGCGCGTCGTCGGCCACATAGACGAGGTCGCAATGCAGCAGCATCGTGGTGCCGATGCCGATGGCGCCGCCCGTGACCGCGGCCACCACTGGCTTGTCGCACTCGAACAGCGCGTGCATAAAGCGCGCCACCGGCGAATCGAGCACATCGCTGCCCTGCCCGGGCGGCCGGGCCATGAAGTCCTCGATGTCGTTGCCCGAGGTGAAGATGCCCGGCTGGCCGGTGATCAGGACAGCGCGAACCGCGGCGTCCTCGCGCGCGGCAACCAGCGCGTCGGCCATGGCCACGTACATCGCCTGGGTCAGTGCATTCTTCTTCTCGGGGCGCGCGATCTCGATCGTCGCGACGCCGTTGAGGGTGCCGGTCTTGATGCTCATCAGGAACTCCTCAGACTCGCTCGAGAATGCCGGCCGCGCCCTGCCCCATGCCCACGCACATCGTGACCATGCCGTACTTCAGCTTGTGGCGTTGCAATGCATGGACCACCGTGGCCGCACGGATCGCGCCGGTTGCACCCAGCGGGTGGCCCAGTGCAATCGCGCCGCCCATCGGGTTGACCTTGCCGGCGTCCAGGCCCACGCTGCCGATCACGGCCAGCGCCTGCGCGGCAAAGGCTTCGTTGAGTTCGATCCAGTCCATGTCGGCCAGCGACAGGCCCGCGTAGCGCAAGGCCGCCGGGATGGCCTCGATCGGGCCGATGCCCATGATCTCGGGTGCCACGCCGCGCGAGGCGAAGCTGACGAAGCGCGCCAGCGGCTTGAGGCCGAACTGCTTGATCGCCTTCTCGCTGGCCACGATCAGCACGCCGGCGCCGTCGCTGGTCTGCGAGCTGTTGCCGGCCGTCACGCTGCCCTTGGCCGCAAACACCGGCTTCAACTTGGCCAGGCCTTCGAGCGAGGTGTCGGGGCGCGCGCCTTCGTCGAGCTTGACCGTGCGCGTCCTGGTACCCACCTCGCCGGTGGCGAGATTGGGGAAACGCTCGACGACTTCGATCGGCGTCATCTCGTCGGTGAATTCGCCGTCGGCCATCGCCTTCAGCGCCTTCTGGTGCGAGCCCAGCGCAAAAGTGTCCTGCGCCTCGCGACTGACCTTCCATTGCGCGGCCACCTTCTCGGCGGTCAGGCCCATGCCATAGGCGATGCCGACGTTTTCGTCGTGCGCGAACACCTCCGGATTGAACGAGGGCTTGTTGCCGCCCATCGGCACCATGCTCATGCTCTCGGCGCCACCGGCGATCATGACGTCGGCCTCGCCGACGCGGATGCGGTCGGCGGCCATCTGCAGCGCGGTCAGGCCCGAGGCGCAGAAGCGGTTGATCGTCACGCCGCCCACCGAGTGCGGCAGCCCGGCCAGCACCATCGCCACGCGGGCCATGTTCATGCCCTGCTCGCCTTCGGGGAACGAGCAGCCGATGATGGCGTCTTCGATGGCCTTGGGGTCGAGGGTGGGCACCTGGGTCAGCGCGCTCTTCAGCGCGGCCACCAACAGGTCGTCGGGCCGCGTGTTGCGAAAGTAGCCGCGGCCGGACTTGCCGATCGGCGTGCGCGTGGCGGCAACGATGTAGGCGTCTTGCACTTGCTTGCTCATGATCCTGGCTCCTTCAATTGCGGACAGGTTTGCCCGTGGACAGCATGCCCATGATGCGTTCCTGAGTTTTGGGATGGTCCAGCAGTGCGCAGAAATGTTTGCGCTCCAGGGCCATCAGGTATTCCTCGGTGACCAGCGAGCCGGCGTCGACGTCGCCGCCGCAGACCACGTCGGCAATCAGCGAGGCGATGTCGAAGTCGTGCGCGCTGATGAAGCCGCCGTCGCGCATGTTGGCCAACTGGCCCTTGAAGGTCGAAATCGCGTTGCGCCCGGCCACCGGGAAAAGGGCACGCGCCGGGGCGCGGTAGCCACTGGCGAACATCGCCTTGGCCTGCGCGATGGCTACGAACAGCAACTCGTCCTTGTGCGGCACGATGACGTCGCTCCACAGCAGGTAGCCGAGCTTGCGCGACTCGACCGCGCTGGTCCCGACCTTGGCCATCGCCGCATTGGTGAAGCCGTCGATCAGGAACTTCTGGATGTCGGCGTTGGCATTTCCCGCCGAGGCCATCTCGGCGGCACGGCGCGCGATGTAGGCCAGGCCGCCGGCACCCGGCACCAGGCCGACGCCGACCTCGACCAGGCCGATGTAGCTTTCCATCGCCGCGACGCGGCGCGCCGAATACACCGCCAGCTCGCAGCCACCGCCCAGCGCGATGCCGCGGATCGCGCTGACCACCGGCACCTGGGCGTAGCGCAGGCGCAGGATGAAGTCCTGGAACTTCTTCATCTCGGGCTCGATGCCCTTGGAGCCCGACTTCATGAACACCGGCATCAGCGCCTCGAGGTTGGCGCCGGCCGAGAACACATCGTCGGGCGACCAGATCACCAGGCCCTGGTAGCCCGCTTCGGCAATCTCGATCGCTTTCTGCAGGCCTTCGGCCACTGTCGGGCTGATCAGGTGCAGCTTGGCGGTGATGCTGGCGATCGCGACCTCGCCGTCGCGCGTCCAGACCCGCACTTCCTCGTTCCTGAACAACTCGGTGCCACTGTCCAGCGGCCCGACTGCGCCAGCGCCTGCGACCGACTCCGCGAACAGCTGGCGCTGGTACACCGGCAGCGTGCTGCGTGCCACGAAGCGCGCATGCGCCGCGCTCCAGGACCCTTCGGGCCGGTGCACCCCGCCGTTGGTCGCCACAGGGCCGTCGAAGACCCAGGCCGGCAGGGGCGCCTTGCACAGCGCCTTGCCGGCGTCGATGTCGGCTTGAACCCACTCGGCGACCTGCTTCCAGCCGGCCGCCTGCCACAGCTCGAACGGTCCCTGCTTCAGGCCGAAGCCCCAGCGCATGGCGAAGTCGACGTCACGGGCGCAGTCGGCGATCTCGCCCAGATGCACGGCCGCGTAATGGAAACCGTCGCGCAGGATCGCCCACAGGAACTGCGCCTGCGGATGGCTCGACTCGCGCAGCAGCTTCAGCCGTTCGGCGGGAGGTTTCTTGAGCATGCGGTCGACGATCGGATCGGCCTTGCCGCCGCCGGCGACGTAGTCCTGCTTGGCCGGGTCCAGGCGCAGGATGTCCTTGCCGGCCTTCTTGTAGAAACCCGCACCCGTCTTCTGCCCCAATGCGCCGGCCTTGATCAGGCCCTCGAGCACTGGCGGCGTCGCGTAGATCGGAAAGAAGGGGTCGTCGGCGAGGTTGTCCTGCAGCGTCTTGATGACATGCGCCATCGTGTCCAGGCCGACCACGTCGGCGGTGCGGAAGGTGCCGCTGCTGGCGCGGCCCAGCTTCTTGCCGGTCAGGTCATCGACCACGTCGTAGCTAAGGCCAAAGGTTTCGGCTTCCTTGATCGTCGCCAGCATGCCGGCAATGCCGACGCGGTTGGCGATGAAGTTGGGCGTGTCCTTGGCGCGCACGACGCTCTTGCCCAGGCTGGTGGTGACGAAGCTCTCGAGATCGTCCAGCACGTCGAGCTCCGTGCCCGGCGTCGCGATCAACTCGACCAACGCCATGTAGCGCGGCGGGTTGAAGAAGTGGATGCCGCAGAAGCGCGGCTTGACAGCGTCGGGCAATGCCTCTGCCATCTTGGTGATGTTCAGGCCCGAGGTGTTCGAGGCCACGATGGCATGCGGCGCCAACGCCGGCGCAATGCGCTCATACAGCTCGCGCTTCCAGTCCATGCGCTCGGCGATGGCCTCGATCACCAGATCGCACTCGCCAAGCTTGGCCAGATGCTCCTCGTAGTTCGCCTGCTCGATCTGCGCGGCGTCCTCGGGCACGCCGAGCGGTGCCGGCTTGAGCTTCTTCAGGCCCTCGACGGCCTTGCTGACGATGCCGTTCTTCGGCCCTTCCTTGGCCGGCAGGTCGAACAACACCACCGGGATCTTGCAGTTGACGAGGTGCGCGGCGATCTGCGCGCCCATCACACCGGCGCCTAGGACGGCGACCTTGCGAACTTGAAATTGGCTCATTGGCTTCTCCTGCTTTCGAAAATCAAAATAGCGCCTCTTCCATCGCCATCAGCGGCGCCACGCCGGCGCGCGCACTGCGGATCAGCCCTGCCGTTTCCGGCAGCAGCTTGGCGAAGTAGAAGCGCGCGGTGGCGAGTTTGGCGGTGTAGAACGGATCGCCAGAATCCACTTTATCGAGCGCGATCCTGGCCATCCGCGCCCACAGGTAGGCAAACGCCAGGTGGCCGACGATGCGCAGGTAGTCGACCGCCGCAGCGCCGACTTCGTCAGTGTTCTGCATCGCCTTCATGCCGAGTTCGGTGGTCAGCTTGGTGACCTTGTCACCCAGGTCAGCCAGCGGGTCGATGAACTCCTGCATCGACGCGTTGACGCCCTCTTCTTCGACAAACGCGGCAATGTGCTTGCCAAAGGCCTTCAACTTCTTGCCATTGTCAGCCAGCACCTTGCGTCCCAATAAGTCCAGCGACTGGATCGTATTGGTGCCCTCGTAGATCATGTTGATGCGCGCATCGCGCACGTACTGCTCAATGCCTGTCTCGGCGATGTAGCCATGGCCGCCAAAAACCTGCATGCAATGCGAGGTGGCGATCCAGGCGTTGTCGGTGAAGAAGGCCTTGATGATCGGCGTCAGCAGCGCCACTTCGTCGGCGCAGGCCTGGCGCACCGCGGCATCCGGGTGCTTCAACTCGCGGTCGAGCAGCAAGACCGTGTGCATTGACAGCGCCCGCGCGCCCTCGGCGTAGGCGCGCGCCGTGAGCAACATCTTGCGCACGTCGGGGTGCACGATGATCGGATCGGCCGGCTTGTCGGCGGCCTTGGGGCCGCTCAGCGAGCGCATCTGCAACCGGTCTCGCGCATAGGCCACCGCGTTCTGGTACGCGACTTCGGTCAGTCCGAGCGATTGATTGCCCACGCCCAGGCGTGCCGCATTCATCATCACGAACATCGCCGACAGGCCGCGGTTCGGCTCGCCAACCAGCGTGCCATTGGCGCCGTCCAGCTGCATCTGGCACGTCGAGTTGCCGTGGATGCCCATCTTCTCTTCGAGCCCGGTGCACGTGATGCCGTTGCGCGAGCCGAGCATGCCGTCGGCGTCGACGTTGAACTTGGGCACCACGAACAGCGAGATGCCCTTGCTGCCCACGGGCGCATCAGGCAGCCGCGCAAGTACCAGGTGGATGATGTTCGCGGCCAAGTCATGCTCGCCTGAGCTGATGAAGATTTTTGCCCCGGTGATCTTGTAGCTGCCATCGGCCTGCGGCTCGGCCCGGGTGCGCAAGAGCCCCAGATCGGTGCCGCAGTGCGCCTCGGTCAGGCACATCGTGCCGCTCCACACGCCTGACGACAGGTTCGGCAGGTACATCGCCTTCTGCTCGGGGGTGCCGTGCACGTGCAGGCACTCGTAGGCGCCGTGCGACAGACCCGGATACATCGTCCACGACTGGTTGCTCGAATTCAGCATTTCGTAGAAACACTGGTTCATCAGGTGCGGCAGTCCTTGGCCCCCAAAGGCGGGATCGGTTGACAGCGACGGCCAGCCGCCTTCGACATACTTGGCATAGGCTTCCTTGAAACCCTTGGGCGTCGAAACTTCGTTGGTGTCGCGATCGAGCGAGCAGCCTTCGCGGTCACCGCTCTGGTTGAGCGGCAGCAGCACCTCGGCGGCAAACTTGCCGCCTTCTTCGAGTACGGCATTGAGCGTCTCGGCATCGAGGTCGGCATGAGCCGGAATCTCTTGCAACAGCGGCACGGCGTTGAGCAGCTCATGCATCACGAACTGTATGTCGCGCAGCGGCGGGGTGTAGATGGCCATCCTGGACTCCGTTTCGGGTAATCGATGAATTCAGCGGCGGCGCGCGGGCGCGCGCAGGGGCGACGGCGTCACGTAGTGCGAAAGCACATGCTCGAAAGCGCGTTGCACACGGTCGAGCGCGCCCGGCAGGCGCAGGAAGCGCGCGTCGTGGTGCAGCGCGAGGATCAGGCCGTGCAACTCGAAAAGCATTTGCATGGCGTCGGTGTCGACCACCAAGTGGCCCTCGGCGACCGCGATCTGGATTGCACGCTCCAACGCGCCATGCCAGGCCACCACCATCGAGGCCAGCGCGTCACGGACCGGTCCGGGCCGATCGTCGAACTCGACCGCGCCGCTGATGTAGATGCAGCCCGAATCAAGCTCCACCGAGACCCGCTTGACCCAGCGTTCGAACAACGCGCGCAGGCGCGGCAGGCCTCGCGGCTCGCGCATGGCCGGGTGGAAGACCTCTTCCTCGAACTTGGCGTGGTACTCGTGAATGACCGAGATCTGCAACTCTTCGCGCGAGCCGAAATGCGCGAACACACCCGACTTGCTCATCCGCGTGACTTCAGCCAGCGCACCGATCGACAGGCCTTCGAGCCCGACATGCGCGGCCAGTCCGAGGGCAGCCTCGAGGATCGCGGCGCGCGTCTGCTGGCCCTTGTGCAGCGCGCTGCGCCGCTGCGTGCGCTCCGCAATATCGATCTCGGCGGTCATGGGGTGGGGTCGGCGCAGGTGATAAATCGAACGATCGTTCTATTTTGCAGAACTGTGAGGCCCACTGCCGTGTCGCAGGCGACTTTCTCTAGGGTCGCGCGCCTACTCGGTCACGGCCAGGGCCGATCTGAAGATGCGCCTCAAAACGGCCCTACGATCGCCGAATCAAGCTGTGTTTTCCGGGAGTTCAATTCATGAAGCGCCGATGCTGATCCCATTCGACACCGCGGCCGCCTTCTTCGGCGCCGCCGTGCTGCTGGCCCTGGCCCCTGGGCCCGACAACCTCTTTGTGCTGATGCAGTCGGCGATGCGTGGCCGCGCCGCCGGGCTGCTGGTCGTCCTGGGCCTGTGCACCGGGTTGCTCGTGCACACAGCGGCCGTGGCGCTGGGTCTGGCGACGGTCTTCGCGAGCTCGGCGCTGGCCTTCAACCTGCTCAAGGCGGCCGGCGCGGTGTACCTGGTCTGGCTGGCGTGGCAAGCCTGGCACGCGGGCGCCGCGCAGGCCGGCGAGGCTTCGGAGGCCACGCCGAGCGCCGCCCGTCTGTATCGGCACGGCATCCTCATGAACGTGAGCAACCCCAAGGTGTCGATCTTCTTCCTGGCCTTGCTGCCCCAGTTCGTCACGGCCGATCGGGGCCGTGTCGGGCTGCAGGTGCTGGCGCTGGGGGCGCTGTTCATGCTCGCGACGCTGCTCGTGTTCGGCGCCATCGCGCTGGCCGCCGCCACCTTGCGCGAGCTGCTGTGGCGCTCGCCGCAGGCGCAGGTGAGGATGAACCGCATCGCGGCGCTGGTCTTCGTGGGGCTCGCGGCGCGCCTGGCCCTGATGCGCCACTGACCTGGATGAGCACAGCGTGAGACAGTTGTCGCGGTTGCACCGCGCATGGCATTGCCCCTGATTGAGTCTGCAGGTCCATTTGGATTACCCTTGGGCACTGGAGTGATACGCCCTTGGACGTCTTGCAACTCGATGTGTCCGGCCGCCCACAGGCCTGGATCAGCGCCAAAGAAGCGGCGGTGATTTACGCCAGCGACGGCGTGGCGTGGACACTCGGCGACACCTTCAAGGTGCTGCGCGGCGGCTACCAGCGCAGCACCGGCCGCCAGTCGCGCATTGACGTGCACCCGATCATTGCCGTGCGCGGCGCCGTGCCGAGCCGGGCCTGGCGCCAGGCGCCGGCGCTGGCCAATCAAAAACTGTTTTCGCGCGACCGCCAGATTTGCGCCTACTGCGCCAGACATTTCGATTTCGATGACCTGACCCGCGAACATATCGTGCCGACATCGCGCGGCGGTGGTGACACCTGGATGAACTGCATCACGGCCTGCCGCAGCTGCAATGGCCGCAAGGGCAACCGCCTGCCTGAAGAGGCGCGAATGACGCTCATGTACTTGCCCTACATCCCCAGCCTGCATGAAGACATGATCTTGCGCGGGCGCCGCATCCTGGTCGACCAGATGGAGTTCCTGCTGGCCAGCGTGCCACGCAGTTCAAGACTTCACGCTTAGCTCGGCTGCGCGCCGCCGGCAACACTTCTTTACCGCGAAACGCGGAACGCGACCTGCCGCAGTCCGTCAACCTGCGTTACACCGCAGCCGTTGGCCAAGGGCCAACTTATCGGAGCGACCAATGATCAACAAGACCGTGATTGCCGCCGTCCTGGCCGCCAGCCTGGCGGCCTGCACCACCACCAGCCCCGATGTTGTGCAACGCGGCGACGCCCAGCGCCTGGCCAACGTGCAAGACGCCACCGTGCTTTCGGTGCGCCCGGTCACCGTGGAAGGCAGCCAGAGCGGCACCGGCGCCGTCACCGGCGGTGTATTGGGCGGCATCGCCGGGTCATCGCGATCGTCGGGCCGTGAGCAAGCCGCCATTGGCATCGTCGGTGCCGTGGCCGGTGCGGTGATCGGCCACGCCGTCGAGCGCAGCGCCACGCGCGAAGATGCGGTCGAGATCCTGCTGCAGATGAAGAACGGCGACCGCCGCGCCATCGTGCAGGCCAAGGCCGGCGAGAACTTCATGGCCGGCGACCCGGTGCTGCTCGTGACCACCGGCGGCAAGACCCGCGTCACGCGCGCACCCGCCGGCACTCAGCCGGTGCAGCCGCTACCCGCACCCGTGCAGTCGGCGCCGCGCGGCTGACCCTGCCTGCGCCTGCCACGCGGCGGGCGCGCTTCGACTTGTCGACGATGAACGATGATGTGAGCCATGTTGGTACGTGGATCACTGTCGGCCCTGTGGGTCTGCGCTTCAATGGCGGCATGCGGCGTCGCCATCGATGGCAGTGCAACAGCTGCGAACCAGGCGGAGGCTGCACCGGCGGTGCCGACGACGCCTAGTGTGGACACAAATTCCATCTTGAGTCTTGAGCTTGCATCGCAAGCTGCGATGGCAGATGCAGCGCGCCGCAGCGGCCTTGCAGTCGCCTCGCTCAAGTTCCTCAGCGCCGAGCGCGTGACCTGGTCCGATGGTTCACTGGGTTGTCCTCAGCCGGGCATGCTGTACACGCAGGCACTCGTACCCGGCTACCGGATTCGCATTCAGGCAGGCGCTGCGACGCTCGACTATCACGCCGGTCTGCGTGGCTCGCCGCGGCTGTGCCCGCCGGGGCAGGCGCAAGAACCGCTGGCGGGCGACACGCGGATCTAGCCGCAGTTGACCGTCTCGACAGGCCAGCCTGAAGCGCAGGCTGTGGACAGCGACTGAAACGAAAACGCCCCGCGAATTGCTTCGCGGGGCGTCGGGCCGAGCGCATTCGCTCGGCGTCAAGGGCGCGCCCGTCAGGGCGTGTCGATGCGCACGATGGTCGGATTCGGCAGACCTGCGGCGCCACCATAAGCGACTGACCCGAGGTACTTCGTGGAGGCAGCCAGCCCGCTGGTTGAGATGCCAATGGCGCCGGTCTGCCCGATGGCGGCCGATGCGGGTGCGGACACGACCATGTTGCCCGCAGCAGTGGCCCCCAAGGCCCACGCATGCAGCCTGAATGGCGACGAGCCTGTCGGCAGCCCCCAGCCGTGCATGTAGACGGTATAGGCCCCCGGAGTGGGATTGACGAGGTTGACCTCCTCGTCCGACCCGCCGTTGCCACTACCGCCGACGGAGGCCCCCGTGGGCCCGTACACGTACAGGTCAACGTCGCTGCCGGCCGCCACGTCCACATCGAACAGCGAGAAGCGGGCGTAGGTCGTACCCGCCGGAATGTTGACCACCACGGCCACAGTGCCGGATGGGTCACTCGGATTGAAAGTCTGGTCCGGATCCTGCGTCACATTGCCTGCCGTCACGGCCGACGGAATGAGTCCCCGCGCTGTCGCCGTAAATGCCCCGTTGTAGCCGAAGGTCACGTTATACGACCCGCTGGTCTGCACAGGTGCCGCCAGCGCCACCGGCCGCACCACCACCGGAACGCGCACAGTGTTCACGCCGTTGCTGAGCCTGAGTTGCCCGCCGGAGTAGGCGTTCAATGCCGCCGTCGTGCGGGTGAAGCTCACCGTGAAGGACCGGGTCTCACCGGCAGCGAGATGGAACGATGCCGGGCTCACCGCGACAGTGAAACCTGCCATGCCGTTGACCGACGCCGCGTAGGTGCTGGCGCCGCCGACGTTGGTCACCTTGCGCGTCACGGTCTGCACGCCCGCCATGTCGCCAATGGCGATCGACGCCACGTTCAGGTTGCTCGGGTCGAGCACCGGAACGCCAGCCGAGGTGCAGAACGACACCGGCAACTGCGTGCCGCACAGTAAGCCCAGCCAGTCGCCGAAGTTCGAGTCGAAGACCAGGCCCGGGTCGGCCGCCGAGTTCGGCCGCACGTGGCCGGCACCCTGGCGGAAGATCAGGACGGGGTTGGTCTCCGCGGCGGGCGGCGTTCCGCCATCGAGCACGTCGGTGGCCGTGGTCATCAAGGCCGACTTGATGGCCATTGGCGACCAGCCCGGCTTGAGCTCCTTGAGCAATGCCGCCAGGCCGGCCACATGCGGGCTCGACATCGAGGTTCCGCTGAGCACGTCGAACAGGCGGCCGTTGTAGCCTGCCGGCGACACGCCAGCCAGGATGTCCTGCCCGGGCGCGATCAGGTCGGGCTTGAGCAGGTCGCCATTGCCGGCGCGCAGCGGGCCGCGCGACGAGAACGAGGCCGTGAATGGCGCCGGTGCATTGAACACCAGCGACGCCGCGTTGATGGCAGCCGTCGCACCCACCGTCGCCGCATAGGCCTTGACGGCCGCGCGCGCTGTGTTTTGCAGATGCACCGTCGGCACCGCGTGCAGGTCGGCGTTGGTCGAGTTGGGGCTGGTGTTGACCAGGATCATGCCCAGGCCGCCGGCCTGTTGGACGGCCAGGCTCTTGTTGACGCGCGCATTGACGCCGCGATCGCAGACGACGATCTTGCCGGCCACGCGGGCCGGATCGAGCACGGGAACCCCGCCGTTGTCCGCCGCGGCGAAGCACAGTCCGACCGCAGTAGGGTCGGCTCCGGGCAGGCCGGCGGCAGTCGAGTCAATCAGGGGCCGGGAAGCCAGCGCCGCCGCGACCGACGCGCCGGCATACGTCACGCCGTTGCCCAGGGTCGTTGATCCCTGGCCGTCGCGGTTGTGCGTGCCCGCGGCCACCGTCGTGATCCACGGGCTCGGGTGGGCGACCGTCGAGGACGCCGGGCCGCTGTTGCCGGCCGAGGCGGCGACGAACACACCGGCGTCGGCCGCGAACAGGAAGGCGATCTCGACCGGGTCGCGAAAGTTGGTGCTCGTGCCGCTGATCGAGAAATTGATGACGTCGACACCGTCGGCGACGGCCTGGTCGATGGCCGCGACGCTGTCGGACGGGAAACAACCACCTTCACCGTCACGCCCCCAACAGACCTTGTAAGTGGAGATTCGGGCACGCGGCGCGATGCCGCTGATGCTGCCGAAGACCGCCGCCGGCCCGGTGGCCGCGACGTTGGCGTTGCCGCCCGAGGTCGACGAGGTGTGCGTGCCATGCCCGTCGGCGTCGCGCGCCGAGTTGTACTCATAGGGGAACGCGGCCGCAATCCCGGCGTTGCCGCCGAAGCCCGAATTGAAGTACTGGGCGCCGATCAATTTCTGATTGCAATGCGAAGCACTGAAGGCCGTGCCGGGTGTGCACTTGCCATGCCATCCGGGGATCTGGTGGTAGTCCAGTTTGTCGCCTTGACTGCCGTTGCCGTTGCTGCCGGTGCGATCGGAGAAGCTGGGGTGCTCCGGCCAGATGCCGCTGTCGACGATGCCGATGATGACGTTCTCGCCCTTGGCCTTGGTGGCCCAGAAGCCACTGCTGCCGCTCAGACCGAGGAAGGCCGGCGTGCTGCTGGTGTCCATCCGGCGCAACTCGTCCCTGCTGACCGCCAGCACGCCGGGCGTCTGCTCAAGCTTTTGCGCCTGCGCGGCCGTCAGCTCCGCCGCGAATCCGTTGAAGACGTAGCCGTAGCTGTAGAGCTTCTTGGTGCCGCCGACACTGCCAAGCACGGCATCGTGGCGCGACGCGAGATGGTCCTTGTATTGCCTGACCGCTGAAGAGTTCGGGTCGATCTTCTGGCCCTTGCCCGGCTTGGTCGCCGCGTAACCGGCGACGCCGCCCTGGTAGGCAGTGACCGGTGACTCGGCCATCTGAACGATGTACGCGCCATTCGCGACCCGGCCCTTGGCCTCCTGCGCGCCCGCCGGCATGGCCAGTGACGCCAGCCCGAACAAAGCTGCCACTGCAGTCGAATACCGCAGCCCAACCGACCTCGTGTGTTTCATGGTTCGCCCCCGTATGGTGTGACGGTCGCGAACCGACGCGACCGCAGATTGCCAGCAGGTTGGCGCGAACATCTTGGGGATCGACCCCGGATGACTAGCCGCTGCTGATCGTCAGCCAATTAGGCAAGCCGCCATCACGACTCGGTGACTGGGAATACCCGGCAATCCGGCCGCCCCCCCCACGTTCGCGGGATCGGCGCCCCCGACCGACGCGAGGCTCTGCATCGATTTGCCCGTCCAACACGCGCCTGCCGCGCGGCAGGCGCTGTTCTCGGCTACGCGCCGACCATGCCCTTCTTCAGGTCGGCGTCGGCCGGCTTGTCTCCCAGCCAGATACGCAATACGGCGGTGAAGAATTCTTCGCCGGCGATGGCGGTGCCCTGCGCTTTGCCATTGACGACGACGCGCGTGCCGGCCTCGGGCGTGAATTCGAGATGGATCACGTC
>JANMSS010000330.1:0-36350 GCA_031389585.1 Burkholderiales bacterium | reverse complement strand
GACAGCTCGCGCAGCGCCTTCACTGCGCCCTGGCCGATCGAGGCGCCGAAGCGCTTGGCCAAACGCTCGGCGATGTTGTCGCGCGGCGTGTAGTCGATGACTTCTTCGGCTTTCACGACCTCGCGCGCCACGAAGTCCAGGTTCCCGATCTTGTCGGCCAGGCCCTGGCGCACCGCCTCTTCGCCGTTCCAGAACAGACCGGAAAACGTCTCCGGTGTTTCCTTCAGACGCTTGCCGCGGCCGTGTTGCACGACCTTGATGAACTGCTGGTGGATCTGATCGATCATGGCCTTGGCGTAGGCGCTCTGCTTCTCGTTTTGCGGTGAGAACGGGTCGAGCATGCCCTTGTTGGCGCCGGCCGTGAGCAGGCGACGCTCGATGCCGAGCTTTTCCATCGTGCCGGTGAAACCGAAGCCGTCCATCAGGACGCCGATCGATCCGACCAGGCTGGCCTTGTCGACATAGATCTCGTCGGCCGCCACGGCGATGTAGTACGCGCCCGAGGCGCAGACTTCCTCGACCACGGCATAGACCTTCTTCTGGTGCTTGGCCTTCAAGCGGCGAATCTCGTCGTTGATGATGCCCGCCTGCACGGGGCTGCCACCAGGCGAGTTGATGCGCAGCACCACGGCCAGCGCGCCCTTGTCCTCGAAGGCCGTCTTCAGCGCTGCCACTAGCGCGTCGGCGCTGGCCTCGCCTTCGGCGGCGATCTCGCCGCGCACTTCGACCAGGGCTGTGTGCGGCCCGGTCGCCGTTTTCACATGGTTGCGGGCGACAAACACAGCCCACAACACGGCCAACACGACACCGAGCCAGGCCAGGCGGAAGAAGACGCGCCAACGGTGCTCGCTGCGGCGCTCGCGCAGCATGCTGCGCGCGACCTGCTCAAGGGCCGCCTCATAACCCGGACGCGGCGGCGGTGGTGCGGCGGGTGGCAGGGCATCGTCGGTGGGGGTCATGGTGCAGTGCTCGGCAGGTCGTGGGGGGCGCCGCCCTCGTCGTCGAAGACCAGCGGCGCAATGTCGCGAGAAGGATACCAATACACCTGACCGTCACGTTCGCCCACATCGACCGCCATCAGGCGGCCACGTTCGCAGGGGCCGCCGCGGCAGTGGCCGTTCGACGGCTCGTAGGTCGCGCCGTGTATCGAACAAACGATAGTGCGCTTGTCAGCGTCGAAGAACTCGCCAGGCTGCCAGTCCATTTCGGTCGGCACATGGGCACAGCGGTTGATGTAGGCGACTACGCGGCCGTCGAAACGCAGCGCAAAGCCACGCGCGGGCTGGCGCCACAGCAACACGTCAAAGCCCACAGCCCGGCCGCGCTCGGTCAATTCATCCGCGCGGCACAGCGGCTGTGCGTCGGCCCGGACGTCCTGGTCAGGCATGCTGCAGCAGCCAGTCATGCAATTCACGTGTCGAGTGCGCGATCGCCAGCGGCTCGAAATCAGCAAACGCTTCGTGGTCGTGTGCGCCATAGCTCACCGCTACTCTGGGCGTGCCGGCATTGAGGGCCAACTGCAGATCGTGTGTGGTGTCGCCGATCATCAGCGTGCGCTCGGGCTCAGTGCCGAATTCGCGCATCAACTCGTTGAGCATCCGCGGGTCGGGCTTGGAGGCGGTCTCGTCAGCCGTGCGCGTGCCGTCAAACACCCCTTTGAGTTGGGTGTGGGCCAGGGCGTCATCCAAGCCGCGGCGACCCTTGCCGGTGGCCACCGCGAGCCAATGGTGGCGCGCCTTGAGCGCCTGCAGCATCACCAGCGTGCCGGGGAACATCAACAGCTCATGCTGGCTCGCAAGGTAGTGGTGGCGGAAGCGCAGGCCCAGCTCGGGGTAACGCTCGGCCGACAGGTCCGGCACGGCATGACGCAGCGCGTCCTGCAGGCCCAGGCCAATGACGTAGGCGGCGGCCGCCTCGCTGGGCACCGTCGCACCGAGGTCACTGCAGGCGTTCTGAATGCAACGCACGATCAGCGCGGTCGAGTCGAACAGCGTGCCATCCCAGTCGAAAACGATGAGGTCGAAGCGGCGCGGGGTGGTCATAACTGTTGCAGCAGTGTCTCGCACTCGGGCGGCAGCGGCGCGTTGACCTCAACGCGCTCAGCAGTGGCCGGATGCTCGAAGGCCAATTGCCGGGCATGCAGGAACATCCTCCCAAAGCGGTGCTCGCCGCGGGCCATCTGCCGGTTCAATGCGAAGTCACCGTACTTCGGATCGCCAACGATGGCGTGCCCCTCGCTCGCCAGATGCACGCGGATCTGGTGCGTGCGGCCGGTCTTCAGGGTCACGTCGAGCAAGGTGAACGCGGTGAAACCTTTTGCCACCTTGACCAACGTGATCGAACGGCGGCCATCGGCGTGGTCGGCCGGCACCGGTCGGACATGGCGCTCGCCCTGCGCGTCCAGGGTCTTGTGCAGCGCCACGTCGATGACTTTCTTGTTCGCCGGCCAGGCGCCAGCCACCAGCGCCACATACCGTTTGTCAGTGTCTCGGTTCCGAAACTGGTCCTGCAACGCGGTCAGTGCGCTGCGCTTCTTGGCCAGCAGCAGGACGCCCGAGGTCTCCTTGTCCAGCCGATGAACGAGTTCTAGGAACTTGGCGTCTGGGCGCGCACGGCGCAACTGTTCAATGACGCCAAAGGCCACGCCCGAGCCCCCATGCACGGCCACGCCCGTCGGTTTGTCGATGGCCAGCAGGTGCTCGTCCTCGAACAGCACAATGAATTCGCGCGCCGGCGCTGCGACCGCCGCAGTGGCCGGCTCGGCCATGCGCACGGGAGGCACGCGCACCTCGTCACCCAGCGCCAGCCGGGTGTCGGGCGCCGCCCGGCCCTTGTTGACACGCACCTCGCCGGACCGGATGACGCGGTAGACATGGGTCTTGGGTACGCCCTTCAAGATGCGCAGCAAGAAGTTGTCGAGCCGCTGGCCCTCACTGCCCTCGTCGACGACCAGCCGCCGCACCTGAGGGCCCTGGGCACTGGTCGCGCCTTTCACGCCTATAATGCCTTGGACCACGTTGTCGCCGTAAGTGCTTGATTCGCTAGGAGTTTAGCGGGCACGCAGGAGGCACCGTGGAGGTGATGCAACGCTAGCGCCATAGGGCGGGCCCGGTTCCAGAGTGACCCGGCAGCCCAGTGGCACCAAGTGGCAGAGATACCGAACCAGAACCCCGTTCCCGTGTGGCCCCATGAAGCCACCGGGCGACAAGAACAAAGGTTTCAGGTGGCGGGCCCAGCGCGGCGATCATGCTGCGCCAACCCGACACCCGCGTCCAGCCCTACGGACCATGCTGTTGCCGACCGCCCTGCCCCCTCACGCTGCCCCGCCCCGGCTCCATGCCGGCGTGCTCGGTGCCGCGCCGGGCATTGCTGCTGGCGCAACCGGGCTCCACCCGGCTGACACGCACGCGCCAACGCTGCCCCGACGCCACTGATCGCCACAAGCGAACAGCGTGCGCCGCCGCAGTCCAGGGCGATTCCTTTCCGGGTTCTCTCGTGTTTCTCGTGCATTGGTGATGTCGCCGGCCTGAGTGCCGGCAGTTTGTGAGAGCACGAGAACATGAAACGCATGCTGATCAACGCGACGCAGCCCGAAGAGCGGCGCCTCGCGATCGTCGATGGCCAGAAGCTGCTCGATTTCGAGACCGAGATCGAAGGACGCGAACAGCGCAAAGGCAACATCTACAAGGCCGTCGTGACCCGCGTCGAGCCCTCGCTCGAAGCCTGCTTCGTCGACTACGGCGAGGAGCGCCACGGCTTCCTGCCGTTCAAGGAAATCTCCAAGAACTACTTCCGTGAAGGCGTCAGCGTGCGCGACGCGCGCATCCAGGACGTCATCAGCAACGGGCAGGAACTGCTGGTCCAGGTCGAGAAGGAAGAGCGCGGCAACAAGGGCGCGGCCTTGACGACCATCGTCTCGCTGGCCGGCCGCTACCTGGTGCTGATGCCCAACAACCCGCGCGGCGGCGGCGTCAGCCGGCGCATCGAAGGCGAAGAGCGCGAGGAGCTGAAGGAAAACCTCGACCAGCTCGAATACCCGAAGGGTATGTCACTGATCGCTCGCACCGCAGGCATCGGCCGCACGGCGCCGGAGCTGCAGTGGGACCTCAACTACATGTTGAAACTGTGGGAGGCAATCGACGGCGCGGCCAAAGCCGGCAAGGGTGCGTTCCTGATCTACCAGGAGTCCTCGCTGGTAATCCGTGCGATCCGCGATTACTTCACCGCCGACATCGGCGAGATCCTGATCGACACCGACGACATCTTCGAGCAGGCCCAGCAGTTCATGAACCACGTGATGCCGGAAACGGCCAATCGCGTGAAGCGCTACCGTGACGACGCGGCGCTGTTCTCCCGCTTCCAGATCGAACACCAGATCGAGACCGCGTTCTCGCGCACCGTCAACCTGCCCGCGGGCGGTGCTATCGTGATCGACCACACCGAGGCCCTGGTCTCGGTGGACGTGAACTCGGCGCGCGCCACCCGCGGCGGCGACATCGAAGAAACCGCCACCCGCACCAACCTCGAGGCTGCCGACGAGATCGCGCGCCAGATGCGCCTGCGCGATCTGGGTGGCCTGATCGTGGTCGACTTCATCGACATGGAAGAGTCGAAGAACCGCCGCGAGGTGGAACAGCGCCTGCGCGATGCGCTGCGCAACGACCGGGCGCGCGTGCAGTTCAGCTCGATCAGCAAGTTCGGCCTGCTCGAACTCAGCCGGCAGCGCCTGCGCCCGTCGCTGAGCGAAGGCAACCACATCACCTGCCCGCGCTGCAATGGCACCGGCCACATCCGCGACACCGAAAGCTCGGCGTTGCAGATCCTGCGCATCATTCAAGAAGAAGTCTTGAAGGACAACACGGCCGCCGTGCACGCCCAGGTGCCGGTGGAAGTGGTTTCGTTCCTGCTCAACGAGAAGCGCACCGAGATCACCAAGATCGAAATGAAGCAGCGCGTGACCGTGCTGCTGGTGCCCAACAAGCACCTGGAGACGCCGAACTACAAGCTCGAGCGGCTGCGCCATGACGATCCGAGGCTGGAGAACCTGCAGGCCAGCTACACGATGATCGAGGAGCCCGAAGACGAAGTCGGGATCACACGCCGCGAGAAGGCCAAGGCCAAGCAGGAACCCGTCATCAAGGGCATCCTGCCCGAGATGCCGGCGCCTGTGGCCGTGCCCAAGCCGGTTCCGGTTGCGGCCCCCGCAGCTGTGTCTGTGCCCGTGGCCAAGCCGGAGGCCGCCGGCGGTGGCTTCTTCGGATGGGTGAAGAAGCTGTTCGGCGGTGACGGCGACGCCGCGCCGGCAACGGCCGCCGCGGCTGCCGGCACCGGCACGACTGCCAGCACCGCGCCAGGCAAGCGAGGTGGTCGCGGCGAGCGCGGTGACCGGGGCGATCGAGGCGAGGGGCGTGGCCGCCGCGATGGCCGCCGGGATGGCCCGCGCGAAGGTGGCCGCGAGGGCGGACATGAAGGTGGGCGTGAAAGCGCACGTGATGGTGCTCGTGAGGGACGCCGTGATGGTCGTCGCGGCGCAGGTCGTGGCGAAGCGCGCGGCGAAACCCCGCGCGATCGTGACAGCAGCCGCCGAGACGCGCGCCCAGCCGGCGCCGAAGTGGTCGCCAATGCCAACGCCAACGCCGACGCAGCCCCTGCCACGGAGACGACGCGTGCGCCACGCGGCGAGCGCAACGAAGCGCGTCGTGGTGGTGGCCCGCGTGGCGAACGCGAACCGCGTCCAATGCCGGCTGCCGATGAGGCCACGCCCACAGCGCCGAAATTTGTCGACACCCTGCCAGGCGCCACGAGCGACGCCGCAGCCGATGCGGCCGAAGGCGGTGAGCGCGACGCCAGCCGCCGTCGCCGCCGTCGCGGTGGACGGGGTCGCGGCCGCGACGAAGGTGACAGCGAGGGTACTGCGTTGGTCGCCGAGGCAGGCCCGGGCAACGAGGCGGCCTCCGAGTTCACGCCGATCGCCGCCGAGTCGGCGGTGACACAAGCTCCCTACGCTGCCGAGCACGAGCCGGCTGAATTGAGCCGCCCCGAACCTGTTGCGACGCCGGCACCGGTCACGCCGGCACCGGTGCTGCCGGCAATGGCTGAGCCGCTGCGTCCTGCGCCGGTGGTCGCCGAGATCGCCGCTGCGCCCGCGACACCCTATGAGTTGCCCACCGACACCTTGGCGGCCATCGCCAGCGATGCCGGCCTGCAGTGGGTGAATTCCGACAGCGAGAAGATTCGCGCGGTGCAGGACGCCATGGCCGGCGAGCCCAAGCCGGTCGTCGCGGCGCGCCAGCCCAAGCCGGCCGCGGTGGTTGACGATGGCCCGCTGGTGATGGTCGAGACGAAAAAGGACCTGTCGCAGATCCGGCTGCCGTTCGACGGCTCGCCCCCCGCGGCACCCTGAACGAAAACGGCGCCCTCGGGCGCCGTTTGCTTTCAGGCCGCAGCGCTCAGGGCAGGCATTCGAGCGCGTGTTGGTACGCGCTGTGGTGCATCAACTCCTCCCAGGGCATCGGCGCCGCCTGCGGCAACAACTCGAGCCGGCGCTGCTCACTGTCGGCCTGGGCCTGCCAGCGGCCCTGATCCTGCGCCGCCTGCAGGCCCTCCAGCAGCGCGTCCACGGCGGTGCCACCATCGACCGACTGGTTGCACAGCAGCACCAGGTCGCACCCGGCGTTCAGTGCCGCCAGCGCGGCGTCGAGATGGCCGCCAGCAGCCTTGGCGCCTTCCATGCTGAGGTCGTCTGAAAAAATCGCGCCGTTGAAACCGAGCTGACCACGCAGGATGTCTTGCAGCCAATGGCGCGAGAAGCCGGCCGGCACCGAGTCGACCTTGGGATAGATCACATGCGCCGGCATGACGCTGGTCAGCGTGGTCGACAGCCATTCGTAGGGCCTGGCATCGTCGGCCAGGATCGCCTTGAGAGACCGCTTGTCGATCGGTAGCTCATGGTGGCTGTCACCGCGCGCAAACCCGTGTCCGGGAAAGTGCTTACCGCAGTTGGCCATGCCCGCACGCAACAGGCCATGCATCAGGCTCTTGGCCAGCATTGTTGCCACGCGCGCATCGCGATGAAAGGCGCGGTCGCCGATGACACCGCTGGGGCCATGGTCGAGGTCGAGCACGGGCGTGAAGGACAGGTCCACGCCGCAGGCGCGCAACTCGGCGCCAAGCACGTAGCCGGTAGCGCTCGCCGCATCGGTGGCAGCCAGCGCGTCGCGCATCCACATCTGGCCCAGGGCGCGCATCGGCGGCAGGTGGGTAAAGCCATCGCTGCGAAAACGCTGCACGCGTCCGCCTTCGTGGTCGACACAGACCAGCATGTCGGGTCGAATCGACTTGATCTCGGCGACAAGCTCGGTCAGCTGGCGCCGGTCTCGCCAGTTGCGTGCGAACAAGATCAGGCCGCCGGTCAGCGGATGCGCGAGGCGCCGGCGGTCGTCGGCATTCAACGCCAGGCCGGCGATGTCAAGCACGACCGGGGCGTGGGCGGTGGTGTGGTTCATGGCTTCATTGTGCGGCGTTCGACGATCACGAAAGCCGTGGCAATGTCGGATTCATCACTGACGCTGACATGCGCCACCAGGCCGCGTGAGTCAAACCACTCTGCCAGCGCGCCATGCAGGCTGATCTGCGGCTGCCCGCTGGGCGCGTTGATCACTTCGCAATCGCGCCAGCTCATCGGCAGGCGCATGCCCAGGCCGACGGCCTTGGAGAAGGCCTCCTTGGCCGCGAAGCGTGTCGCCAGGTAAGACTGACCGCGGGATTGGAACTTCGCGTGCCGCGCGTGGAAAACCTCGATCTCATGCGGCCCGAGCACTCTCTGGGCAAAGCGCTCTCCACGGCGCTCGAGCGCGGCCGCAATGCGGCGAATGTCGCAGATGTCGGTGCCGATGCCGTAGATCATTGGCGGCGGTTCCGCTCAGCCCGTGTACGCACGCTGAATGCAGCGCTGATACTCGCGCACCGTCTCGATGTAGCCGAGTTCGAGCGCGTCGGCGATCAGCGCATGGCCGATCGACACCTCCTGCACGCCGGGCACGGTGCGCAGAAAGTCGGTGAGGTTGCTGCGGTTGAGATCGTGGCCGGCGTTCAGCCCCAAGCCAACGGCGAGCGCGGCGTTGGCTGCGGCCGTGTAGCGCGCCAGTTGCTCGGCCTGAGCTGCTGCGCCCTGCGCGGCGGCATAGGGCTCGGTATAGAGCTCGACGCGATCAGCGCCAATGGCGCGCACGGCGGCCATCAATGCCGGATCGGGATCCATGAACAGGCTGACACGCACGCCAAGTGAGCGCGCTTCGGCAACATACGGCGCCACGCGCTCGAGCTCCGACGACGCGAAACCATGATCGCTGGTGAGCTGACCCGGCGCATCGGGCACAAAGGTGCATTGCTGCGGCCGATGCTCGCGAATGAAGCCCATCAGGTTGTCGAAGGGGTTGCCTTCGATGTTGAACTCGGCCTGCGGCCAGTCACGCAGCAGCACGGCCAATTCGGCCACATCGTGCGCGCGGATGTGCCGCTCGTCGGGGCGCGGATGCACTGTGATGCCCTGCGCGCCGGCTTGCAGGCACAGCGATGCCGCGCGCGTCACGCTGGGAATGCCCAGGTGACGGGTGTTGCGCAGCAGCGCGACCTTGTTGATGTTGACCGAGAGCGCGCAGCGCGCGTCACGGCGATGAGATTCAGGCGCGATCAGTGGGTTCATGGTTCAGAGCAGGGGCTGCAGATCCAGCAACAATTGGCGTGTGCGCAATGGCACCGCACCCAGATGATAGGCAAGGAGTTCGCGCAACGAGCGCCGCAACGCGACCGCCGGACCCCTGCAGGCACGCTGCAGCGCGCCAAGATCATCGGCGTCAAGCGCGGCCTGCAATGCCAGCAGCTCCTCGCCCGTCACCGCGCCGAGCCCGTCCGCAGGCGGCTGCGTGACGCCCAGGTCAGGGAGCACGGCATACGTCGCGGGCGCTTGGACCGGCGCCTGGGTCGCCGTCACACGCCGCAGATCGGGCAGCCAGCCGATTTCACGCAGCAGCCGCAGTTCGAACGCACGCAATGCGGCCGGTTCGTCGATACCGCCGAGGTAGGTCAGCGTGGCCGCGTAGGCGTCCCACAGCGCGGGATGCGGGTCCTCACGCGCCAGCAGCTTCATCAGCAACTCGTTGAGGTAGAAGGCGCTGAACAGGGCGTCGCCGCCCGCCATCGGCACGCCACCAGCCCACTCGGCGCTGCGCAGGTTGTGCACCTCGGCGGCCGGCGCAGTGCGGCCCAAGGTGGCGCTCAGGCGCTGGAACGGGCGCAGCACGGCGCGCAATTGCGAAGTCGGCCGCTTGGCACCTTTGGCCGCCACCACGACACGCCCGAGATCGCGCGTGAACAGGTCGACGATCAGACTCGATTCGCTCCAGTCGTAGCGGTGCAGGACATAGGCCGCGAACGGCGTTGCGACGCCGCGGCCGCTCATTGCGCCGAGGCAAGCAGCGCCGTCAGCGCGGATCGGCAGGCGGCCTGGTCACTGGCGTTCAGCTTCTCGAAGGTGGCTTGGGCGGCAGCGGTATCGCGCGCCTGCGAAGCGTGATCACCGCGCGCCCCATGCACGCGCGCCAGCGCTTCGTGGGCGAAGAAGTGTTCGTACGCAGGGGCATCGTTTTGTGTGCATGCCGCCAGGCACTGGGCGGCGCAGGGCAAGGCGGTCTCGGGCAGGCCGGCTGAAAGGTGGCAAAGCGCGAGCGCGTAGTCGGCGCGCTTGGCCTCCAACCAGGTGCCGGCCTGCGCCCAGTGAAATTTTGATGCCGCGGCGATGTCGAGCATGGCGGCCGTGTCCCGGGCGCTGCGCGCGCTGCCACGGTCATGCAGTTCCCAGGCCATGTTGTTGCACGCGACGGCGAGCGGACGGTGCACGGCGGCGGGGGCGTTCGGCAAGGCTGCCAGTCGATCGCGCGCGGCGCGCAACAGGGACATCGCGCATTCGGTCTGCTCGCGCCCGACGCAGATGGCCGCGGCCGCGGCCTCGGTGCGGACCTGCTCCTCAACAGTGAAGCCGGCACGATCAGCGTGCCCGGTCTGAGCCAGCGTCAGGCTGGCCATACCGACACGCAGTGCCGACTGCACACCGGCATCGGCCAGCGGGTGATGGGCCAATGCCCCCAGGCGCCAGCGGCCGTCGTCGAATGCGCCCAGATGCTCACCGCAGAGGTGGACCACCAAGCGCACCAGGGCGCTCAAATGATCGGGGGTCTCGGGTGTCGGCGTTTGCGTGCGCAGGCGCGAGGCCACCTCGGCGGGCTGTTCGGCATGGTCGGCCCAGGCCTGCTGCATGAACGCGTCGAATGCCAATGCCATGTCGCCCTCACTCGTACCCGTAGCTGCGCAAGTGCTCTTCGTTGTCAGCCCAGCCGGAGCGTACCTTGACCCAGAGCTCCAGGAACACTTTGGCGTCCCACAGGCGCTCCAGATCCTGCCGCGCCTCGCTGCCGATACGCTTCAGGCGCGCGCCACCGTCACCGATGACCATGCCCTTATGGGCGTCGCGCTCGACCACGATCGTCGCGGCAATTCGGCGCAGGGTGCCCCGAGGCGGCGCACGGCCGCCCGAAGCCGCCTCGCTCCCCTCGGGGGACGGGCGCTGCGCAGCAGCGGCCTGGGGACTGTCGATCTCTTCGAACTTCTCGATCACCACCGTGCAGCTGTAGGGCAACTCATCACCCGTCAGGCGAAACAGTTTTTCGCGGATCAACTCGCTGGCGAGGAAGCGCTCGCTGCGGTCGGTGAGTGCGTCTTCCTCGTAGAACCAGGTCTGCTCAGGCAGGTAGGGCGCGATGATGGCGGGAAGACGTTCGACATCGGCGGCCTTCTTTGCCGACATCGGCACGAACTCGGCAAAGTCACGCCGCTCACGCATCGACGCCATCCAGGGCATCAGGTCGGTGCGGCGCTTGACTTCGTCTTGCTTGTTGGCGATCAGCAGGACAGGCTTGTCCGCGGGCAGCAGTGCCAGCACTTTGGCGTCGTCGAGGCTGAAGCGACCGGCCTCGACCACAAACAGCACCACATCCACATCGCTGAGCACGCTCTTGACCGTGCGATTGAGATTGCGATTGAGGGCATTGCCATGGCGCGTTTGAAAGCCCGGCGTATCGACGAAAACGAACTGCGCCGCGTCGACGGTGCGAATGCCCGTGATCCGGTGCCGCGTCGTTTGGGCCTTGGCCGACGTGATGCTGACCTTCTGGCCCACCAGGGCGTTGAGCAGCGTGCTCTTGCCGACGTTCGGACGGCCGACGATGGCCACCAGGCCGCAGCGCTGCGGGGTCGTGATCACGATTGGAGCGGCCCGCCGGGGCGGTCGCTGGCCTTGAGCATGATCAGCATGCGACGCGCAGCTTCCTGTTCGGCCACACGCCGCGACTTGCCCGCGCCATGTTCGGTCAGATCGAGCGGCGCCACCCGACATTCGACATCAAAGGTTTGCGCATGCGCCTGGCCGTGAGTCGCAACGATGCGGTAAGCCGGCACTGGCAGCTTGCGCGCCTGCAACCACTCCTGCAACTCGGTCTTGGCGTCTTTGCTCCAACTGTCGACCTCGGTCGTGGCAATCGTCTCGCCGAACAGCTGCACGACGACGGCCTTGGCCGGGGTGAAGCCACCGTCGAGAAAGGCCGCACCGATCAGCGCTTCCAGTGCATCGGCCAGGATCGACGGCCGCTGGGCGCCGCCACCACGGGCTTCGCCATCCGACAGACGCACGACCTCGGGCAAGCCGAGTGCGAGGGCCAGCCGGTGCAGGCTGTCTTCACGCACCAGGTGTGCGCGAACGCGCGTCAGGTCACCCTCGTCAGAGCCCGCAAAACGCTCGTAGAGCAAGGCCGAGACGGCGGTCTGCAAAACCGCGTCGCCGAGAAACTCGAGGCGTTCATTGTGATCGACGCCGGCGCTTCGGTGAGTCAACGCGCGGTTCAGCAGGCCTGGCTGCAAAAAGCGGTAGCCCAGGCGCTGCTGCAGCGCGTCAAGCCGTGCGTCCACTAATTCGAGCGGCCTTCGCCGCGGTACTTGATCAGCAGGAACACCGGCTCGAAGAGCTCGACTTCCTTGTCGTAGGCAAATCGGATCACGACCTTGTCATTCTCCTTGGTCACCAGCAGGTCCTTGCCGCCGATGCTGGAGATCGAATACTCGATCTCCTTCTGTTTTTCGAACGCCGTGCGCGCCTCGGCCACCGTTGCCGGCGCGTCCTTGGCGATTTTCTGCACGGCACGCTGGATCGTCGAGTACTCGTTGATGGTGGGCAGTACGCGCACGATGATCAAGGCGACGAATGCGACCACGATGGCCCACAACAGCAAGCCGATGAGCGTGACACCACGCTCGGCGCGGGCGGGAAGGCAGGCACGAATCATGGGTCGATCTCCGACAATGAGAGAAGAGCGCGCGGCGGTCAGCGAAAGCTACCGATACGGCCGAGGTTACCGAAATTCATCCACACAAAAAAGGCCCGTCCGACGAGATTACGGTCCGGCACGAAGCCCCAATAGCGTGAATCGACCGAATTGTCACGGTTGTCGCCCATCACGAAGTAGTGGTTGGCAGGCACCTTGCAGATCACGCCTTCGCCGCTGTAGCGGCAGGCTTCATTGTTCGGGAAGTTTTGCGCCCCCGGGATGAATGCTGGCCTGTCCTTGTCGTTGAGGATGCGGTGTTCGACGCCGGCCAGCTTCTCGCTGAACTGTTGCGCATAGCGCCGGCTGTCTTCGTCGTAAAAGTCCGGTAACGGGGTGGTATCGATCCGCTGGCCGTTGATGGTCAATACCTTGTTCCGGTACGCAACTTCGTCGCCGGGCAGGCCGACCACGCGCTTGATGTAGTCAAGGCGCGGATCAGGCGGGTAGCGGAACACGACCACGTCGCCGCGCGCCGGGTCCTTGTTGGCGATGATCTTGTGGTTGATCACCGGCAGGCGGATACCGAAGTCGAACTTGTTGACCAGAATCAGGTCGCCCACCAGCAGCGTCGGAATCATCGAGCCCGACGGAATCTTGAACGGCTCGAACAGGAACGAGCGCAGCAGGAACACAATCAGAATCACCGGGAACAGGCCTGCAGTCCAGTCCAGCCACCAAGGCTGCATCAACAGCTTGTCCTTGGCTTCGGCGACGTTGTCGTCGACCCGGGCGATGCCCTGCTTGCCGAGTTCTGCCCGTCGCGCGGCGTGCTGCGCCTCGAGCCGAGCCGCCGCTGCCTCGCGCGCCGGCCTGAAGGCAAAGCGTTCGGCCAGCCAGTAGCCCATCGTGACCACGGTCAACAGCAGCAGGACCAACGCGAAGTTGCCAATCCAATGCCCGAAGAACCAGCCGCCCAGGTAGACCACCAACGCGCCATAAAACAACCCGGTGAGTGTGCTCATCAGTCTCGTCAATCGTCGACTTGGAGAATGGCCAGAAACGCTTCCTGCGGTACCTCGACGGCACCGATCTGCTTCATACGCTTCTTGCCGGCTTTTTGCTTCTCGAGCAGTTTCTTCTTGCGCGTGATGTCGCCGCCGTAGCATTTTGCCAGCACGTTCTTGCGCAGTGCCTTGATGTTCTCGCGCGCGATGATATTGGCGCCAATGGCCGCCTGGATCGCGACGTCGTACATCTGCCGCGGGATCTGTTCGCGCATCTTGGCTGCCACGGCGCGCGCCCGGTACTGGCTCTGCGCCCGGTGCACGATGATCGACAGGGCGTCGACACGGTCGCCGTTGATCAGCAGGTCGACCTTGACCACGTCGGCGGCGCGGTACTCCTTGAACTCGTAGTCCATCGAGGCATAGCCGCGCGAAACGCTTTTCAGCTTGTCGAAGAAGTCGAGCACGATTTCGGCCAGCGGCATCTCGTAGGTCAGATGCACCTGGCGGCCGTGGTAGGCCATATTGATTTGCTGACCGCGCTTGAGGTTGGCCAGCGTCATCACCGGCCCCACGCTGTCCTGCGGCATGTACAGCTGCACGGTGACGATCGGCTCACGGATCTCGCGAATGCGGCCTGGGTCGGGAATCCTGCTCGGATTCTCGACCATCAATACGGTGTCGTCATTGAGCACGACTTCGTAGACCACGCTCGGCGCGGTCGTGATCAGGTCCTGGTCGAACTCGCGTTCGAGGCGCTCCTGCACGATCTCCATGTGCAGCAGGCCGAGGAAGCCGCAGCGAAAACCGAAGCCCAGTGCCTGGCTGACCTCGGGCTCGTAGCGCAGCGAACTGTCGTTGAGCTTCAATTTCTCCAGCGCGTCGCGCAGCGACTCGTACTCGCTGGCTTCGGTCGGATACAGCCCGGCAAAGACTTGCGGCTGGATTTGCTTGAAGCCGGGCAGGGCCTCGGATGCCGGTCCGGCGTTGTTGGGCAGCTTCTTTTCCAGCGTCAGCGTATCGCCGACCTTGGCAGCCTGCAACTCCTTGATGCCACAGATCACGAAACCGACCTCGCCAGCCTTCAGTACCTCACGCGGTACCGACTTTGGCGTAAACACGCCCAACTCCTCAATGCCGTAGACCGTGTTGGTGGCCATCATGCGGATTCGCTCGCCCTTGGACAGCGAGCCATCGACCACCCGCACCAGCATGACCACGCCGACGTAGTTGTCGAACCAGGAATCGATGATCATGGCTCGCGGGGGCCCGTCTGGCTTGCCCCTTGGAGCCGGCATGCGGGAGATTACGGCTTCCAGGATCTCGTCCAGGCCCAGGCCCGTCTTGGCAGAACAGGGGATGGCATGACTGGCGTCGATACCGATCACGTCCTCGATCTCGGCCTTGGCATTCTCGGGGTCGGCCTGCGGCAGGTCCATCTTGTTCAGGACCGGCACAACCTCGACGCCGAGTTCCAGCGCCGTGTAGCAGTTGGCCACCGTCTGCGCCTCGACGCCTTGACTGGCATCGACCACCAGCAGCGCACCTTCGCAGGCCGAGAGGGAGCGGCTGACCTCGTAGCTGAAATCGACATGCCCCGGCGTGTCGATAAGGTTCAGCTGATAGACCTGGCCGTCTTGCGCCGTGTACTCGAGCGCCGCGGTCTGGGCCTTGATGGTGATGCCGCGCTCGCGCTCGATGTCCATCGAGTCGAGCACCTGGGCTTCCATTTCGCGATCCGACAGGCCACCGCAGCGCTGAATCAGACGATCGGCCAGGGTGCTTTTGCCGTGGTCAATGTGGGCAATGATCGAAAAGTTGCGGATGTGGTTCATCAAAGCCCGCGCTGAGCGCGGCGAGCGCAGCTCACGTCAGCGCGTGGGCGTGCAAAGTACATAAAAAAAGGCGCGTCGAATGAGTGACGCGCCTTCCAACAAAACGTATGGCAACTGCTTGCTGGGCCTTCATTGTAGCCACAGCCACTCGGCTGGAACCCGCGCCAAATCTTGTTATTTCGTCGTTGCGGGGTACCAACATGAAAATCCATCAACAGTTTATCCACAATCGCCTGTGGATGCGGTGGGGACAGATTCAAGCGCCGTCACTCTGCACGCCCGACGCCGGGAAAAGCAGCGATTGGAAGCTCGATTATAGGTGCCGCGGCTAGCAATGAACCGCAACAGACTACCGAAGTGAACGTGCGCTCACATTAGTTGGTCGCGCGCAGGCGGAGACAAGATTTCAACAGGCGGAAAAACCCGCCGTTCCAGTCGCCTCGGGGCTTGACGGCGAGGCTCAGCGCGCTGTCGGCCTGATCACCAGGAAGTCGGTCCTCTCACCGCGGCGCACCATGGCACTGATCGGGCGTGTCTTGTCCGCCTTGGCTACCAGCGTGTTGAACTGCTTGGCATCGGTGACTTCGGTGTTGTCGAGTGTGACGATTGCGTCGCCCTCGCGCAGACCCGCGCGTGCCGCCGGACCCTCGGCCGTCTCGACACGCACACCGCCGCGCAGCTTGAGTTCGCGCTTTTGTGCCTCGGTGAGATCCGACACGGCCAACCCGATCGCTGTCTTCGGCTGGACCGGTTGCGTGTCGCCGCTCTGCGCCACGCGGCGCGGCTTCTCCGGCTCGAACTCGACCACGGTGACAGCGATGTCACGATTCGCGCCCCGGCGGAAGACTTGCAATGTGGCCTTGGCCCCCGGCTTGGTGGCACCCACGATGCGCGGCAGGTCACCTGACTTGTCGATCGCCTTGCCGTCGACCTTGGTGATGATGTCGCCAGCCTCGATGCCTGCCTTGTCTGCCGGGCCGCCGGCCTCGACGCCCTGCACCAGGGCACCCATGGGCTTGCCCAGCCCGATCGACTCAGCCACCTCCTTGGTCACCGGGGCGATGGTCACGCCGATTCGCCCGCGGATGACACGGCCGCTGGCGCGCAACTGATCGGAGACGCGCATCGCCTCGTCGATCGGAATCGCAAAGGAGATGCCCATGTAGCCGCCCGAACGGCTGTAGATCTGCGAATTGATGCCAATGACTTCGCCGCGCATATTGATCAACGGCCCGCCCGAGTTGCCGGGGTTGATGGCCACATCAGTCTGGAACAGCGGCAGGAACTCGCCGGTGTCGCGCTGCTTGGCGCTGACGATGCCCGCAGTCACGGTGTTGTCGAGGTTGAACGGCGAGCCGATGGCGATCACCCAGGCGCCGACCTTGACCTGGTTGACGTCGCCGATCTTCACCGTCGTCAGGCCAGTGGCGTCGATCTTGACCACCGCGACATCGGTGCGGCGGTCGGTACCGATGATGCGGGCCTTGAACTCGCGCTTGTCGGTCAATGTGACGATGACCTCGTCGGCGCCATCAACGACATGCGCATTGGTCATCACGTAGCCGTCGGCGGTGAGCACGAAGCCGGAGCCAATTCCGCGCTGTTGCGGTTCACTGTCTTCTTCGCGCGGTCCGCCGCGGCGCGGTTGCTGTGGCTGTGGGTTGTTGGGCAGCGGGATACCGAAGCGGCGGAAGAACTCGCGCATCTGCTCGTCGATCTCGCCGCCGCCGCCCTGCGCTGCGGCACGGCTGCGCTCGGCGGTACGGATGTTGACCACCGCCGGCCCGACTCGCTCGACCAGCTCGGTGAAGTCCGGCAATTCACGCGGCTGCGCCTGGGCGACTTTCGGCGCACAGGCTGAGGCGACGACGGCCAGGCAAAGCAGGCCGGCGCCGAGCGCACGACGCAGAGAAGACAAGGAGGTTTCAGTCATTGGGTCGTTCATGGTCTCAACAGTCAGCGGCAAAGATGAGGATTAGCGCGAGCGCACCAGCGCAGCGGCAAACAGCTTCAGCGTGGCAAGCGGCACGTCGCCCATCACAGTGACCCATTTTGGGCCGAAGGGTTGCATCAGCGTGTGGGTGGCGCCGAAGGCCGCGGCGCCGGCGCGATGGCGGTCGGCGCGAAAGGGCTCAATGAACACGGATACATGGGTCAGGCCATCAGAGAAAACGGTTTGCAGCACCTCGGCCTGCGCAACACTCTCGTCGTCCCTGGCAGTCTCCAGACGGCGCTTGACACAGCCGATCTGCCTGAACCCCGCCACCGGCGGCGTCAGCTGCCAGCCCTCGGCTTCGAGGCCCGTGCGTTGCGGCGCGCTGCTCAGCACACGGTAGCCATCGAGCTTTCTCATCGGCGCGAGCACTGACTCGGGCTGCGACTTCACGCCGATTTTCACCTCGGTGAAGGCGGCCGCCTCCAGCACCCGGCCGTCTGGCGCCAACACGTCGGCCCGCAGCAACAGGCCACTGGCGCGGTCGGCCCAGAGCCGCTGCGCAAAGCGATGACCGTCTCGCGGCCGCAGCAGGAACACCACCGCATCGAGGCCGGCCACGCGGTCCGGTCGTTCGCTCAGCATCTCATAGTGCTCGAGCAACTGATCCTCGCTGCCACTGAGCACAGCCGGGAACAGTGCCACTGAGTCACGCTCTTCGCTGCGCGCCACCTTGACAGCCGGCCACAGCGTCAGCACCTGCTTGTTGTGGCGATAGACGCGGCGGGGCTGACCGTCGAGCATTTCGATGCGCTCGAAAAACTGGTCGCCTTCGCAGTAGTGAGCCATCCGCGAGCTGGATATGGTGCCGCCCGCGCTAACCACCAGCGTGCCTTCGTAGTTGCGTTGGCTGGCGGCTGCGTGAATCCGCTGCAACCAACTGCGTGCCTCGGCGCTCGCCGCAGCGGCTTCGCCGGCCTGCGCGAACAAGGGCCAGAAGGCAGACGCCGCAGTGACAAGGGCTGCCGCCAAACGGCGGCCCAACGATGGCGTGCGGGCGGCGAACAGCATTCAGCGATCCGGCGCCGCAGCGGCCGCGTTGCGCACTGCGCCACCGGGCACGGCCAGCGCCGAGGTGTTGCTGTATTGCTTGTGGGCCGCCAGGTAGCGATCGAGTTCGGCGTTGCGTATCAGAACGCCCCCGCCAGCCGGCACCGGCGCCGCGGACGCGGACGGCGCAACGGCGCTGGCCTGAAGGCCCACCGCACCCGGGACGGCCACCGAACTCTCGGCGCTTGCTAAGCGATCCTGAAGCGCGCCATCGGGCGTTGCGACCTGCGCGACCACCAGCACACCTGCCACGGCAACAACACTCGCTGCAACAGCCATCGGCGCGACCCAGGCTCGGCGCCACCCGGTCTTGCGCGCAGACTCGGCGGCCGCCACGGGCGCAAGCACCACCGGCTCAACTGCAAGCCGCTCGCGCAGGCGGCCCAGGAACTGTGCGTCGTGCTGCGGCGCACAACGCACGTCTTCGCTGCGCATCAACTCGGCGATCAGGTGGTAGGCGTGCCAATCGGCGCGTGATTGCGGATCCTCGCGCCAGGCGCGACACGCGAGATCGGCCTCGGCCACATCGCCATCCAGCATGGCACAGAGTGCCTGCCGCTGCTGCAGTCGACTGTTCGGCTCGTCATGGGTCATCTCAATGCACTCCAGATCCTCGTTGCGTCCTACCAGCGCTCGCCATCACGCGTGCCCAGCAGCGGCCGCAACCGTTCTGCGATCGCCTCGCGGGCGCGGAAGATCCGTGACCGCACGGTGCCAATCGGGCAATTCATCACGGCAGCGATCTCTTCATAGCTCAGGCCTTCAATCTCGCGCAACACGATGGCCTGCCGCAAGTCCTCGCTCAGGGCATCGATCGCGGCGTTGACCGTGGCGCCGATTTCCTTGCTCGCAAGCAGCGACTCAGGCGTTTCGCCGTCGGTTAGTTCGTTCTCGACCCGCGAAGTTTCGTCACCCTCATCATGGGAAACCAGCAACCCCTCGGAAACCAGCGGATCGCGCTTCAGGTCCATCAACGCCTTCTTGGCGGTGTTGACGGCAATCCGGTAAAGCCAAGTGTAGAAGGCACTGTCACCGCGGAACTGTGGGATTGCGCGGTAGGCGCGAATGAAAGTCTCCTGCGCGATGTCCTGCACCAGATCGACATCGCGCACCATGCGTGATATCAGCCGCTCGATGCGCCGCTGGTACTTGACGACCAGCATCTCGAAAGCGCGCACGTCACCCCGCTTGGTGCGCTCGACGAGGAGTGCGTCGGCGTGGGTATCGGGGGTCATGTCAGATCGTAGGTCGACGGCGGGGTGGCACCGGGCCGGCGTGCATACAACGCAGCGCGCCAAATTGGCCACTGGGCACCACTTTGGCGGCGCGACATTGCCAACCACGTGGGCGGTCGCGCGCGCGACGTCGGCGCAAAGCGCAGCAACACCCAGCCACCGAGATCAACCATCACGCGCAGGTCACCCGGGCAGGGGGCTGCGGCACCAGCAGACCACTGCCAGATCGCACCGTCCCAGGCGAGGACGTCGGTCGCCTGGCTGCGTCGCAGCACGCAGCGCCATGCCAGCAGACCGGCACAGGCGCCCGCCAGCAGTGCGGCAAGCACCGCAACTTGCACGGAGCCTTGCCCGTGCAAGACGGCCCAGGCAGTAACGTTTGCACCCGCGGCGCAGGCGCACAAAACGACGAACACTTGCCAGGCCCGGTCCGGCGCGAAGCTCAAGCGCACCGGCGGCGCGGCATGCATATTGAGATGTCGGCGGCGGTGCGCCGCTCAAGCGCGCCGAAACACCAGCGTGCCGTTGGTGCCACCAAAGCCGAAGTTGTTCTTCACCGCGAGGTCGATCTTCATCTCGCGTGCCGTGTTGGCGCAATAGTCCAGGTCACAGGCGGGATCCTGGTTGAAGATGTTGATGGTCGGCGGGCTGATCTGATGGTGCAGCGCAAGCACTGTGAACACCGACTCGATGCCGCCCGCGCCGCCGAGCAGGTGCCCGGTCATCGACTTCGTGGAATTGACGACAAGCTTCTTCGCGTGGTCGCCGAAGGCCAGCTTGATCGCGTTGGTTTCATTCAGGTCGCCCAATGGCGTCGAGGTGCCGTGAGCATTGAGGTACTGCACCTCGTCGGCATTGACGCCCGCGTTGCGCAACGCGGCCTTCATCGAGCGCTTGGGGCCGTCGACGTTGGGCGCGGTCATGTGGTGCGCGTCGGCGCCCATGCCAAAGCCAGCCAACTCGGCGTATATTTTCGCGCCACGTTGCTTGGCATGCTCGTAGTCCTCGAGCACCAGCACACCGCCACCCTCGCCGAGCACAAAACCGTCGCGGTCCTTGTCCCACGGCCGCGAGGCAGTGGCCGGGTCATCGTTGCGCGTGGACAGTGCCCGTGCCGCGGCGAAACCACCCACGCCCAGCGGCGACATCGTGCATTCCGCACCCCCAGCAACCATGACATCGGCGTCACCGTATTCGATCATCCGTCCGGCCGCACCGATGCAGTGCAAACCGGTGGTGCAAGCCGTCACGATCGCGAGGTTCGGGCCGGTAAAGCCGTACCGGATCGAGACATGGCCCGAAATCATGTTGATGATGGACGCCGGCACGAAGAACGGCGAAATGCGGCGCGGGCCGCGTTCGCTGTACTCCTTGTGCGTGGCTTCAATCAGTGGCAGCCCACCGATGCCGGATCCCACCATGACGCCGATGCGCTCGGCCTGGTCTTCCGTCAGGGACTCACCCGTAGCCAGCCCTGCGTCCCGCACCGCCTGTACTGACGCCGCCATCCCGTAGTGGATGAACGTGTCCATGTGGCGCGCTTCCCTGGCCGGCAAGTAGTCCTCGACATTGAAGCCCTTGACCTCGCCGGCAATGCGACAGGACAAGGCTGACGCATCAAACCGAGTGATGTTGCCAATGCCCGAGCGCCCGACCAACAGACTGGCCCAACCCTCCTCGACACTGTTGCCGACCGGGCTGACCAGCCCGAGCCCAGTGACGACAACCCTGCGCCGACTCATGCGTACCTCAAGCCGCGCCGGGCCGCGCCAACACGCGGCCAGTTCGCGCGCCGAGGCGCGAACGAACCGAACGCCGGGGCAGCATGCGCGTCAGGCCTTTTGATGACCAACCGCGTAGTCGATCGCCAACTGCACAGTCGTGATCTTCTCCGCTTCTTCGTCCGGGATTTCGATCCCGAACTCGTCCTCGAGGGCCATCACCAATTCCACCGTGTCGAGCGAGTCGGCGCCGAGGTCGGCAACAAAGGCCTTCTCATTGACGACGTCGGCCTCAGGCACGCCGAGTTGCTCGGCGATGATTTTCTTGACACGTGCTTCGATATCACTCATTGACTCCTCCAGGAGTAGGTATGCAAAACGGCCCGAATTCTACGCGGCGCTGAGGCAGCAGCCTCTGCACACGCGCGATGCCCGGCGGGCCTGATCGGGCAAATCTCTAGTTCATGAACATGCCACCATTGACATGCATTTCAGTGCCCGTGATGTAGCCGGCCGACGGCGAGGCCAAGAACAGTACCGCATCGGCGACCTCCCGTGGCGTGCCCAGCCGGCCAATCGGAATTTGTGCCAACAGCGCCGTCTTCTGCACCTCGGCCAGACCTTCGGTCATGTCGGTGGCAATAAAGCCGGGTGCCACGCAATTGACGGTCACGCCGCGGCTACCCAATTCGCGAGCGAGTGCTCGCGTCATGCCGGCCACGCCCGCTTTGGCCGCGGCGTAGTTGGCCTGGCCCGGGTTACCCGTGGCGCCGACCACCGAGGTGATGTTGACGATGCGGCCATAGCGTTGCTTCATCATCGTGCGCATCACCGCACGACTGGCGCAGAAAACTGCCTTCAGATTGGTATCGAGCACGGCATCCCAATCGGCGTCCTTCATGCGCATTGCGAGCGTGTCGCGGGTGATGCCGGCATTGTTGACCAGGATGTGCAGCGCAGCGTGCTGCTTGACGATCGCGTCGACGCTGGATTCGAGCGCCGCGCCGTCATTGACGTCGAGCACGATGCCGCGGCCGCCCGAAGGCGCCAACGCCACGCTGATCGCCGTGGCGCCGGCTTCGCTGGTCGCCGTGCCAATGACGATCACGCCCTGCTCCGCAAGTGCGTTTGCGATCGCGCGGCCAATGCCGCGCGAAGCGCCTGTGACCAAGGCTACCTGGCCTTTCAAGACCTCGCTCATGCCAACAGCCCCTTGGCCTCGGCAAGCGTTTGCGGATCAAGAACTGTCATCGTCACGGCCTCGGCGTCAATGCGCCTGACCATACCCGACAGAGCCTTGCCTGGACCGCACTCGACCAGGTGCGCCAGGCCACGCCCGCGCAGTGCCTGCACGACCTCGACCCAGCGCACCGCGCCGAAGGCCTGGCGATAGAGCGCATCCCGGATGGCTGCCGGATCGTTGGGCGCCGCAACATCGACGTTGTTGACGACCGCGAAGCGCGGCGATGAAATGTCTGCGCTGGCAAGCCTTTCGCGCAACCGATCCGCCGCGGGCCTCATCAGGCTCGAGTGGAACGGCGCGGAAACCTGCAGCAGCAAGGCGCGCTTGGCGCCCTTGGCCTTCAGGATTTCGCAGCCCTTGTCGACGCCCGCCTTGCTGCCAGCGATCACGGTTTGTTTCGGGTCATTGAAATTGACCGCTTCGACCACTTCGCCGGTGGCGGCCGCGGCTTCGGCGCAGCCGTCACGCACCGCCTGCGCATCCAGTCCGAGTATGGCGGCCATGGCACCGCTGCCCACCGGCACCGCATCCTGCATCGCCTGGGCGCGAAAACGCACCAACGGCAACGCATCGGCCAAGCTCAGCGCACCCGCCGCCACCAGCGCGGTGTACTCGCCCAGCGAATGCCCGGCAACTGCAGCGGGCTCGGCGCCGCCCTCGGCGCGCCAGGCGCGGTAGCAGGCGATGCCTGCAGCCAGCATCACGGGCTGCGTCTGGGTGGTCAGTGCCAGCGTCTCGGCCGGACCGTCCCTGATCAACTTGGCCAGGTCCTCGCCAAGCGCTGCCGAGGCCTCGGCCAAGCAGTCACGCACTGCCGGGTGGTCACCCCAGGCGTCGAGCATGCCCACGGACTGCGAGCCTTGGCCGGGAAAGAGAAATGCAAACGCTGGCATCGAAGAGTCCGGGTTCAGAACTGGAGCAACACCGCGCCCCAGGTAAAGCCGCCGCCGACGCCTTCGAGCATCAAGGTGTGGCCGCGCCGGATGCGGCCATCGCGCACCGCCACGTCCAGCGCCAACGGGATCGATGCCGCCGAGGTGTTGCCATGCTCATCGACGGTGACGACCAGCTTGTCCGCGGCCAGTTTCAGCTTCTTGGCCGTGCTCTGCATGATGCGGATGTTGGCCTGGTGCGGAATCAAAAAGTCGATGTCCTCGGCCGTCTTGCCCGCCTTGGCCAGGACTGCGCGGGCGCTGTCTTCAAGCACGGCGACGGCCAGTTTGAACACCGCGGGGCCGTCCATCTTCAGCGTCGGGTCGCCCAAAACTTTGCCGCCCGCCACTGTGCCGGGCGTGCACAGGATGCCGACATGGCGGCCATCTGCGTGCAGGTCGCTGGCCAGCAGTCCCGGCTCGTCGCTGGCTTCGAGAACCACCGCACCGGCGCCGTCGCCGAACAGCACGCAGGTGGTCCTGTCATTGAAGTCGAGAATCCGCGAAAAGACTTCCGCGCCAATCACCAGCGCGCATGTCGCCGTGCCGGTGCGGATCAGCGCGTCCGCCACGGTCAGGGCATAGACAAAACCCGAACACACGGCCTGCACATCGAGCGCCGGGCAGCCATGCACGCCGAGCTTTTGCTGCACGATGCACGCTGTCGACGGGAACACCATGTCGGGTGTCGAGGTGGCGACGATGATCAGGTCGATCTCAGAAGCCTGGCGCCCGGCGGCTTGTAGCGCCGCGGTCGCCGCAGCGACCGCCATGTCGCTGCAAACCACGCCCTCGGCAGCGAAGTGGCGTGCGCGAATGCCGGTGCGCTCGACGATCCATTCGTCGGAGGTCTCAATGCCGCGCTCAGCAAGATCGCGCGCCAGGTCCGCGTTGCTCACACGCCGCGGCGGCAAGTGGCTGCCCGTGCCGGAAATGCGTGACGTGCGCGGCAGGCGGCCCGGCGTGCTCATCACGCAACCTCCGTGCTGCGCACTGCGGTATTCGCCTTGGGGCGGCCCGGCGTGCTCATGCAGGTTGCGACGCGAGGGCCGGCGTCGGCATGGCTTGCAGGGTTTCGAGGATGCGGTCGTGCACGCGGTCGAGAAGTCGATTGCGAGCGGCATCATACGCACGGCTCAGCGCGTTCTCGAAAGCCACCGCATCGGCAGAACCGTGGCTCTTGAAGACCAGTCCGCGCAGCCCCAGCAATGCCGCGCCGTTGTAGCGGCGGTGGTCGACGCGGCGCTGAAAGTGCTTCAGCACGGGCATTGCCACCAACGCGGCCAGCTTGGTAAAGGCATTGCGCGTGAACTCCTGGCGGATGAACTCGCCCAGCATGCCCGCCAGCCCCTCTGAGGCCTTGAGCACCGCGTTGCCGACGAAGCCGTCGCAAACGACGATGTCAGTGGTGCCCTTGAAAATGTCATTCCCCTCGACGTTGCCGTAGAAGTTGAGGTGGTCGTCGGCGGCTGCGGCACGCAGCAGTTCACCTGCGCGCTTGATGGTCTCGCTGCCCTTGATCGATTCTTCGCCAATGTTGAGCAGACCCACGCTCGGGTCGTCCTTGCCCTCGATTGCAGCCACCAGAGCACTGCCCATCACGGCAAACTGCAACAAGTGCTCGGGCGTGCAGTCAACGTTGGCGCCGAGATCGAGCACCGTCGTGAAGCCGTCGCGGCGGTTTGGCAGCACGGCGGCAATGGCGGGACGGTCAATGCCTTCCAGCGTCTTCAGCAGGTAACGGGAGACCGCCATCAGCGCGCCCGTGTTGCCGGCGGAGACGCAGGCATGCGCCACAGGCTCACCGCCTGCTGGCGCTTTCAACTGCGCAATCGCCACGCGCATCGAAGAGTCCTTTTTGCGCCGCAGGGCGACTTCGATCGTATCGGCCATCGTCACCACTTCGGAGGCGATGACGCATTGCGTCCGCGGCCAGGCGGTGGCGGCACGCAGGGCTTGCGCGGTCCCGACCAGCACCAGCTCGGCGTGGGGGTGCTTGACGAGGAAAGCGCGGCACGCAGGCAGCGTGACTTCGGCGCCGTGATCACCGCCCATGCAGTCCACAGCCAGGCGAACCAGCGGCAACGGGGACAGCGAGGCGTGCAAAGTGTGTGCGGCTACCGCTGTGACAACTCAGGCCGAACGACCACAGGGGCTCGAACGTCCCCCAGTTCGGCGCAGACCGATCAGGCGTCGGCCTTGGTCTTCAGAACCTTGCGGCCTCGATAAAAGCCGGTCGGGCTGATATGGTGGCGCAAGTGATTTTCGCCAGTCGTAGGCTCGATCGCCGTGCCCGGTGGGGTCAGGGCATAGTGCGAGCGGTGCATACCGCGCTTGGAAGGCGACTTCTTGTTTTGCTGAACAGCCATGGGATTCTCCTGGGGCGGGGCCCTGCCGGAAGCATGTCCATGGCGGGCCGTGCGGCGCGGGCCCGGCAGAGGCCGGTCCAACGCGAAAAGCCGCAAAGTATAGCAGAGCAAGCATGCGCGTCGGCCTCAGGCCGCACCGGGCAGCCCCAAAGCGGTCTGGCCTTGCCCCTGGGGCCGTCGCCGCATCCCGGCGGGGGCGGTCACGTCAATCGCCGCCGCCATCACGCGCGCGCTTGAGCGCGGCCAGGGCCGCAAACGGGTTCGGATCCTGCGCAACTGCAGGCCCACCCTGGTCGCCCGCAGACATCGGCAGGCGCTGCGGGCATTGCGCGTGCATCGGCACCAGCGGCAGCGCAAGCAACAACTCGTCCTCGATCAAATCGTGCAGGTCCAGACTGCGCGACAGTGCCAGGACATCGTCCTCGCCCTTGGCGTCCAATGCCGCGGCTGCATCCTCGCCGGCGACGAACCGCAGCGGTCGCAGCACGTCGAGATCCCAGGACACGGACTGCAAGCACCGCTGGCAGTCGAGTCCGACCCGTGCCCGTGCTGCCAGGTGGAGCCAGATCTCCGGCTCGCCGCCAGCGACCAGGCGCCGCTCGCCACGGACGGACCATTGAACGTCGCCGTCCTGGATGGATCCGTCGCCAAGGCGCGAAAAGTCGGCCAGCGGCCAATGGCCTTCGAGCACGCCCGCGTCGGCAGCAAATGCCGCCGCGTCGAGCTTGCGTGGGTCCGGTTGGCGCGGTGTCATGCGGGCAGTTTACGGCCGGCAACACGCAGATCTGCGCGGGCCCGAGCCGGTGTGAAAATGTGCGCCATGCGCGACACACCCCGGTTGATTCTGGCCTCCACATCGCGCTACCGTCGCGAACTGCTGCAGCGGCTGCAGCTTTCCTTCGATGTGGTGTCGCCCGAGGTCGACGAGACACCGCTGGACAGCGAGGCACCGAAGGATCTGGCCGAACGCCTGGCGATGGCCAAGGCCCTGGCAGTCGCATCGCAACATGCCGATGCGGTCGTGATCGGCTCGGACCAGGTCGCCGAGCTTGACGGCGAATCGATCGGCAAACCGCACACGCACGAGCGTGCGCTGGTGCAGCTGCGCGCCATGAGCGGGCGACGCGTGGTCTTCCACACCGCCGTTGCCGTGGTCTGTCACGCTCGCAGCTATGCGCGCGGCCTGCTCGCGCCGGTGATCGTGACGTTTCGTGCGCTCGGCGAAGCAGAGATCGAGCATTACCTGCGCACCGAACAACCTTATGACTGCGCCGGCAGCGCGAAGAGCGAAGGCCTGGGTATCGCGCTGCTGGCGGCGATCGACTCCGACGACCCGACCGCTCTGATCGGCCTGCCGCTGATTCGCACCTGCACACTGCTGCGCGAAGCCGGGCTGAACCCGCTCACAGGCGCGCGGCGATGAGTTCGCGACACGGCACCCTGTTTCTGGTGCCCAACACACTGGATCTCGGCGCGCCCGACGCAGCGCCGATCGACGAGGTGCTGCCGGCCGGCGTACTGCGGCACGCGGCGCGCCTCTCGCATTGGGTCGCCGAAGATGCAAAGACCACGCGCGCCTTCCTCAAGCGCGTGCACGCCCTCGTGCCGCTGACCCGGCCGCTGCAAGAGATTGATATCCGGGAACTGCCGCGACCCGCAAAGGGCGCCCACACCGGCGCGGTCAGCACCCACCTCGATGCGTGGTTGTCACCCGCGTTGGCAGGCACCGACATCGGCCTGATCAGCGAGGCCGGCTTGCCCGCCGTGGCAGACCCGGGCGCCGCGCTGGTGGCCAGCGCGCACCGCCTGGGCATCGCCGTGCTGCCGCTGGCCGGGCCGAGCTCCCTGCTGCTGGCCCTGGCCGCCAGCGGGCTCAATGGGCAGAGCTTTGCATTCGTCGGTTACCTGCCGACCGAATCGGCCGCTCGCACGTCGCGACTGCAGACCCTGCAGCAGATCTCGCGGCGCGAGGGTCAAACGCAGATCGCCATCGAGACCCCTTACCGCAACGCCGCACTGATGACGGGTTTGCTGCAGGCCCTGCATCCGGACACGATGTTGTCGGTGGCCTGTGGCCTGACGCTGCCCGGTGGCTGGTGCGCGACGCGCACCGTGTCGAACTGGCAGCGGCAACCGCCGTCGTTCGACAACAAGCACCTGCCCGCGGTTTTTCTCTGGCTGGCTGGCTGAGGCCGCTCAGCCCGCGGCCCAATGAGTCAACGCGCCACCAGCAGCGACCCGTCGTGCCGCACAAGCCACCGCTGTGTGGCGGCGGTTGGCGGCGTCAAACCTTGACGCCACCCAGCAGCGCGGCGACCTTGCGCCGGGGTTTGATACTCGGCGACAGGCCGCGCGTGGCACTCGACGCGCCGGCCTTGGCCGTCGGCTCCCAGGCCGGGGCGGCGGTGGCCGTGGCCTCATAGGGTTGATCGAAAAACGGATCGGCCGACTTCGCCGGCGGGCGTCGCTCAGGGTCAACTCGCGGCGGTGCAACCGAGCGCGCTTCGCGTTCCTCGGGCTCGACCTCGGCACGCGGTCGCGGCCGACGTGGGCGGTCGTCCTCCAGCTCGAACGGTTCGAGCTCGATCTTCTTCTTGATCAGCTTTTCGATGTCTGACACCAGCCGCGTGTCATCACGCGTAACCAGCGTCACCGCCAGGCCCGAGGCCCCCGCGCGGCCCGTGCGACCGATGCGGTGCACATAGTCTTCGGCGTTGAACGGCACGTCGAAGTTGAACACGCTGGGCAGGTCGACGATGTCCAGGCCGCGCGCGGCCACATCGGTGGCCACCAGCAAGTCGACCTCGCCCGCCTTGAAGGCCGCCAGTGCCTTGAGCCGCTCATCCTGTGACTTGTCGCCATGCAGCGCCTGCGTCTTCAGCCCGTCGCGCTCGAACGAGCGGGCCAGTCGCGCCGCGCCGAGCTTGGAATTGACGAAGATCAGGGCTTGCGTCAGGCCGCGTGTCCTGAGCAACTGGCGCACCACCGCGCGCTTGTCGTCGTCAGTGACGCTGTAAAAGCGCTGCTCGACGTTGGTGGCGGTGGCGTTGGGTCGTGCCACCTCGACCAGCACCGGATCCTGCAGGTAGCTGTTGGCCAGCTTCCTGATCTCGGGCGAGAAGGTGGCCGAGAACAGCAGCGTCTGGCGCTCCTTCGGCAGGTACGACAGGATGCGCTGCAGGTCAGGCAGGAAGCCGATATCGAGCATGCGGTCGGCCTCGTCGAGGACCACGTACTCGACCTTGTTGAGCACCGTGTTCTTGGCCTCGATGTGGTCGAGCAGCCGGCCCGGCGTGGCGATCAGCACCTCGACGCCGCCCTTCAGCACCAAGGTCTGCGGCTTCATGTCGATGCCGCCGAAGACCACCATCGAGCGCAACTGGGTGTGCTTGGCGTAGGTCTTGACACTGTTGGCCACCTGGTCGGCCAACTCGCGCGTCGGCGTGATCACCAATGCGCGCACAGGATGGCGCGCCGGCGACATGCTGGCATTCTCATGCTGGAGCATCTTCTGCAGCAGCGGCAACGTGAAGGCCGCTGTCTTGCCGGTGCCGGTCTGGGCTGCGCCCATCACGTCACGGCCATCGAGCACGATCGGGATCGCCTTGGCTTGGATCGGGGTCATTGCCGTATAGCCGGACTCTGCGACTGCGCGCAGCAGTTTCGGATCAAGCGGAAGGGTGTCGAAGCGGGCAGGTGCAGGAGCCTGTGCAGCCTCGGTCGTGTCGTCAGGGGTTTCGGTCATCACCCCGGATTATCCCTTGTCGCAATTTCCTGTGCCGGAACAGCAGCCAGCGCGGCGCCTTGAAGCGCACGATGCGCCAGTAGAGCAGCACGTAGGTGATGCCAAAAAGCCCGATAAAGCCGGCCTGGATCAGCGTACTGTCGAACCACAGCACTGCCGGCACCACAGACAGCGAACACAGCATCCAAAGGTACGGCGAAGTCATCGAATTGCGCCGGGTCAATTCGCGCGCGCTGCGTTCGCCGGCGGCCCAGCGCATGAACCGACGGTAGATGAGGCTGTGCAAGTGGGCACCGTCAGGCATGCCCACAGGCGCGCCGCGCAGCCACTTTCGGCGGTAGATCGAAAAGAGTGTTTCAAACACCGGATACAGGCACAGCAGGAGCGGGAACATCGGCGACACCTCGGGGTTGCGGTGCAGCAGCAGGATGGCCAGTTCGGCCACGTAGAAGCCCAGAAAGTAGGCGCCGCCGTCACCCAGGAAGACCAACCCGGCAGGGAAGTTCCAGACGAAGAACCCGAGGATGGCGCCCACGCCGGCCAGTGCCAGCAACGCGATCAAGCGGTCGTCAACAGCGAAGGCGACGTAGGCCAAGCCGCTCAGCATGATCGCCACGCACATCGAAGCCAGGCCGTTGAAGCCGTCGATGATGTTGACGGCATTGGCCACGCCGGCCACCACGAAGATCGTGACCAGCAATGCGCCCAGCGGGTAGGCCACCACCCAGTCCAGGCCAGGTATGCCGGTGCGCGTGATCACGGCCTGGACCAGCCAGACCGCAAGCGCGGCCGACATTGCCGTGAAGAACAGGCGCCGCCGCGGGCTTTGCGTCTTGGTCAGGTCTTCGGCAATGCCTGCACCGAATGCAGGCAAGGCACAGACCGCAAAGAGCACCAGCCACGGCGCCGTCGCGGGCTCGCGCCACGCGAGCACCGCCATCGCCGCCACCACGCCAAGCAGAATGCCCAAACCACCGATGCGCGGTACGGAATGAGAGTGAAACTTCTGCGGCCCCGCCAGGTCGTGGTCACCTGCCACGCGCGCCAGCCCCTTGGCCGCACGCACTACGCAAAGCGTGACGAGAAAAGACACGGCGAACGCCGACATGAGCAGCAACATCGGCAGCAGTTTAGCCAGCTACCTGCTGCTGCTGCGCGCAGGTCGCGGGCTAGAATCGCGCGCCGTTGCAGCAGGGCAGCGCCTCAGCGCCGCCCCGGCCTCGCGTGGCGCGCCACACGAATGACCTCCAAGCCGCAGTTTCCATGCCCATGAGCGATCACCAAACCGACTGCACCGAACCCGCGCGACAGCGCCGCTCTGCGTGGCGAGGATGTGCGACGGCCCTCTGCTGCGTTGTATTCGGCGGCCTGATCGCCGTCACACCCGCGCATGCCCAGTCGGCAACGGCACCGACAACAGACGCGCAGACTGCCCCGACCGGGGGGCCGGTGCGTCTGCGCCAACCTGGCGGTCAGGCGCAGACGCCGGCGACCGACCCGACCAAGCTGACGGGCCAGAGCAAGATCGTGCCCGCGGTGCCGGGAATGCCCGCCAAGGTCGTGCTGGGTGAATTCGAGGCCTTTGTCCAGCGCCTGACTGAGCCGCTCGAGATCCGACGCTTCGGCGCCGATTTGATGACGCCGACCGATGACCCCGAGGTTGTCGATACGCTGCCGTTGGTGCCGCCCGACTACCTGATCAAGCCTGGCGACGAAATCCTGCTCACGGTTTGGGGATCCGTTGATAGCGATCTGCGCCTGCTGGTCGACCGCAGTGGCCGGGTCAGTATTCCGCGCGTCGGGCCGGTGCTGGTGGCCGGCGTTCGCTACGCCGACCTGCCGGCCACGATCAGCCAGCGCATGGCCCTGGTGTTTCGCAACTACCAATTGAGTGTCTCCCTCGGCCAGTTGCGCGGGTTGCGCGTGTACGTCACCGGCTTCGTCGCCAAGCCCGGCAGCTACAACGTCAGCAGCCTGGCCACCGTGGTCCAGGCGCTGCTCAAGGCGGGCGGCCCGTCCGCGGCCGGCAGTTTCCGATCCATCGAGATCAAACGCGGCAACCAGCGCGTGGGCGCCTTCGACCTCTACGACCTGCTGCTCGGCGGCGACCGCAGCGCCGACCGCATGCTGCAGGCCGACGACGTGATCCATGTCGGCCCGGTCGGCACCCAGGTGGCGTTGATCGGCAGCGTCAACCGGCCGGCCATCTTCGAATTGAAGCCCGGTGAAACTGTGGCCGACCTGCTGCGCATGGCCGGCGGCTTCTCTGCAGTGGCCGACCGTTCGCGCCTGGCCGTCGAGCGCCTCGACGACCGAGCCACCGTGCGCATCGTCCAGTTGGCGCTGCCGGCTTCGAACGCCGCGGCGCTCGCCAACGGCGATGTGCTGCGCGCCTTCAGCGCGGTCGACTCGGCGCTGCCGGTGCAGCGCCAGAACAAGCGGGTGAGGGTCGAAGGCGAAGTGCTTCGCCCTGGCGAGTACGTCCTGCCACCAGAGACGTCGATTGCCGATGCGCTGGCCGCCGCCGGTGGCTTGACCGACAGGGCCTACCCGTTCGGCACCGAGTTCAGTCGCGAAAGCGTGCGGGCAACGCAGCAGCAGAATTACGACCGTGCACTGCGCGACCTCGAGACCGACCTCGCGCGCAATACGTCATCACAACGAACCAGTACGGCCGAAGAGGTGGCCGCTGGATCCTCGCGCGACTCCGCCAATGCGCGCTTGGTCGCGGCATTGCGCGCCCAGCGCCCGAGCGGGCGCGTCGTGCTGCAGCTGCAACCGAGCAGCCGCGAACTGCCCCCGCTGGCGCTGGAAGACGGGGACCGTCTGCTCATTCCGCCGCGACCGACCTCAGTGGGCGTCTTCGGCAGCGTGTTCAATGCGGGCAGCTACCTGTATGGCGAAGGCCGCGACATCGTTGAGTACCTGAATCTGGCGGGCGGGCCGACCCGGGGTGCCGACGCCGGCAGCGCCTTTGTGATTCGCGCCAACGGCAGCGTCATCAGCGGGCGCCAGAGCGGTGGCTGGTTCAACCGCGGCACTGGGCTGGAAGGCCTCAAGGCCGAAGCCGGCGACACCGTCTTCGTGCCCGAGGAGATGAACAAAACGACCTTCGTGCAGAACGCCAAGGACTGGACGCAGATCCTGTATCAGTTCGGCATCGGCCTGGCGGCGATCAAAACCGTAGGCAGGTGATGCAAGAGCACGCCGTTGCCTCTGAGGCCCTCGACGATAACGATGCCGGGATCGACTTGCTCGATCTGGCGCTGCCCCTGCTTCTGCACTGGAAGCTGCTCGTATTCGGGCCGTTTTTCGCCGGGATGGCGGCCCTCGGCATCACCTACCTGATCCAGCCGACCTTCACCTCGCGCACGGTGTTTCTGCCGCCGCAGCAGCAGCAAAGTGCAGCCGCCTCGGCGCTTGCGTCGCTGGGTGCGCTCTCGGGACTGGCCGGCGCAGCGGCGGGCGTCAAGAGCCCGGCCGACCAGTATGTCGCGCTGCTGCAAAGCACCACCGTGGCCGACCGCCTGATCGATGAGTTCAAACTGATGCAGGTCTACGAGAGTGACTACCGCTTCGAAGCCCGCAAGGAACTCGCCAAGAACGTGCGCATTTCGCTGGGCAAGAAAGACGGCCTGATCACGGTCGAGGTCGACGACATCGACCCGCCGCGCGCGGCCGAGATGGCCAACCGCCATGTCGACGAGTTGCGCCGCCTGACCTCGCAACTGGCGCTGACCGAGGCTCAGCAGCGCCGCCTCTTCTTCGACGCCCAGTTGAAGAAGACGCGCGATGCGTTGACGCAGGCGCAACTGCAGCTTCAAGCCAGTGGCTTCAATCCGGGCGCATTGAAGGCCGAGCCCAAGGCCGCCGCGGAGGGTTATGCGCGGCTGAAAGCCGAAGTCACGGCCGCTGAAGTGCGCCTGCAAACGCTGCGCGGCAACCTGTCCGACACCACGCCCGAGGTGCAGAACGCGCTAGGCATGCTCGGCGCGCTGCGGGCCCAGCTCGGCAAGGTCGAGACATCGACCCACCCCAGCGGCGGCCCCGACTACATCGGCAAGTTCCGCGAGTTCAAGTACCAGGAAACGCTGTTCGATCTGTTCTCGCGCCAGTACGAACTGGCGCGCGTGGACGAAAGCCGCGAGGGCGCGTTGATCCAGGTCGTCGACGAGGCCAAGCCGGCCGAGCGCAAGAGCAAACCCAAGCGGGCGATCACGGCCGTGGCCACCACATTGGCCGCCCTGCTACTGCTCGCCGGCTTCGTCGTTTCGCGCCACTTCTGGCGCCAGAGCCTGGCACGTCCGGAGCGAGCCGCCAAGCTGGCGCAATTGCGCAGCGCGCTGGAGTGATCACAGCGTGACCCTCCTTGTCACCGGCGGCGCCGGATTCATCGGCTCCAACTTCGTGCTCGACTGGCTGGCCACAGCGGGCGAGCCGGTGCTCAATCTCGACGCCCTGACCTACGCCGGCAACCTGCACAACCTGGATGCTGTCAAAGGCGATGCGCGGCATGTCTTCGTGCAAGGCGACATCTGCGACCGCGCACTCGTCGACCGGCTTCTTGATGAGCACAAGCCCCGCGCGCTGCTGCACTTCGCCGCCGAAAGCCATGTCGACCGCAGCATCCATGGCCCCGGCGAGTTCATGCGCACCAACGTGATGGGCACCTTCACGCTGCTCGAGGCCGCGCGGGGCTACTGGAGCGCGCTGCCCGCGGCCGCCAAGGCAGGCTTTCGTTTTCACCATGTCTCCACCGACGAGGTCTACGGCTCGCTGGCGCCCGGCGCACCCGCGTTCACCGAGACGCACGCCTACGAGCCGAACAGCCCGTATTCGGCAAGCAAGGCCGCCAGCGACCACCTGGTGCGCGCCTGGCACCACACCTATGGCCTGCCGGTCGTGACCACCAACTGCTCGAACAACTACGGGCCCTACCACTTCCCCGAGAAGCTGATCCCGCTGATGATCGTCAACGCGCTTGCGGCCAAGCCCCTGCCGGTGTACGGCGACGGCCAGCAGGTGCGCGACTGGCTTTACGTGTGCGACCACACCAGCGCGATCCGCGCCGTGCTGGCCGGGGGCCGCATTGGCGAAACGTACAACATCGGCGGCTGGAATGAAAAGGCCAACCTCGATATCGTGCACACGATCTGCACGCTGCTGGATGAGTTGCGGCCCGACCCGGCAGGTTCGTACCGCCGGTTGATCACGCATGTGACCGACCGCCCCGGCCATGACCGCCGCTACGCCATTGACGCGCGCAAGATCGAACTCGAACTGGGGTGGCGCCCGGCCGAGACCTTCGAGTCCGGCATCCGCAAGACGGTGCGGTGGTACCTCGACCACCCCGACTGGGTGGCCAATGTGCAGAGCGGCGGCTACCGCGACTGGCTGGCCGCGAACTACGCCGCGCGCTGAGAACCCGTGCTCAAAGTCCTCTTGTTCGGCAAGAACGGCCAGGTGGGCTGGGAGTTGCAGCGATCGCTGGCAACACTCGGTGAGCTGACCGCACTTGACTTCGACAGCACCGACCACCATGCCGACTTCAGCCGCCCGGCCGGGCTGATTGACACCGTGCGCGCGCTGCGGCCCGACGTGATCGTCAATGCCGCGGCGCACACCGCGGTCGACAAGGCCGAAAGCGAACCCGCCTTTGCCCAAACGCTCAACGCCGAGGCACCGCGCATCCTGGCCGCTGAGGCCGCCGGCTTGGGGGCCTGGCTGGTGCACTACAGCACCGACTATGTGTTCGACGGCAGCGGCCAGGCACCGCGCAAGGAGGAGGCCGCCACCGGCCCCCTGAGCGTGTACGGCCGCACCAAGCTCGACGGTGAAAACCATATCCGCGCCAGCGGCTGCAAACACCTGATCTTTCGCACAAGCTGGGTCTATGCCGCGCGTGGTGGCAATTTCGCGCGGACGATGCTCAAACTGGCCGCCGAGCGCGATGCGCTGTCGGTGATCGACGATCAGATTGGCGCACCGACCGGTGCGGACCTGCTGGCCGATGTCACGGCCTACGCGATTCGCGCAGTGCAGCGCGAGTCGGAACTGGGTGGCACCTACCACGCCGTGGCGGCCGGCGAAACCAGTTGGCACGGCTATGCGCGCTTCGTCATCGATTGGGCGCGCGCGAATGGCCTGCCGGTCAAGGTCGCCGCAGCTGCGATCGCTGCCGTGCCGACAAGCGCCTACCCGACGCCCGCACGGCGACCGCTCAACTCGCGGCTCGACACGCACAAGCTGCGCCAGGCGTTCGGCCTGACCCTGCCCGACTGGCAGGTCGGCGTGCAACGCATGCTCCAGGAGATCACGCCATGACCCACCAGCGCAAGGGCATCATCCTGGCCGGCGGCTCCGGCACCCGCTTGCACCCGGCGACATTGGCCATGAGCAAGCAACTGCTGCCGGTGTACGACAAGCCGATGGTCTATTACCCGCTGGCCACGCTGATGCTGGCGGGCATCCGCGATGTGCTGCTGATCAGCACGCCGCAAGACACGCCGCGTTTCGAGGCCCTGCTCGGCGACGGCAGCCGCTGGGGCATGAGCATCCGCTACTGCGTGCAGCCCAGCCCCGATGGCCTGGCGCAGGCCTTCATCCTCGGCCGCGAATTCGTTGCCGGCCAGCCCAGCGCGCTGGTGCTGGGCGACAACATCTTCTACGGCCACGACTTCCAGGGCCTGCTCGCGGGCGCCGCCGGGCGCACGCATGGCGCCAGCGTGTTCGCCTATCACGTGACCGACCCCGAACGCTACGGCGTGGTGGCCTTCGACAAGCAACGCCGGGCGCAAAGCATCGAAGAAAAGCCCAAGGCGCCCAAGAGCAACTACGCCGTCACCGGGC
>JANMSS010000380.1:0-4630 GCA_031389585.1 Burkholderiales bacterium | reverse complement strand
GGCACAACGGTGCGTGCGCCGGTGTTGAGCATCGAGGAGCTCTGCGTTGCCTATGGCCATGTGAAGGCGGTCGTCGACTTCAGCCTGTCAGTGGCCAGCGGCGAGGTCGTCGCGTTGCTCGGCCCGAACGGTGCTGGAAAGACACCGACGCTGCGCGCGCTGAGCGGTCTCCTGCCTGCGCAGCGCGGACGGGTGTTGCTTTGCGGTCAGAACGTGAGCGGCCGACGCCCCGACCAGATCGCTCGCGCTGGCCTGTTGCACGTGCCCGAGGGCCGGCAGGTGGTTGCGCCGCTCACTGTGACGGAAAACTTGCAGCTGGCTGGCCTTGCGTCTCGGCGCTGCCCAGGCAAGGAACTGAACGACGGCATTGAGCGGGTTTTCTCGCTCTTCCCCGCCATTGCGAGGCGCCGTGACGTGGCGAGCGGTTTGCTGAGCGGGGGAGAGCAACAGATGCTGGCGATAGGACGCGCGCTCATTGCCCGACCTACCGCGCTGCTACTCGACGAACCGAGCATGGGCCTGTCGCCGCTCCTGACTGAAGTGATCTACCAATTTCTAGCGCGGCGAGCTGAGGTCTTCGGAGACGTCGCGGTCGTTCTGGCCGAACAGAGCCGCATTGCGCTCTCGGTTGCAGACCGCGTGTGCATCCTGTCCAAGGGTCGTATCGTGTTCAGCGGCTTGGCCAGCGAAGCGAGCCATGACCTCACGGTACAGGCCTATCTGGGCACCCACGCAGCGAGCGCTGCCCGCTCTTGAATACCAGGACGGGTGGCAGCCAAACGGTGAGATCCTCAGCAGCGGCTGAGGCCGGCGGCCGTCTGATGAGCGCAGTGAGGGTGGCCGCCTGTTGGAGGGCCGCTATGGGTCGTGGGACTAAACCTAAACATTTGCAGACGGCGAGCTCAACGCGATTGAAAGCGAGAGCGCCGAGTAGGTCAGTCCAGCGTGCCGCCGGTCAGGCGCAGATCGTTGCGCTGTTGCACGGCGACGGCCAGCGCCAGGGCCACACCGTCGACCATCGTCTTCAGGGGCAGGCTGGGTTGACCCGTCGAGCGTGCCGCCTGCTCTGGCAGCAGCGGCAGGTGCATGAAGCCACTGCGCACCGCACTGCCGGCCAACGCATGCTGCAGGCCGAAAAAGACATGGTTGCAGACATAGGTTCCCGCCGTCGATGAGACTTCGGCCGGCACGCCGGCCTCGCGCAGTGCGGCGACCATGGCCTTGATCGGCAGGGTGCTGAAGTAGGCTGCGACGGCACCACGCACCACCGGCTCGTCGATCGGCTGCCGGCCGGCGTTGTCGGCAATGCGCGCGTCGTCGACATTGATTGCTACCCGTTCAAGCGACAGCGCGCAGCGACCCACGGCCTGCCCCAACGCCAGCACCAGTTGTGGCCGGCGCTCGTTCAGCGCACCGCGCAAGACTTCGAGCGCGGCGCCGAATGCGCAAGGCAGCAAGACGGCGACCACCGGGGCGCCTGCGATTTGCCGGCCATGCAAGGCCAGCGCCACTTGCCATGAGGCGTTGATGGATTCGCCGCCGAAGGGCTCGAACCCAGCGACCAGCAGGGGCGCCGCTGCTTGGTGGCTCATCGTGCTTTCCGACCCCAGCCCCCACCGCCCGGTGTCTCGATCACGAACTGATCGCCGGCCTGCAATTCGGCCGAGCCGATGTGGTCGAGGACTTCGATGCGTCCGTCGGCGCGCTCGATGCGGTTGATACCCAGGGCGCCCGGCTCGCCGCCGGCGCCGCCGAAGGCCGGCACATGGCGGCCGTTGGACAGGATCGAGGCCGTCATCGGCTCGAGGAAGCGCACGCGGCGCACACCGCCGTCACCGCCGCGCCACAGGCCCGCGCCGCCTGAACCCGGGCGGATGGCGTAGCTCTCGAGGCGCACCGGGAAGCGGAACTCGAGAATCTCGGGGTCGGTCAGGCGCGAGTTGGTCATGTGCGTCTGCACGACGCTGGTGCCGTCGAAACCCGGCCCCGCGCCGGAGCCGCCGGAGATGGTTTCGTAGTACTGGTGGGTGGCGTTGCCGAAAGTGAAGTTGTTCATCGTGCACTGGCTGGCGGCCATCACGCCCAGCGCGCCGTACAGCGCGTTGGTGACGCAGGTGCTGGTTTCGACATTGCCGGCGACCACCGCGGCAGGCGGGTTCGGGTTGAGCATGCAGCCCTCGGGCACGATCACGTGCAGCGGTTTCAGGCAGCCGGCGTTGAGCGGGATGTCGTCGTCGACCAGGGTGCGAAAGACGTACAGCACCGCCGCCATCGTGACTGCCTTGGGGGCGTTGAAGTTGTTCGGCAACTGTGCGCTGGTACCGGTGAAATCGATCGTCGCTTCACGCGGCGCGGCATGCACCGTGACCTTGACGACAATTTGCGCGCCGTTGTCCAGCGCCAGCGTGAACGTGCCGTCCGGCCCCGGCGCTGGGCCGCCCCGAGCGGGGCCAGCCCCCTCGGGGGGTGGCGAGCCGACCGGCGAGCCTGGGGGCCTCAGGTTCAGTGCCGTGATGACACGGCGCACCGACTCCTCGGCATTGTTCTGCACGTGGATCATGTACGCCGCCACGGTGGCGCGGCCGAACTGCGCCACCATCGCGTGCAGCTCCTGCACGCCCTTTTCGTTGGCGGCGATCTGCGCCCGCAGATCGGCAATTGTCTGGTCGGGGTTGCGTGCCGGGTAGCGGCCGCTCGCCAGTTGCGCGCGCAATTCAGGCTCGCGCAGCACGCCCTCGCGCACCAGCAGGAAGTTGTCGAAGAGCACGCCTTCTTCGTCGATCGACTTCGAAAACGGTGGCATCGAGCCGGGTGTGCTGCCGCCGATGTCTGCATGGTGGCCTCGGCTGGCGACGTAGAAGCTCGGCCTGGCGTCGGTTTCGGATCCGGGTTCCCCGGTCCGAAACGCGCCCCAAGGGCCACGAAGGGGACCGTTCCGGTCCCTGGGGGCAGCGCCCGCAGGGGGCGTGGGGGCTTCAAGATACACGGGGGTCACGACGGTCACGTCGGGCAAGTGGGTGCCGCCGTGGTACGGATCGTTGAGCACATACACGTCACCGCGCTGCATCGCGGGGTTGCGCTCGATCACGGTCTTGATCGACTCGCTCATCGAGCCCAGGTGTACCGGCATATGCGGCGCGTTGGCGATCAGGTCACCCGCGCTGTTGAACAGGGCGCAGGAAAAGTCGAGGCGCTCCTTGATGTTCACCGAGTAGGCGGTGTTCTGCAGCCGCAGGCCCATCTGCTCGGCGATGTTCATGAACAGGTTGTTGAAGACCTCGAGCATCACCGGGTCGGCGTCGGTGCCGATGGCGTGCTGGTTGGCGCGTGGCTGCACGCGCGTGAGTTCGATCGGGCCGGCATTCATCAAGCGCGCTTGCCAGCCCGGCTCGATGACGGTGGTGGCGTTCTTTTCGGCGACGATCGCCGGGCCGTCGATGGTGGCGCCGGCACGCAGCGACTCGCGCACGTAGAGGCTCGCGTCGAGCCAGCGCTGGCTGTGCATGCGCACGCTGGCGTCGGGCACCGGCGTGTACGCCGCGGGCTCATCGCCCAAGGCTGGCGCGTCGAAGCGCTCGCCCGCGCCGATCGCCTCGACCGACACCGCTTCGATCACCAACGCGCGGTCGGGCATCAGGAAGGCAAAGCGCTGGCGGTAGCCGGCCTCGAAGGCCTGGCGCATGGCGTCGATGCTGCCGAAGGGCAGCACCAGTGCTGTGTCGGTGCCCAGGTAGCGCAGGTGCAGGTGGCATCGCACCTCGATTGCCGCAGCCGGCACGCCCTGGCTCGCGATCTCGTCGCGCGCGGCGTCGCCGAGGGTGACCAGTCGCAACTCAGCGGCAGCCAGGCCGTCCCGGTCGAACGGCAGCTCGATCGAGGCCTCGCGCATCGCGATCTGGTCGGCCAGGCCCATGCCGTAGGCCGACAACACCCCCGCCAGCGGGTGCACGAAGATGCGACTCATGCCCAGCGCGTCGGCCACGCCGCAGGCATGCTGGCCGCCGGCACCGCCGAAGCATTGCAGGGTGTACTGGGTCACGTCGTAGCCGCGCGCAACCGAGATGCGCTTGATCGCGTTGGCCATGTTCTGGATCGCGATCTGCAGGAAGCCCTCGGCGAGTGACTCGGCGGACGCCGCGCGGCCGGTGGCCGTGCGGACCTCGGCCGCCAGCGCATCGAACTTCGCCGCCACGCCGTCGCGGTCGAGTGCCTCATTGCCTTTCGGCCCGAACACCTTCGGAAAGTGCGCCGGCTGGATCTTGCCCAGCAGGACGTTGGCGTCGGTGGTGGCCAGCGGCCCGCCGCGGCGGTAGCTGGCCGGCCCGGGGTTGGCGCCCGCGCTCTCGGGCCCGACGCGCAAGCGCGCGCCGTCGAACTGCAGCAGCGAGCCGCCGCCTGCGGCCACGGTGTGAATGCTCATCATCGGCGCGCGCATGCGCACGCCGGCAACTTGCGTTTCGAAGGCGCGCTCGAATTCGCCGGCGTAGTGGCTGACGTCGGTGCTGGTGCCGCCCATGTCGAAGCCGATCACCTTGGGGTGACCGCCGGCAACCGCGGTGCGCACCATGCCGACGATGCCGCCGGCCGGGCCCGAGAGGATCGCGTCTTTGCCCTGGAAGTGATGGGCTTC
>JANMSS010000270.1:0-5428 GCA_031389585.1 Burkholderiales bacterium | reverse complement strand
AGGCTGGATCGTGCGATACCGGATATTCGTCTCGCCCCCGAGCGGGTTACGCGCACGGTCCCATTGAGCAACGATCATTAGTCGTCCCTGAAAAAGTCGCTTCTATCGCAGCCAAAGCGCATGCGTGCAGCGTGTTCAAGGTAGGTTGGGGTGAGTGCCGCGAACCCCAACAACCCGATCGGGTTTCGTATCTCCGTGCGATTTTTCAAGCTTTCGCCCCACTCAGCGGGCAGCGTGTTCAAGGTAGGTTGGGGTGAGCGCCGAGTCAGCGATCGGCATCAAGCTCACACCGAGGCACTACGCCTACCTCACGATCAGCGAGGGCTGCAACCACCGCTGCACCTTCTGCATCATTCCCAGCATGCGCGGCGACCTGGTGTCGCGGCCGATCGGCGAGGTGCTGAGCGAAGCCCGCGCGCTGTTCGACAACGGCGTGAAGGAACTGCTGGTGATCAGCCAGGACACCAGCGCCTACGGCGTCGATGTGAAGTACCGCAGCGGCTTCTTCGATGGCCGGCCGGTGAAGACGCGGATGTTCGAGTTGTGCGACGAACTCGCCAAGCTGGCCGAACCCCACGGCGCGTGGGTGCGCCTGCACTACGTCTATCCCTACCCGCATGTCGACGAGGTGCTGCCGCTGATGGCTGCCGGCCGCGTGCTGCCCTATCTGGACGTGCCGTTCCAGCATTCGCACCCCGACGTGCTGCGGCGCATGAAGCGCCCGGCCAGCGGCGAGAAGAACCTCGAGCGGCTGGCGCGCTGGCGCGAGCTGTGCCCCGAGCTGGTGGTGCGCAGCACCTTCATCGCCGGCTTTCCGGGCGAGACCGAGGCCGAGTTCGAGCACCTGTTGCAGTTTGCGGTCGAGGCCGGCATCGACCGCGCCGGCTGCTTTGCCTATTCGCCGGTGCAGGGCGCGGCGGCCAACGCGTTGCCCGGCGCCTTGCCGATTGAAGTGCGCGAAGAGCGGCGCGCCCGCTTCATGGCCGTGGCCGAGCAAGCCTCGGCGGCGCGCTTGCAGCGGCGCGTCGGGGCGACGATGCAGGTGCTGATCGACAAGGCGCCGGCGCTGGGCCGCAAGGGCGGTGTGGGCCGCAGCTACGCCGACGCGCCCGAGATCGACGGAACGGTGCGCCTGCTGCCGCCCGAGAAGGCGAGCAAGGTGTTGAAGGTGGGCGAGTTCACTTCCGCCCGCGTGGTCGCGGCGCAAGGCCATGACCTGATTGCCCTGCCGGTGTGACGATGACCAAGCAAGACCCGAGCACGACGCTGATCCACCACCCGTACCGCCCGCCGGCGGGGTTCGATTCGCCGCAGGCGCCGGTCTACAAGGCCTCGACGGTGTACTTCCCGAACACCGCCGCGCTGCGTGCGCGCAGCTGGCTCGATCGCAGCGCCTACACCTACGGCCTGCACGGCACGCCGACGACTTTCACGCTCGAGGAGCGCCTGTGCACGCTCGAAGGCGGCCGGCACACGATGCTGGTGTCGAGCGGGTTGGCGGCGATCACGCTGGTCGACATCGCGCTGCTTGCGAGCGGCGACCAGGTGCTGCTGCCCGACAACGTCTACGGCCCCAACAAGGCCTTCACGCGCCACGAGCTGGCGGCCTGGGGCATCGGCCACGAGGTCTACGACCCGATGGACGCGACGTCGCTGGCTGCCGCCCTGACGCCGGCGACGAAACTGGTCTGGCTCGAAGCGCCGGGCTCGGTGACGCTCGAGTTCCCGGACCTGCGCGGGCTCGTGCGCACGGCACGCGAGCGCGCGCCGCAGGCGCTGCTCGCGCTCGACAACACCTGGGGTGCGGGGCTGGCCTTCGATGCCTTCGACCTGGGCGAGGGCCTGGGCGCGGACGTCACCATGCATGCGCTGACCAAGTACCCCTCGGGCGGCGGCGACGTGCTGATGGGCTCGCTGAGCTGCCGCGACGAGGCGCTGTACCGCCGCCTCGCGCTGTGCCGCAGCCGCGTCGGTCATGGCGTGGGCGTCGACGACGTGCAAGCGATCCTGCGCTCGCTGCCGTCGCTGCCGCTGCGCTACGCGGCGCAGGACGCGTCGGGGCGGGCGTTCGCCGCCTGGTGTGCGTCGCGCCCCGAGTTCGTTCGCGTGCTGCACCCGGCCACGCCTGGTTCGCCCGGGCATGAGCACTGGGCCTCGCATTGCCGCGCGGCGGCCGGGCTGGTGACGGTGGAAGTCGATCCGCGCTTCACGCCGGCGCAGGTCGACACCTTCGTCGATGCACTGCGCGTGTTTCGAATCGGCTGGAGCTGGGGCGGCCCGATCAGCCTGGCCGTGCCCTACGACCCCAAGACCATCCGCCAGCGCCCCACGCCGTACCGCGGCAGCCTGGTGCGCTTCTGCCTCGGCCTCGAAGCGGTGGACGACCTGATCGCCGACGCCGAACGGGCGCTTGCCGCACTTCGCTGCTGAGGGCGGCGCCCCCGGGCATGCGACGGCGCGGTGCGCCGTCGCGCCGCTCCTCAGAACACGGCGATGGCGAATGGCCCCTTGCCGGCCGCGAATGGTGAGCCGGGCAGCGGACGCAATGCGCCGCTCAACCTATCGATGCGATAGCCGGAGATGCTCGCCGAGCCATTGTTCGCCACGTACAGAAAGCGGCCGCGGGCGTCGACGGCGAGGCCGCGCGGCCCTTTGCCGGCCGCGTAGGGCTGGCCCTTCACCGGGCGCAGCCAGCCACTGCCCGGCTCGATGCGGTAGGCCCAGATTTCTTCGGAGTCGAGGCACGCGACATAGACGAAGCGCCCGGACGAATCGACCACGATCGCACGTGGGTTGCGCCCGGTCGCGACACTGCCCTGCGCAAGCGCAATCAGTTGGCCGGTTCCCGGCTCGATCGCATACGCGCTCACGTCGTTTGAAACCGCGTTGGCGACATAGGCATGCCCACCGGGCGGAGCGATCGCGATCGCGCGCGGGTTCGTTCCGGCCTTGAACGGCGAGCCCGGCAGCGCGGTGAGTGCGCCGCTGTCGCGGTCGATCGCATAGCCCGAGACATTGCCGCTCGCGAGGTTGGTGGCGTAGAGGTGTCGGCCGGTCGCATCGATGGCGATGCCGCTCGGGCGCTTGCCGGCCTCGTACGGCGAACCTGGGGCCTCAGCCAGAGCCGCGCCTGTACCTATCGCATACAGCGCAATCGCGTCGGCGACCATCGTCGCCACGTACAGGAAGCGGCCGCGCGGATCGACCGCAGCGCCGACCGCGTAGGGCCCGGTGCCGACGGGCGCCGCGCCCGTGCGCATCACAACGCCGCCGGCAGGGAGCACGGCATAGGCGACGACGCTGCTCGCATCGCCATGCGTCACCCACAGCCATCGCCCCGACCGGTCGGCGACGACGCCGTAGGGGTTCCGGTCCGTCGGCTGCGACGGTGGCGTGCTCGCAGACAGAGCGCCGGTGGTGGCGTTCACGCGGTAGGCACCGAGCGACTCGTCGCCCTGGTTGACGACCACCAGGGTCGTCGGCGGCTTGGCGGTCGTGCCGGCAGGGCCGGCCGCCCAGGCCAGCAACGGGGCGAGCAGGACGGCCCATATCACGAGCCCCCATCGGTTGGCACGCATTGACATGACTCGGCTCCACAGTGCTCAGGCCTTTGGCTTGGACGACACCTTGTACCTCATCAGCCGCCCCTTCTCGCGCTCCCAGTCGCGCTTCTTCTCGGTGTTGCGCTTGTCGTGCTCGGCCTTGCCCTTGGCCAGCGCCACGGTCGCCTTGACGCGGCCGCCCTTGTAGTGAAGGTCGAGCGGCACCAGGGTGAAGCCCTTCTGCTCGATCTTGCCGATCAGCCGCTTGATCTCTTCCTTGTGCATCAGCAGCTTCTTGGTCCGGTCGGCCTCGGGCTGCACATGGGTTGAGGCCGAGCGCAGCGCATTGATGCGGCAGCCGATCAGGTACAGCTCGCCGTCGCGGACGACCACGTAGCCGTCGGTCAACTGCACTTGGCCGGCGCGCACGGCCTTGATTTCCCAGCCGCTGAGCACCATGCCGGCCTCATAGGTCTCTTCGATGTGGTAGTCGAAACGGGCGCGGCGGTTCTCGGCGATGGACATGGAGGCGGCTTCTAGAATCGATCGATTGTATGAAGCATGTAAAGAAGTCCGTCCTGCTGTGGTACTCGCCGCGCGAGATGTACGAACTCGTGACGGCGATCGAAGACTACCCGTCGTTCCTGCCGTGGTGTGAGAAGGCCGAAGTCCTGCAGCGAGACGATGCGGGTGCGATGGTCCGATTGACCCTGGCCAAGGGCGGCGTACACCACGCGTTCACGACCCGCAACCGGCACCGGCCTGACGCCGAGGTGCAGGTGGAATTGGTCGACGGCCCGTTCTCGCAGCTGGCGGGCACCTGGCAGTTCGTGCCGATCGGCCGCGCCGGCGCCGACCCCGGCGACGCGCCGCGTGCCTGCCGCATCGAGTTCGACCTGCGCTACGCCTTCGCCAGCCGTGCCCTCGAAGCCGTGGTCAGCCCGGTGTTCGACCGCATTGCGAACAGCTTCGTCGATTCCTTCGTCCGGCGCGCCGAGACCGTCTATGGACCCCGCTGAGTCGAGGCTGCAGATCGACCTGGCCTACAGCCCGGCACCGCGCCAGGTGCAATCCGCGCGGCTCTCGCTGCCCGCGGGCAGCACCGTGGCCGATGCCTTGCGTGCCAGCGGGTGGCTCGAAGAGCACGGCCTGGCACTGGAGAGCCTGCGTTGCGGGGTCTGGGGCAAGGTGCAGCCGCTGGACAGGCCGCTGCGCGACGGCGACCGCGTCGAGCTCTACCGGCCGCTGACCGTGGATCCGAAGGAAGCCCGGCGGCTGCGCTACAAGAAGCAACGCCGGGCATGAGCCTGCGGGCAGTCGGCCAGCCGGGCGTTCGCAATCCAGAGGGCCGGATCAGTTCTTGACCTCTTCCTTCCTCGCAGCCGCTTGTGCCTGGGTTGACGCAGCCCTGAACTAGAATTTCCGGTTCCCGAATCCAACGACCCGCCACACCCACCGGAGCCCGCGTCCACCATGTACCAGCACATCAAAGTCCCTGCAGGCGGCCAGAAGATCACTGTCAACAAGGACTTCTCACTCAACGTACCCGACCAGCCGATCATTCCGTACATCGAGGGAGACGGCACCGGACTGGACATCACGCCGGTGATGCTCAAGGTGGTCGACGCTGCTGTGGCCAAGGCCTACGCCGGCAAGAAGAAGATCCACTGGATGGAGGTTTATGCTGGCGAGAAGTCGACCAAGATCTACGGCCCTGACGTCTGGATGCCCGAGGAAACGCTCGCCGCCGTGCGCGAGTACATCGTCTCGATCAAGGGCCCCTTGACGACACCGGTTGGGGGCGGCATCCGCTCACTCAATGTGGCCCTGCGCCAGGAACTCGACCTCTACGTCTGTCTGCGCCCGATCCAGTACTTCAAGGGCGT
>JANMSS010000269.1:0-9990 GCA_031389585.1 Burkholderiales bacterium | reverse complement strand
GTGTGAAGCGCGTGCCCTCGACGAAATTGATGACCGAGGTCGGGATGCGCTTGAATTTCTCGCAGGCTTGGCGGGTGGTCTTCAGGTCGCTCTGGCTGGCGCCGCGGCCCTTGCCTCGTTTCATGAACGGGAAATCGAGCGCCCACCAGGCCAGCCCGATCACCGGCACCCAGATCAGCTCCTGCTTGAGGAAGAATTTGAGGAACGGGATGTGGCCGTGAAAGATGCGTTGCAACACCAGGATGTCGACCCAGCTCTGGTGGTTGGAGGACACCAGGTACCAGCCACGCGGATGCAGGTCGGCCACGCCCTGCACGTCCCAGCGCGACGGGCGCACGGCGGCGATCCAGCCGTTGTTGATCGCCACCCAGGTCGAGGCCAGTGCGTTGAGCGCACGGTCGGCGGTGCGGCGCACCCCCGCCACCGGCACGAGCAGCTTCAGCAGCGCCGGCGGCACCAGGCACAAGCTGACGAGCAGCGTGTTCAGGCCGAGCATGAGGCCGGTGAAGGCTCCGCGCAGGGCAGGCGGCAGGCGTGAAAGCATCGAGTGCGAGTCGGGTGGGTGAGTGAACGGTCGAGTGGCGCCATTCAGGCAGCCACGGGCCATTCTGCTTTAGCCGTGCTGCAACGGCGCAAACAGCCGTTGCGCATGCAAGCCAGGTCCCTGCGCCACGCTGGCGAAGCGATCGCCGCGAATCAATTGCGCGGCCGGGCATCGCGCGGCCAGGCGTTGCGTCAAGGGCGTGAGTCCGGTCACGCCGCCGGTGAGGTAGAGCGCGTCGACCGCGTCCGGGGCCAGGCCTGCCTGGCGCAGGGTTTCGTGTGCGGCGGCGGCCACGCGCGCGAGGTCGGCCTCGATCTCGTCGATGGCCTGGTCTTGCGTCAGCGTGACCGCCAGGCCGGGCTCGATGGCATCGAGCGCCAGCCGTGTCGCGCCGCCGTCGGCGATGTCGATCTTCGCCTGCTCGGCCAGCGCCGCCAGCGCATGCCCCAGGCGCAGCGTCAGCACCCGCATCAGGCGTTCGTGCAGGCGCGTGTCGCCATAGAAGTTGCGCACGATGGCCTTGCCGACTCTGCGACGCCGCGGCGGCGGCCAGCGACGCTCTGCCCATGCGTTCCAGCGTTTCGCGGCGCTTGCTCTGGCAAAGTCAGCGCCGCACTCCGGTTGGCCCATGCCTGAGGGACCGCGCGCTACAGTCCATCGCATGGCATATGAACTCCATTACTGGCCGACCATCCAGGGCCGCGGCGAATTCGTTCGGCTTGCGTTGGAAGCAGCCGGCGCAGCGTACGTCGATGTGGTGCGCGGCGCCGAAGATGCGGGCCAGGGCGTGCCCGCCATGCTGCATCAACTGGAACGCGGTGAACTGGTGCATCCGCCGTTTGCGCCGCCGTTCTTGAAGGATGGTGATGTCGTGGTGGGTCAGACCGCCACCGTCCTGCAGTACCTTGCGCCAACCTTGAAGCTGGTGGGCCGCAGCGAACAGTCACGCGTCTGGACGCAGCAGATCCAGCTGACCATCGGCGACATGGTGGGCGAAGCGCACGACACGCACCATCCGCTGGGAGGCGGCCTGTACTACGAGGACCAGAAGCCCGAAGCGCTGCGCCGCGCAACGGACTTTTGTCGCGCGCGCGTGCCCAAGTTTCTGCAGTGGCTTGAAACCATTGTGGTGCGCAACCCCGCTGGTTCGCGGTACCTGGTCGGCGGCAAGCTGAGCTACGCCGACCTCTCGCTGTTCCAGCTCATCGAAGGCCTGCGCTACGCCTTTCCGAAAGCCGCCCAACGCAGCCTGGCCAAGACGCCAGGCATCGTGCAACTGCATGACCGCGTTGCCGCACTGCCCCGGGTGAGCGCGTATCTGCGCAGTGCACGACGCCTGCCGTTCAACGAGCAGGGCATCTTCCGCAAGTATCCCGAGCTCGACATTTGACAGCGCATTGAAGAAGAAAGATTCCGATGAATGAAGCCACGCCACCGCCCCCGTTGCCGGACCGGCTTTCAACCGACCCGCGCAGCCCGCATCACATCACCAGCGCGTTCGAGCATGGCATTGGCATCCGCTTGAACGACAAGGAGCGCTTCGATGTCGAGGAGTACTGCATCAGCGAGGGTTGGATCAAGGTGCCCGCTGGCAAGACGGTGGATCGCAAGGGCCATCCCATGCTGATCAAGCTGAAGGGCAAGGTCGAAGCGTTCTATCGTTGATCGTCCTTCAGGCGCGACTGACCGTCCGTGCCCCGGCGCACGCGCGGCAACTTCAAAAGTAGGCGATCAGGCGCCCGCAGGCGATCACGGCAATCCAGATCGCGATCGACAACGCGGCGGCCGCACGAGCGGCGCCCGGCGCGGGCCCGGCGTCGCCCCAGGCATGCACAAGGCGGTACGGACCCAGGTGGAAGAAGGCCACGTTCGCGCCCGCCAGTGCGATCAGCCCGAGCTTGAGCAGGAACGCCGGGTTGTTGGCGAACTCGGTGGCATGCGCGCTGAACATCATGATGCCCGCCGGCACGACGAGCGCCAGGCCAGCCCACGACCAGCGCAACAGGTGGCGCGCCAGCGCGCTGAGGCTCAGACCACGGCCCATGCCAAGCACGCGCAGATCAAACATCACCGCCGCGCCGACAAGGATCACGAAGCCCAGGATGTGAAAGATCTCGACGATCGGGTACATCCACAGCGACCTTCGCATCGCCTCGCCCAGGCCGCTCAGCTCGAGCCAGACCAGCCACGCGGGGCCGACGGGTGCGTGCATCTAGCGCAACTCGACCGTCTTGCCGTCGATCGTGATGCGCTCGGCGCGCATCTCCTGCGCGTCGCTTCGGTTGGCATAGCCTTCGACTTGCGCGGCGGTGCCGGCCTTCAGCGCAGACGAGGCCAGGCCGCGGTTCTCCATGCGCGAGGGCGGCGCCAGCACGACCACCCAGGTCTTGCCGGCGGCCTCCAGACGTACATAGCCATGCGGGTGCTCGTAGCCGGCCTCGCGGATGGTGCCCGACACCTTGAGCGGCGTGCTGCTGTCATAGCCGCTCCAGCCATGGTGGGCCCGCGTGATCGCCGGCAGGGCCAGCAACACGAGGACAGTGAAGGTCGAGATGAGACGGTAGGGGGTTGGCATGGCAACGCTCCTGGCAAGGGGGAAGGCGGCGCCTGGGTGCGGCGCTGCCCAGGCTCGCATTATTCCCCCGCGCGCGGCCCGAGTCCGATTGATGCGATGCCTGCCACGCAGGCCGTTTCGACGAGGCTTTGGCTCAGGCGCCGGACGCGCGCCTACCCGGGAACCGGTCGCATCAGCAGCCTCCTTGAGACAATGGCCCGGTCGATCCAGGAGAGCACCCGATGTATGCGCGGCCCGCAAGCACAGCCCGATTGCCAGTCTGTCGTGTTTTCGATCGGTTCAACTTGTCACCCGCCGTCGGCCTGGTTGGCCGCGACAGCGAACCGAAGACCCGCGCCGAGCGTGCGCGCGCCCCCGCAGGCTGGCACCGCCTTGCCACTCGGTTCTACACCCTGTGCACAGTGCAAGCCGCTTCGATGGTTCTCGCCGCCGGCGCCCTGGCACAGTCCAACGCCTGTGATCAGTTGAAGGCCGTGCTGGCGGCACGCATTGACGCGTCGGGCGTGCGTGGCTACTCCCTCGATGTGGTGCCGGGCAGCGCTCCCGTGCCGCCCGACGCGAAGGCCATCGGCACTTGCGAGGCCGGTGCGAGCAAGGTCCTGTATCGGCGGTGGGGCGCGGCGAAGGCCTCGTCCGGCGCTGCGAGCGCGGTGGCGCCGGCCACGGCCGCGCAGGCCATTGCATTGCCTGACGAGCCGGCCCGCGGGGCGCCAGGCGTGCAAGGCGGGCGCAGATCGCGACCGCTGCCTGCGTCGGCCGCCAGCCCCGCGCCGCCGCCGGTTTCGCGGTCGCACGAGGCCGTGGTGGCGGCTTTGACCCCGGCACCCGCGAAGTTCCCGACCGATCGATCAAGCGAAGTCGAGGCTTCGCGCGCCGTCGACCGCGCTGTCGTGCCGTCGGCGCCGCTCATTGCCGACACGAGTGCCGAGGTGAAGGCCCCGCTGGCACGACAGGCATCCGAATTCATGGCGACAGACTGGCGATGGATCGGCGCGCTGGTTCTGTTGGCGGCCGTGGCTTTGATCTGGGTCTGGCGCTCTCGCTTCAGCCCCTACGACAGGGCCGGCTTGCCGCGCGGCCCCAGGCTTTGATCCAGCGGCACTGCCGCAGCGACTTCGGGCACGCCGCGGCGCTGCGGCCGCGGTTGACGTTGCGGGCGGTCGAGCGAGTCCTCACCCGCCTCAGCCTGCAGGCCCGGGCACCGCGGCATAGTCCGGCCGGATGTCGAAGTCGAGCTTGGTGTGGGCCAGGCGCAGTACGGCCTCCACATCCGCCGGCGTCGCCTCCGCGGCAAAGACGAACCCCAGGTAGCTCCCGCCATCGGGCGGCGGCGCCATGATCTGCCCCAGCTCGGCCGTCAGGGTCACGCCCGTGACGCCCGGCACCGCCCGCGCCTGCTCGAGCCCACGCACGCCGCTGAATATCCCGCGCCGCGGGATCGGAATCATCATCACCCCTGCCGCCGCACGCTCGCTGGCGGCGCCGTGCGGCAGCTGCACCGGCAGCCCCAACAGGCCGCGCAGGATCAGCTCCTCCAGGCTCATCCCGAGCGAATCGGTCAGCACGCGCCCGCACAGCCCGCCGATCGAGCGGGGCGCGATCTCGAGCAACCAGATGCCGCCTTGCTCGTTGACGCGCGCTTCGGCGTGGATGGGCCCGCTGTGCAGGCCGGCGGCGCGGCAGGCGCGAGCCACTTCGTCGTGGATGCCTTGTTGCAGTGCCGACGGCAGCCGCGAGGGCGTGACGTAGAGCGTCTCTTCGAAGTACGGCCCGTCGAGCGGATCGGGCTTGTCGAATAGGGCCAGCGTGGTCAGCTCGCCGCGGCTGAGGCTGCCCTCGAGCGCAAATTCGCGACCGCGGATGAAGCTCTCGATGACCAGGCCCAGTGCTTGCGCGTCGCGGTCGGCGCGGGCCTGGACAGTACGAACGCGCTGCACGGCCTGCAGCAGGGTGGCCTCATCATCAGCGCGGATCACGCCGCGGCTGCCTGCAAGCCGCCTGGCCTTGACGACGACCGGGAAGTCCAGCGCGGGCAGCAGTCTGCGCGGGTCTGTCCCGCTGGGCAGGTGGTGGAAGGCGGGGCACGGCAGGCCCTGCGCTTGAAGCAGCTGGCGAAATGCCAGCTTGTCGCGCACGCGGTCGACGGCCTCGGCGCTGTTGCCCGGCAGGCCCAGGCGCTGGTTGAGCAGCGCGGCCAGCGCCAGGCCCGAATCGTCCACCGCCAGCACCGCATCGAAGGCACCGCCGGTCTCGCGCAGCACGGTGTCTGCCGCGCCAGCGGGTTGGTCGAAATGCAGCGCCATGACGGGCGGCAAGCCCCAGGCCGGTGCGAGACGGTGGCAGTAGTCGGCCGCGGCGACGATCTCGATGCCAAGCTTTCGCGCCGCGGCCAGGAAGTCGCCATTGCGGTAGCCGGTGGTGGGCAGCAGCAGCAGCACGCGCTGGGTCATCGGCGGCTTTCGAAGCGATGCGCGCGGCAGTTCGCGCTGGTGCGTGCGTCGGGGCTTGGTTACTTCGATTTCGGCCGCTGATCGAAAGGCACAGCGCCGGGCTCGCGGCTGGCGCCCGCGGCCTGCATGCGCGCGAGGTACTCGCTCCACAGCTTGTCACGCTCGCTGCCCAACCAATACAGGTAGTCCCACGAGTAGATCCCGGTGGAATGCCCGTCGGAGAAAGTCGGCTGCACGGCGTAATTACCGACCGGTTCGAGCGCCGGAATGTCAATCTCGCGCATGCCGACCTGCAGCACCTCTTGCCCGGCGCCGTGCCCGCGCACTTCGGCCGAAGGCGAGTAAACGCGCAGCAATTCAAAACTCAATTCGAAGCGTTTGCCGTCCGAAAACGCCACCTCCATCACGCGCGATTTCTGGTGCACCTTGATGTCGGTGGGGTAAGGCGTTGCCATGTGTTCAAGTATAGGTCTGCGACAACCTAATCGAGGGGTTCCGTCATGTCCGCTTTTGTGGGTGCTGCCTGCGACTTCGAGCGCGACTACGAGATCGCACAGGCGCCGCTGATGCGCGAGATCGAGCGCTGCGTGCGCGGCTGCGACTACGGCGCGACAAGTTGGACAACGCGTGCGCAGGCCGAACAGTTGGCAGCTCGGCTCGAGCTCGGGCGCGGCCGGCGCCTACTGGAAGTCGGCTCGGGCTCGGGATGGCCGGGGCTGTTCCTGGCGACATTGTCGGGCTGCGACGTGGTGCTCACCGACCTGCCTCTGTCGGGGTTGCGCATTGCACGCGAACGCGCCGAGCAGGATGGCTTGAGCGGCTGTTGCAGCATCTTGGCCGCCGACGGTACGGCGTTGCCGTTCGCTGATCATTCGTTCGACCGCATCCACCATGCCGACGTCCTGTGCTGCATGGGCCGCAAGCCAGAGATGCTGCGCGAATGCAGGCGCGTTGCGCGCGCCGGGGCCCGCATGGAGTTCTCGGTCATCACGCTCGCCCGTGAACCTGCCGGCGACGACGAGCGTCGACTGCTGAAGCGCAGCGGCCCGCCGCATCCCGACGTGGGAGCGGACTATGCAGTGCTTCTCGCTGAGAGCGGCTGGCATGTGCATGAACGCATCAACGTGACTGCCGAATTCACTCGCTGCATGGACGTTCTACTAGCGGAGTCCCACGCGCGGCGCAGCATGCTGGTCGAGCTTCTGGGTGCGAACGACTATGCCGAGCGCCTGGAGCGCCGCCGTAGCACGCGCGCTGCGGTTGCGTGTGGGCTGCTCAGGCGCGAAATCTTCTTCGCGCAGGCCATCCAGTCCGCGCGATGCCCGGCCACAGGGCAGTGCTGAGTCGCTGGATCTCGCTGCCCAAGTTCAGAAGCAGGTCACGTTTACGCCCCAAGCGCTGCGCGATCGTTGCACTTGGCATCACAGCTTTACCTTGGCGCAATGCATTGGCGCTGGGCAACGCGTAGCATCGGGCCATGGGCCCGGTGGGGCTCCCAACTCTTTGAGATTGGATTGCCATGAAGACCGTAGCCGTTGCCTCCACGCTGGTATTGACCGCAGTTGCCCTGGCGAGCCCGAGCCTGGCGCAAACGTCCTCACGCAGCCGGCCTTACGACCAACACACGGCGGTGCCGCCGGCGCCTTTTGAAACCGACCGCGGCACCGTCATCTCTGTCACACCGATTGTCCAGCAGGTGGCGATTGCGCGCCGGGTCTGCCAGGACGAGCCGGTCGCGGTGCGTCGGCAGCCCTCGGGTGCCGGGGCGCTGATCGGCGCGATCGCGGGGGGCGCCATCGGCAATGCCATCGGCGCCGGCGGCGGGCGCGCTGCGGCGACCGCCATTGGCGTGATCGGCGGCGCGGCGGTCGGCGACAACATCGAATCGGGCGGACAGGGCACCTACGTTCAGAACGTGCGCCGCTGCACGACCGAGAACGCCTACGAGGACCGGACCAGCGCGTACAGCGTGGTCTATGAATACGCCGGCCGGCAATACACGACCCAGATGCGCCAGGACCCGGGCCGCTACGTGCAGGTGCAGGTGCAAGCCTCCGCCGAAGGCGACGTGGCGCCGCCGCAGTACGCGCCGCCGCCACGCGCGCGCAGCGGCCCGCCGGTGGCATCGCGCCAGCCGCCGGTGTATGTCGAACGGCCAATCTATCAAGGCTATCCCGAGCCGGTGTACGAAACCTACCCGGCGCAGGCGCCCGTGTATTACGAGCCCGGCTATCCGCAGTTCGGCACGGGCCTGGTGCTGGGCGCCTTGATCGGCTATGGCGTTCACCACGGCGTCGTCCGCCACGGCGGTTACCGCTGGCGCGGGCGCTGAGCGCAGCGCTCACGCTGCGCCGTGGCCAACCTGAGTTGCGGCACGCCGGCGGATTGAGCGGGCAGGGCGGCGATGGGGTCGTCCTTGCCTGCAACCAGAGTCAGTGGCACATTCGCCTCTCGCCTTGTGTTCTGCGCTCAGCATCAAGGTCGTGGTTCGCCCCTCAATCGCATCCGCTCCACGGAGACATCTCATGCCCAAAGACGACGAAGTCCGCGCCGCATCAACGCAGTTCTACGCAGCGTTGAACCGTATGGCCAATGGCGATGCCAGTCAACTCTCGGACATCTGGTCGCAAACGCCAGGCGTGACCACGATGCATCCGATCGGCGGACGGGAAGTCGGTTGGGAAAGTGTCCGCGGATCGTTTGCCCAGGTGGCGCAGATTGCCTCGGCGGGAAAGATCCGGCTGGACGATCAGGTCATCACGGTCGTCGGCGACCTGGCCTATGAGCTGGGGTACGAGCGCGGGCCGGCCACATTTGCCGGCACGAAGGTCGACCTGGACCATCGCGTCACCAACATCTATCGCCGTGAAGCAGGCGGCTGGAAGATCGTCCATCACCACACCGACGTGGCGCCGGCGATGGTCGATATCGTGAGCCGGCTGCAGAACAAGAAATAGCACCTCCGGGCCGCCAATCCAGCATGCAGAAAGCGCCGACCCTGTCCGATTCGCACCGCGAGCACCGGACCCTCGCACCTGTCGAACAGCGGGTTCAGGCCATCGAGGCCGTGCTCGAAGAGCGCGGCATGAAGGCCGGCGAGTCCATTGTGCAGGCCACGCACCTGGCCGAAGAAGCCTGGGTGCCGCAGAACGGCGCACGCGTGGTGGCCAAGGCTTGGACCGACGCGGCCTTTCGGCAGCGCCTGTTAGCCAATGGCATCGCCGCCGTGGCCGAATTGGGCATCGAGATGCCGCGCCACCACCGCCATCTGGTGGTGCTGGAGAACACAGCAGCGGTGCACAACGTGATCTGCTGCACCCTGTGCTCGTGCACCGCGTTCACGGTCATCGGCCTGCCGCCCGATTGGTACAAAGACCTCGAATACCGCGCCCGCGTGGTTCGCGAGTCGCGCACCGTGCTCAAGGAGATGGGCCTGGACCTCGCGCCCGAGATCGAGATCCGGGTCTGGGACACCACCGCGGATACGCGCTACATCGTGCTGCCGCTTCAACCCACCGAGACGATCGGCTGGTCGGAGGCGCGGCTGGCCGCGATCGTGACCAAGGATTCGATGATCGGCGTGGCGCGCCTGTAGCGGCACAAGGCATAGGCTCGGCCATGGACGGCATTCACGATCTCGGCGGCAAACAGGGCTTCGGCCCGGTGCGCCACTCGCCGACGGCGCAGACCTTTCATGCGGCGTGGGAAAAGCGGGTCAACGCGCTCTACGGCCTCGCGGTCAGGCAAGGCGTGTTCAACATGGACGAGTACCGCCATGCCATCGAGCGCATGGAGCCGCGCCACTACATGGCGGCGAGCTACTACGAGCGCACGCTGACCAGCCTGGCCACGCTGTGCGTCGAGAAGGGCGTCGTCACGCACGAGGAACTCGAGCGCCGCGCGGGTGGCGTATTTCCGCTGGCCCTGCCCAGTGCACCGGGACGCTCGAACGCGCCGGATCGCGAGCACTTCAAGGTGGGCGACCGCGTCAGGGTTCGACTGGACCATGTGCCCGGCCATGCGCGCATGCCGGCCTACATCCGCGGCAAACAAGGTGTCGTGGTCGGTGTGTCACCGGCCTACCCGTTCCCCGATGCCCACGCGCATGGCGTGCCCGCGGCCGACGAGCCGACCTTCGATGTGCGTTTCACTACCGCAGAGCTCTGGCCCGATTCGGCCGATCAGGCCTTGGTGCATGCCGGCGTGTTCCAGAGTTACCTGGAGCGCTCGGAATAAATCCTGCGTGGGCTAAGGTTTACTCGAGGCGGTACTTCGCCACCGCGCGCTCGTCCCAGCTCAGGCCCGTGCCAGGGCGCTCCGGCACCACGGCGCAGCCGTTCTCGATGCGCAAGGGCTCGTTGAGCAGCACATCGGCCCAATCGACGTACTCGAGCCAGTGAGCCGTGGGCGTGGCGGCCAGT
>JANMSS010000251.1:0-4272 GCA_031389585.1 Burkholderiales bacterium | reverse complement strand
GGCCCAGCTCTTGCCCCAGTCAAACGAGAGGATGCTCTTGAAGTAGATGCCGAGCTGGACCCACACCGACTGGTCCAGGCCGAGTTGCTGGCGGATCGCCGCAATCTGCTCGGGCGTGGCGTTGAGGCCGCCGAGGATCTCGGCCGGATCACCGCCGAAATACTTGAAGAGGAAGAACACCAGCAGCACAACGCCGAACAAGGTCGGCACCATTTGCCACAGACGCCGGATCAGATAGGCCGCCATGACTACCTCAGGTTTCAGGACGCGCGAGTGTAGGGCGCTCGGCCAGGCCACGCCCCCCGCGTTTGCCCGTGCTGCCCATGCTGCGCTAGGGTCTGGACGGGTTCGCGCCCGGCCGCCACGCCGCTAGACTGCCGCTCTTTCTGCCCGCATCCCGAGCCATGATCCGACCCCTTCTGCTGGCGCTGCCGATGAGCCTGGCCCTGGCATGCGGCGCCGCGTCGGCGCAACCCGTGCAGCCCGTGCAATCGCCAAAGGTGCTGCCGAATCAGGCGACACAGCCCCCGAAGGTACTTCGCTATGCCTTCCCGGTCGCCGAGAGCAGCTTCGACCCGGCCCAGATCACCGACCTGTATTCGCGCACCGTGGCCTCGGGCATCTTCGATGCGCCGCTGGAGTTCGAATTCCTGGCCAACCCGGCCCGCATGCGGCCGAACACGGCCGCGGAGATGCCCGAGGTTTCGCCTGACTTCAGGACCTTCACCTTTCGCATCAAGCCCGGCATCCACTTCGACAACGACCCGGCGTTCAAGGGAGAGAAGCGCGAACTGACCGCCGCCGATTACGTCTACTCGCTCAAACGCCATTACGACCCACGCTGGAAGAGCGGCAACCTCTACATCCTCGAGAACGCGAAGATCCTCGGCTTGTCGGAGCTGCGCAAGCGGCTGATCGCCGAGAAGAAACCCTTCGACTACGACACCGAGGTCGAGGGCCTGAAGACGCTCGACCGCTACACCTTCCAGGTCAGGCTGGCCGAGCCGAACCCGCGCTTGCTCTACAACTTCGCCGACGGCTCGTTCACCGGCGCGCTGGCGCGCGAGGTGGTCGAGGCCCATGGCGACCAGATCGGGGCGCGCCCGGTCGGCACCGGCCCCTACCGCCTGGCGCAGTGGAAGCGCAGCTCGCGCATCGTGCTGGAGAAGAACCCCAACTACCGCGATGTCTTTTACGCTGAGACCGCGCCCGAGGGCGACGCTCGCTTGCAGGCCGTGGCCGCCAAATTCAAGGGCCGCAAGCTGCCGATGCTCGACCGCGTGCAGATCGCGGTGATCGAAGAGCAGCAGCCGCGCTGGCTGTCCTTCGTCAACGACGAGCAGGACGTGATGGAGCAGGTGCCCAACGACTTCGCCAACGTCGCGATTCCGAACAACCAGCTGGCCCCCAACCTGGCCAAGCGCGGCATCGGCATGGTGCGTTACCCGCGCGCCGATGTGGCGGTGAGCTACTTCGCGATGGAACACCCGGTGGTCGGCGGCTACGAGCCGCACAAGGTGGCGCTGCGGCGCGCGATCTCGCTGGCGGTGGATGTGGAGCGCGAGATCCGGCTGGTGCGGCGCAACCAGGCGATCCCGGGCCAGAGCCCGGTCGGGCCGCGTACCTATGGCTACGACCCGGCCTTCAAGTCGGAGATGAGCGAATACGACCTGCCGCGTGCCAAGGCGCTGCTCGACATGCACGGCTACACCGACCGCGACGGCGACGGCTGGCGCGACCTGCCCGACGGCCAGCCGCTGCTGCTCGAGTACGCCACCCAGCCCGACCAGCAGAGCCGCCAGTTGATCGAGCAGTGGAAGAAGAACATGGACGCGCTGCAGATCCGCATCGACTTCAGGCCCGCCAAGTGGCCCGAGAACCTGAAGAGCTCGCGCGCGGGCAAGCTGATGATGTGGGGCGTGGGCTGGAGCGCCGGCCAGCCCGACGGCGACACCTTCCTGGCACTCGGCTACGGCCCCAACAAAGGCCAGGCCAACCACGCGCGCTTTGACCTGCCCGCCTACAACCGGCTCTACCAGGCCCAGCGCGAGTTGCCCGACGGCCCCGAGCGCCTGGCCGCGATGACCGAGGCGAAGAAGCTCATGATCGCCTACATGCCGTACAAGATCCACGCCCACCGCATCTTCACCGACCTCGCCCAGCCCTGGGTCGTCGGCTACCACCGCAATATCTTCGTGCGTGAGTTCTGGAAATACGTCGACATCGACAGTGCCGAGCTCGACCGCCGCAAACGATGAAAGCCGCCGCCATGAAGTGCTTGACCCCCCTGCTGTTGGCGCTGGCCGTGAGCCTGGCCGCGCAGGCGCAGAGCCCTGGCGCGGCGAAGACCGAGCCCAAGGGGCTTCAGAATCAGGCGGCGCAGCCCCTGAAAGTGCTGCGTTATGCCTTCCCGGTCGCCGAGACCGGCTTCGACCCGGCGCGCATTGTCGACCTGTACTCGCGCATCGTCACCGCGCACATCTTCGAGAGCCTGTATACCTACGACCATCTGGCGCGGCCGAGCAAGATCAAGCCGCTGATCGCGCAAGGCATGCCCGAGTCGTCACCCGACTTCCGCACCTGGACGGTCAAGATCAAGCCGGGCATCTACTTCGCCGACGACCCGGCCTTCGGCGGCAAGCGGCGCGAGGTCACCGCGCAAGACTTCGTCTACGCCTACAAGCGCGTCGTCGATCCGGCCAACAAGAGCCCCATCGTCGCCGGCGTGCTCGAAACCAAGTACATCGGGCTGGCCGGTCTGCGCGAAGACGCGATCAAGCACAAGAAGCCCTTCGACTACGACACACCGATCGAAGGCCTGCGCGCGCTGGACCGCACGACGATCCAGTTCAAGCTGGAGGAGGCGCGTCCGCGCTTCATCGAAAACCTGGCCGCAAATGACCTGTTCGGCGCGGTCGCCCGCGAGGTGGTGGACAAGTACGGTGAGGCCATTCCCGCCCACCCGGTGGGCCCGGGCCCCTTCAAGCTGACGCAATGGCGCCGCAGCTCGCTGATCGTGCTCGAGCGCAACCCCGATTACCGCGAAGTGCTCTACGAGGCCGAGCCCGCGCCCGACGACGCCGAGGGCCAGGCGGTCCTCAAGCAGTTCAAGGGCAAGCGCCTGCCGATGGTCGACCGGGTCGAGGTCTCGATCATCGAAGAGACCCAGCCGCGCTGGCTGGCCTTCCTGAACGGCCAGATCGACTTCATCAACGTGCCGGGTGAGTTTGTCAGCCAGGGCATGCCCAACGGCCAGGTGGCCCCCAACCTGGCCAAGAAGGGCATCCGCGGCTACCGCACGCTGAACTCCGATTCGGCGTTCACGTACTTCAACATGGAAGACCCGGTCGTCGGCGGCTACACGCCGGAGCGGGTGGCGCTGCGGCGCGCGATTTCCCTGGCGATGGACGTCGAGCGCGACATCCGCCTCATCCGGCGCGGCCAGGCGATTCCCGCGCAGTCGATGGTGGTGCCGCACACGACCGGCTACGACCCCAAGTTCAAGAGCGAGAACGGCGACTTCGATCCCGCGCGCGCCAAGGCGCTGCTCGATCTGTACGGCTACGTCGACAGGAATGGCGACGGTTGGCGCGAGTTGCCCGACGGCGAGCCGATGCTGCTCGAAGTCGCCACCCAGCCCGACCAGACCAGCCGCCAGTTCGACGAGCTGTGGAAGAAGAACATGAACCGCGTGGGCATCGAGGTGAAATTCTTCACCGGCAAGTGGCCCGAGCAGTTGAAGGCCGCGCGCGCGGGCAAGCTGCAGCTGTGGAGCCTGGGCTCCTCGGCCGCCGGCGTCGACGGCCAGGGCTCGCTCGCGCGCCTGTACGGCCCGCAATCGGGCAGCCAGAACCTGGCCCGCTTCAAGAACGAGGCCTTCGACGCCGTCTACAAGCGCATGCAGGAGATCGCCGACGGGCCCGAGCGCGACGCGCTGTTCGAACAGGCCAAATTGATCTCGGTGGCCTACATGCCCTACAAGGTGACCGTGCACCGCTTCAACAACGATCTCGTGCAGCCCTGGCTGACGGGCTACCGGCGGCCGCTGTTCTGGCTGGAGTGGTGGCATATGGTCGATATCGACGGCTCCAAGCGGACCGCGAAGTAGCGCCTCGATGCAGCGGCGCGACTTGCTCGCTGCCGGCGCCGCCACCACCCTCGGCGCTGCGGGCAACGCCGCCTTCGCTGCACCGCGCAAGGTGTTGCGCGCGGCTTTCCCGACCGCCGAATCGGGCTTTGACCCGCCGCAGGTCAGCGACAACCCCTCGCTGA
>JANMSS010000201.1:0-22661 GCA_031389585.1 Burkholderiales bacterium | reverse complement strand
GTGTACTGGTGCTTCGACTGCGGCTCATCGCTGGCCGAGTTCGAGATCGAGTACGCCGACAAGAAGTCGCAGACGCTCGATGTCGGCTTCCTGTGTGCCGAGCCCGACAAGCTGGCCGCGGCCTTCGGCCTGGCTGAGCTCGTCGGTGAGACCTTCGCGGTGATCTGGACCACCACGGCATGGACCGTTCCCGCCAATCAGGCGCTCAACCTCAACCCTGGCCTTGAGTACGCGCTGGTGCACACCGAGCGCGGGCAGTTGTTGCTGGCTGCGTCGCTGGTCGAGCAATGTCTCGAACGATACGGCCTTCAAGGCAGCGTCGTGGCCACGACGCTGGGCGAGAAGCTCGCCGGCATCCGCTTCCGACATCCGCTGGCGCACACGGATGCGGGCTACGACCGGCTAGCGCCGGTCTATCTGGCGGACTACGCCACCGCCGACGACGGCACCGGCATCGTGCACTCGTCGCCGGCCTACGGCGTCGACGACTTCAACTCATGCACCGCACATGGCATGAAGGTCGACGAGATCCTGAATCCGGTGCAGGGCAACGGCAGCTATGCGGCCGATTTCCCGCTCTTCGGCGGACAGCACATCTGGAAAGCGGTGCCGGTCATCATCGAGGCGCTGAAGGATGCCGGGCGGCTGTTCGCCACCTCGACCCTCAGCCACAGCTACCCGCATTGCTGGCGCCACAAGACGCCGGTGATCTACCGCGCCGCGGCGCAATGGTTCGTTCGCATGGACGAGGGCCCGGGCGTCTTCACCAAGGACAAGGCGCCGCGCACCCTGCGTGCGATGGCGCTCGAGGCCATCGAGGCCACCGCGTTCTTCCCCGAGAACGGCAGGGCCCGCCTGCGCGACATGATTGCCAACCGCCCCGACTGGTGCATCAGCCGCCAACGCAGCTGGGGCGTGCCGCTGCCCTTTTTCCTGCACAAAGATTCCGGCGAACTGCATCCGAACACGATGGCCATCCTCGACCAGGCCGCGGCGATCGTCGAGCAAGGCGGCGTCGAAGCCTGGAGCCGTGTCAGCGCCGAAGAGATCCTCGGCGCGCAGGACGCAGCGCACTACACCAAGAGCAGCGACATCCTCGAAGTCTGGTTCGACTCCGGCTCGACCTTCTTCCATGTGCTGCGCGGCTCGCACCAGGGCCCGGCCGGCAACACCGGCTACCACGTCAATGGCCCCGAGGCCGACCTCTACCTCGAAGGCCACGACCAGCACCGTGGCTGGTTCCACTCGTCGCTGCTGATCGCCTGCGCGCTCGAAGGCCGCGCGCCGTACCGCGGCCAGCTGACGCATGGCTTCACGGTCGACGGCCAGGGCCGCAAGATGAGCAAGTCGCTCGGCAACGTGATCGAGATCCGCGAGTTCGCCAAAGACCCCGGCGCCGAGGTCGCGCGCCTGTGGTGCGCCTCGACCGACTACGCCGGCGATCCGCCGATCGACAAGAAGATCCTGGCCCGCGTCGTCGACAGCTACCGGCGCATCCGCAACACGCTGCGCTTCCTGCTCGCCAACGTGGCCGACTTCGATGCCGAGCGTGACGCGGTCCCGCAGGCAGAGTTGCTGGAGATCGACCGCTGGGTGCTGTCGCGCGCCGCCGAACTGCAGGCCGAGATCCTCGGCCACTACGAGCGCTTCGAGTTTCACCCGGTGGTGGCCAAGCTGCAGCTGTTCTGCAGCGAAGACCTCGGCGCCTTCTACCTCGACGTGCTGAAGGACCGCCTGTACACCACGGCGCCGAAATCGCTGGCGCGCCGCTCGGCGCAAACCGCGCTGTGGCAGATCACGCACGCGATGCTGCGCTGGATGGCGCCCTTCCTGTCGTTCACCGCCGAGGAAGCCTGGCCGATCCTCGCGCCGGGGCAGTCGCCGTCGATCTTCACCGAGACGTTCCTCAAGTTCGACGCGCCCGACACGGCGTTGCTCGCCAAGTGGCAGCGCATCCGCGCGATCCGCGACGAGGCCAACAAGGCAATCGAGGCAGTGCGCACACAGGGCGCAGTCGGCTCGTCACTGCAGGCCGAGCTGACGCTGACCGTCAACGACGCCGACCATGCCTTGCTCGCTGCGCTCGGCGAGGATCTGAAGTTCGTGCTGATCAGCTCGCAGGCGACGCTGGTGCGCGGCGATGCGCTGGCCGTTGCCGTGACCCCGTCGACCGCGACCAAGTGCGAGCGCTGCTGGCATTGGCGCAGCGATGTCGGCCACGACCCCGCGCACCCGGCGATCTGCGGCCGCTGCACCAGCAACCTCTTCGGCGCGGGCGAAGTCCGCAAGGTCGCCTGACCGCAGGGTGGCGGAGAATGCAGGCGCGCGACTCAATCGCATCGAGGAGTACACACCCATGAATACGCCAACTCAACGCATCACGCTCGAAGCCGGCAAGCGGGGTGGCAAGGCCTGCATCCGTGGTTTGCGCATCACCGTTCAAGACGTGCTCGATTGTCTCGCTGCCGGGCGCTCCGAAGCGCAGATCCTGAACGACTACCCGGAATTGTCGAGCGAAGACATTCGCGCCGTGCTGAGCTACGCGGCCGGCCGGGAACGCCATGCGGCGTGGATACCCGTCACCGCCTAGGCGCAGGCATGAAGTTGCTGCTGGACGAGAACATCTCGCGCCGACTGCTGCCGCTCCCGGCTGATACCTACCCGGGCAGCACGCACGTTGTCCTGCAAGGCTTGCAACAAGCCGGCGATGTCGAGGTTTGGCAGTTCACCAAGGATCACGGCCTCGTCATCGTGAGCAAGGACGACGACTTCACCGCCCTGTCGGGCCTGCGCGGCCGGCCGCCCGGTCTCATCAAGCTCTCGATGGGCAACTCCGACAACGAACAGGTGCTGCAAATATTGCTCGCACGGCGCAGTCAGATCGAGGCGCAGTTCGCTGACCCGGAGGTCGCGATGGTCGAGCTGATTCACGACCTTGGCTGAATGCGTTCGGTTCGACCTTCGCGCGCGGCGGGTTCGTGACGACAGTCGATACCGTCGAGCCAATCGCGCAACTCGACGTCACGATTGACGAGCAGTTCCGCGCATGGATCGACCCGCAACGAAATTTGCAGCCGCCCCTGCTGATAGTCGGTGCTGGCGTGTCCACCGGGCTGGTCCCGCGCGCAAACGAGTTGGTCACTGCGATGGGTGCACGCAAGGGCGAGATTGAGGTGGAACGACAGATCGCGGCAGGCCAGGCGATCTCGCCCGAGTGCGAGAGTGACTTGTGCGCTTGGGTCAGTCACAGACTCGGCGAACTGGTCAGACCCACCGGTTGGCTCACTGACGCTGCGCAACGCCGAGCAACTCGCGCCAATGCCCCAACCCCTGCGCCCACCAGTACAAAGCCATGCCAATGCGGACGACTGACCGCGGAGGCCCTTCGTCAATCGGATCCAACAACAACCTGATCGCACCGTGCCCACCCGCTCATCCTCCTCCCCCAGCCTGGCCCTCTGGCTCGGCCTGGCCCTGGTCGTCATCGTCCTCGACCAGGTCACCAAGACCCTGATTCTGGACAACTTCCAGTTGGGCGACAGCCGCCATGTCACCTCGTTCTTCAACGTCGTGCGCGTGCACAACACCGGCGCGGCGTTTTCGTTCCTGGCCGGCGCGGCGGGCTGGCAGCGCTGGTTCTTCATCACGCTGGGCTTTGTCGCGACCGGCTTCATCGTCTGGATGTTGCGCAGCCATCCGTCGCAGAAGCTGTTCTGCTTCGCCGTCACGATGATCATGGGCGGCGCACTCGGCAACGTCGTCGATCGCCTGCTGCATGGCTACGTGGTCGATTTCATCCAGGTGCATTGGGGCGGCTGGTATTTCCCCAGCTTCAACATCGCCGACAGCGCGATCACGCTGGGCGCGGTGCTGTTGATCCTGGACGAAATCCGGCGCGTTCGCCGCGGCGCCTGAACACGCGCGGGGTCCGCGCTGCCAAGCTCAGCGCTGGACCACGAGTTGCGCCGCAGCCAAGTCTTCGAGCGCGGTGCCGACCGACTTGAACAGCGTAATCTCGCTGCGGTCAACGCGCCCCGCGCAATCGCCGCGCAGCAGCTCGGCCAAGTCCCCCGTGATGAAATCGGGCGTGATCACACCGCGTGCCAGCGGATGCACCAGGTCACCCGCCTCCGCCAAAGCGCCGGCCCGCGTGTCAACCACGATGCGCGCACAGCGCACCACCGCCGCGTCGTCAATCTCGCGCATGTCGGGACGAAAGGCGCCGACAAGGTCCAGGTGCACACCCGGCCTCAGCCAGGCGCCCTGCACCATCGGCGTTGAGGCCGTGGTCGCACAGCTGACGATGTCGGCCTGCGCCACGGCGCTGGCCAGGTCAGTCTTGGCCGTGGCATCGAGCCCTTCGGCGCGCAGTTGATGCGCGAGGGCTTCGGCTGCTTCGGTGCGCCGCGCCCAGACCCATACCCGCGACAGGCCCGGCCGCAGCGCCGCATGCGCACGCACCAGCCAGGGCGCCAGGTGCCCGGCGCCGACCATCAGCAGCGTGCTCGCGTCATTGCGCGCCAGATGCTTTGCCGCCAAGGCCGAGGCCGCCGCCGTGCGACGCAGTGTCAGCGCCTCGCCGTCGAGCAAGGCCATCGGCTTGCCGCTGGCGCGGTCGCTGAGCAGGTAGCTGGCCTGCACGGTCGGTAGTCCTTGCGCGGCAGCGCTGGGCATCACGGTGACCTGTTTGACGCCGAGCGCTGTGGCCGACCAGGCCGGCATCAACAGCAGTGTGTCGCCGTCGCCGAGCGCGTGCGCATGGCGCAGCGGCACCACCGTATCGGAGGCCGTGAACGCGTCCGCCAGCGCTTGTGCCAGCCTGGGCCAGGGCAATGCGGCGTGGACCTCGGCGGCTGAATACACTCGGATCAACATGGCGACATCCAATGCAGTGATCGTGGGCGGGGGCGTGATCGGCGCGGCCTGCGCCTGCTTCCTCGCCCGCGACCATCAGGTCTCGGTGACCGTGCTCGAACGCGACCCGAGCTACGCCCAAGCATCGAGCGCATTGTCAGCGAGCTCGATCCGCCAGCAGTTTTCGACCCCGATCAACATCGCCCTGTCGCAGGCCAGCCTGGCCTTTCTGCACCGTGTCGGCGATGAACTGGCCGTTAACGGCGAGCGGCCGCAGCTTGGCCTGGTCGAGGCCGGCTACCTGTACCTGGCCAGCGCTGCAGGCGCACCGCAGCTGAGGCAGAACCACGCAGTGCAGCGGACGAGCGGCGCCGACATCGAGTTGCTCGACGCGGCGGCGTTGCAGGCGCGTTGGCCCTGGCTGGCCACCGAGGGCATTGCGCTGGGCGCCTGGGGCGTGCGCGGCGAGGGCTGGTTCGACGGGCCGGCCCTGCACACCGCGTTCCGCCGCAAGGCCATCGCCTGCGGCGCGAAGTTCATCAACGCCAACGTTGTCGCGATCGAGGGCAACGCCGGCCGCGTGCGTGCCGTGATCGACGCGCAGGGCACGCGCCACAGCGGCGAAAGCATCGTGCTCGCAGCCGGGGCCTGGACCGCGCCGCTGGCAGCGCAGCTCGGCTTCGCATTGCCGGTGAGCGCCAAGAAGCGCGATGTGTTCGTACTCTCGTCGCCGGCCAGCCTGCCCGGCTGCCCGTTGCTCATCGACCCCTCGGGCATCTGGCTGCGCCCCGAAGGCGCGCACTTCCTGGCCGGCGCCCCACCGCGTGGCGACGACGCCGACGACATGCCGCTCGACGCCATCGACCACACGCTGTTCGACGATCTGATCTGGCCGACCCTGGCTGCGCGCATCCCGGCCTTCGAGGCCCTGCGCGTGCACTCGGCCTGGGCCGGCTACTACGACATGAACAACTTCGACCACAACGCGGTCGTCGGCGCCCTGCCCGGATGGGACAACGCCTTCGTGGCCTGCGGCTTCTCCGGTCACGGCATGCAGCACGCACCGGCGATCGGCATCGCAGTCGCCGAGCGCATCGCCAGCGGCCGATACGGACGCCTGGATCTGGCCCCGCTGGCCCCCGAGCGGCTATTGCGCAACGAGCGCCTGATCGAGCACAACGTCATCTGACCATGGCCGACGCCCCGTCCCCGCAAGCCGAATCGCCCGCGATCGAACTCAACACCCTGCGATGGAGCGACCCCTTTCGCTGGTTGCGCCTGGGTGCCAGGGACTTCCTGCGCTGCCCGGGCATCGGCCTCTTCTACGGCGGCTGCTTCATGGTCATGGGCTGGACCTTGATGAAGGTCTACGAAAACGCGGCGGCCTACATGCTGGCGCTGTCGGCCGGCTTCCTGTTGCTCGGACCGTTCCTGTGCCTGGGCCTGTACCGCGCCAGTCAGGGCCTTGAACGCGGCGAGAAGCCCGATTTCGGCGACTCGCTGCTGGCCTGGGACACCCGCACCGGCACGCTGGCAATCTTCGGCTTCGTGCTGCTGGTGCTGGAGATGCTGTGGGGCCGCGCCGCGCTGCTGGTGTTTGCGGTCAGCTTCGACGGCATGCCCGATTTCAAGGGCTCGGTGCTGGCGCTGGTCAACCCCGAGAACCTGGCCTTCATCGTCGCCTACCTGGCGGTGGGCGGCGTGTTCGCCGGCCTGATCTTCGCCATCAGCGTGGTGGCCATGCCGCTGATCCTCGACCGCCCGGTCGATGCCATCACCGCCGGCCTGACCAGTCTGCGCCTGGTGCTCACGCAGCCCGGCGTGATGCTGCTGTGGGGTGCGCTGATCACGCTGCTGGTCGTGATTGCGATGCTGCCGTGGTTTGCCGGCTTGGTGGTCGTCGGCCCCGTGCTCGGGCATGCCTCGTGGCACGCCTACCGCGCGGCGGTCAAGGCCTGAGAGGGCTTCGCGCTCAACCATCACTGGCCGTTGGCTGGGTCTGGCTTCGGGAATATTCGTGGTCTGCGAACCTGCCGGGTTCCGCCCCGGCGGGCGGGTAACTTTCATTTGCTGGGCCAAATGAAAGTCACCAAAGCAAAGGCCCTCAACGCAACACCTTTCACTCGTTCTGCACGCTGCGGAAGCCCGGCCCAGCGGGCCCCCTGGAAGCCGCATAGCCCATCGGGCTTTCCGCGCACTCGGCGGCGCGGGCCTCGCAAGGCCTCGCCCGCACAGATTCGCTGGACCCAAGGCCAACGCGAAGCGCGGCCTCGCCGGGTGAGATGTCGAATCGATCTCCGGCGCTGTCTCCAGGTGGCCCGCCGGGCCGGGACCCGGCTGGATGGCACGCAGCCACGCGCAAATGAGCGAAGTGCGTCAGCTCGTCAGGGCATCAACACCGTCGAGCCGGTCGTCTTGCGCGCCTCGAGGTCACGGTGCGCCTGCGCCACGTCGGCCAGCGCATAACGCTGGTCGATGCGAATCTTCACTGCACCACTGCCGACCACCGCAAACAGATCGTCGGCCATCGCCTGCGTGGCCTCGCGCGTGGCAATGTGCGTGAACAGCGTCTGCCGTGTCAGGTACAGCGAACCCTTGGGGCCGAGCAGGCCCGGCGCGAACGGCGCCACCGGCCCTGAGCTGTTGCCGAAGCTGGCCATCAGGCCGAACGGGCGCAGGCAGTCCAGGCTCTTGTCGAACGTGTCCTTGCCGACCGAGTCGTAGACCACCTTCACGCCCTTGCCCGCGGTGATGGCCTTGACGCGGGCGACAAAGTCTTCCTTCGTGTAGTCGATCGCATGGGCCGCGCCATGCTCGAGTGCCAGTGCGCATTTGGCCGCACTGCCTGCGGTGCCGATCAGTTGCAGGCCCAGGGCCTTGGCCCATTGGCAGGCGATCAGGCCGACGCCGCCGGCGGCAGCGTGGAAGAGCACGAAGTCGCCCGCCTGCAGGCCTTCGACAGGCAGCGTTCTCTTCAGCAGGTACTGCGCCGTCAGGCCCTTGAGCATCATGCCCGCCGCGGTGTCGAACGCAATGCCGTCGGGCAGCTTGCACACCGTCTTGGCGGGCATCACGCGCACTTCGCTGTAGCTGCCCGGCGGGTTGCTGGCATAGGCCGCGCGGTCGCCCTTCTTCAGGTGCGTGACGCCCTCGCCCACCGCCTCGATCACACCGGCACCTTCCATGCCCAGGTTCAGCGGCAGCGGGTTGGCATACAGCCCCGTGCGCTGGTAGACGTCGATGTAGTTCAACCCGCAGGCGTGGTGGCGGATTCGCACTTCGCCGGGGCCGGGCGCACCGACCTCGACGTCGATCAGCTTCATCACCTCGGGGCCGCCGTACTGCTGGATCTGAATGGCTTGGCTCATCTCGATTCTCCTGGTTCAACTGCCGAAACCTGGGAGATTACGCCAGCGGCGAGAATCATGCTGCCGATGAAGCGCCTTGTCCAAGCCCCCAACCTCGCACTGGCCTCGCTGTGGTGCGACATGCTCAAGCAGGCCGGGTTCGAAGTTAGCGTGCAGCGGGCCTTTGCCGGCAGCATTGCAGGTGAGATCCCCCCCGATCAGGCCTTGCCCGAGGTCTGGATCCACGACGACGCCCAAGTCGACGAGGCGCGTGCACTGCTCGCACAACTGCAGCGCCCGGCCTGGCGGCATTGGCTTTGCCGCGGCTGCGGCGAGCACATTGACGGGCCGTTCGACCATTGCTGGCAGTGCGGCGCGGCCATGCCGTCGTGAAACTGCGCACGGCGCTGCTCATGACGGTTCCGCCGCTGATGTGGGCCGGCAACGCCGTGGTCGGCCGCATGTTGGTGGGCCATGTGCCACCCCAGACGCTGAACTTTTCGCGCTGGGTGCTGGCAGCCGTGCTGCTCGCGCCGCTGGGCTGGCACGCGTTGCGCAATCTGCGCGAGATCGCTGCGGCCTGGCCCTACCTGTTGGCGATCGGCTGCCTGGGCGTCGGCGCCTACAACGCGTTCCAGTATCTGGCGCTGACCACGACCACGCCATTGAATGTGACCTTGATCGCCGCCTCGATGCCGCTGTGGATGCTGGCCGTGGGCGCGGTGGGTTTCGGCCAGCGGCCGGCGCCACGCCAGCTCGCCGGCGCGCTGCTGTCGCTGGCCGGTGTCGTACTGGTGGTGTCGCGCGGCTCGTGGGCGACGCTCGTTGATGTGCAACTGGTGGCGGGTGATCTCTACATCCTGATCGCGGCGTTGTCCTGGGCCATCTACAGCTGGCTGCTGGCGCGGCCGCCGGCCGCACTGCGGCCGCCATCGCGCGAAACGCTGCAGGCCTGGGGTTGGGCCGGCATCTTGTTGCTGCAGATGCTGTTCGGCCTGCTCGCGGCCGGTGCCGCAGCCGCCGGCGAGGCGTTGTTGATCGACACCCCACCGACTGACTGGTACAACGGCTGGCTAGGGGCCGCCCTGCTGTTTCTGGCCATCGGTCCGTCGATCGTGGCCTACCGCTGCTGGGGTCTGGGCATTGCGCTCGGCGGTCCGGCGCTGGCGGCGTTCTTCGCCAACTTGACCCCCGTGTTCGCGGCCCTGCTCTCGGCGCTGCTGCTGGGCGAGGCACCGCGCGGCTACCACGCGATGGCCTTTGCCCTCATCGCCGGTGGCATCGTCGTCTCGGCGCGCCAGCCCAAATGACCTTGACGCGCCGGCAATGGTTGCTGCTGGGCGTGCTCACGCTGCTGTGGGGGCTGAACTGGCCGATGATGAAGTTTTCGCTGCGCGAGGTCAGCCCGCTGTACTTTCGGGCGCTGACGATGGGCGGCGGCACGCTCGTATTGATCGCCTTCTTCAGCTGGCGCGGCGTGCCGCTCGGCGTGACGCGCGCCCAGGCCCTGCGCCTGGCCTGGCTGGCGCTGCCCAACATCATCGGTTGGCATCTGTGCTCGATCATCGGTCTGTCGCAGTTGCCGGCCGGCCGCGCCGGCATTCTGGCCTTCACGATGCCGGTGTGGACCGTCCTGCTGACTGTGCTGTTGTTCGGCGAACGCATGAGCCCGCGTTCGTGGCTGGCCGTGGTCGCTGCCATCACCGCCGTGGGTCTGCTTGCTGCCAACGAGTTGCTGGCGTTGTCGGGCCAGCCGATCGGCATCTTGTGGCTCCAGGCTGCCGCGCTGTGCTGGGCGCTGGGCACAGTGCTGATGCGGCGCAGTTCTTTGCCACTGCCCACCGAGACCATGACTGTGTGGATGATGGTTTACGGCTCGATCGTCTTCTGGGCCGTGGCGCCGCTGGTCGAACCCTGGCCAAGCTGGTCGCAGTGGCAAGCGGCCACCTGGTGGTCGCTGGCCTATGGTGTGTTCCTCAACTTCGGCTACGCGCAGGTCATCTGGTTCGGTCTGGCGCGCGCCCTGCCGGCGCGGGCCAGCACCTTCTCTGTGATGGCCGTGCCACTGGTCGGCATCGCGTCGGCCACGCTCATCGTCGGCGAAGTGCCTCAGGCCACCGACTGGCTGGCGGCGCTCCTCATCGCGGTGGCGATCGCCAGCGCGACCGGCGCGGTGGCGCGCCGGCCGCGCGGCGACAATCCAGCGCCATGACTGCGCGCCCGATCCTTGTCCTGATCGCTGCACTCGACCGCCATCGCGCCATCGGCCGCGGCGGCGAACTGCTGTGGCACGAACGCGAGGACCAGCGGCACTTTCGCGCTGTGACGATGGGCTGTCCGGTGATCATGGGCCGCAAGACCTGGGACTCGCTGCCGCCGAAGTTTCGCCCGCTGCCAGGGCGGCGCAACATCGTGCTCACGCGCGACGCTGCTTGGCGCGCTGAAGGTGCCGAGCCGGCGCCGTCACTGGCTGCAGCGCTGGCGCTGGTTGCCATCACCGCCAAAGTCTTCGTGATCGGTGGTGGCGAGTTGTATGCGCTGGCGTTGCCCCGGGCCGATGAATTGGTGTTGACCGAAATCGACACCACGTTCGACAACCCGGATGCCTTTTTTCCTGCATTCGACGAGTCCATCTTCATCGAAGTCGAACGCGAGACGCGTAGCAGCGCTGCGGGCCTGCGCTACGCCTTCGTCAACTACCGCCGCAAGCCATGAAACTCGCCACCTGGAACGTCAACTCTCTGGCGGTGCGGCTGCCGCAACTGCTGGACTGGTTGGCCGCCAATCAGCCCGACGCGCTCGTGCTGCAGGAAACCAAGCTCACCGACGACAAGTTCCCGGCGGCCGAGATCGAGGCGGCCGGCTACCGCTCGCAGTGGTTCGGGCAGAAGACCTACAACGGCGTCGCGTTGCTGTCGAAGCACGCAGCCACCGACATCGTGCACAACATCCCCGGCTTCGATGACCCGCTGGCGCGCGTGATCACCGGCACCGTCGGTGGCGTGCGCATCGTCGGCGGCTACTTCCCCAACGGCCAGGCGCCGGGCAGCGACAAGTTCGAATACAAGATGCAATGGCTGCGCGGGCTGCGCGACTGGCTTGCCGACGAGATCGGTCGGTATCCAAAGCTGGTCCTGCTGGGTGACTTCAACATCGCCCCCGACGACCGCGATGTGTTCGATCCCGTGGCCTTGGCCGGCAAGATCCACTGCACCGATGAGGAACGCGACCACTTGCGCAAACTGATGGCGCTCGGCCTGGTCGATGCATTTCGCCTGTTCGAGCAACCGCCGAAATCCTGGTCGTGGTGGGACTACCGCCAGCTGGCGTTCCGCAAGAACCAGGGCCTGCGCATCGACCTGATCCTGGTCAGCGAGGCCTTGAAGGCCTCGGTACAGGCCTGCACGATCGACAAGGCGCCGCGCAAGAACGAGCGCCCGAGCGACCACGCGCCGGTGGTCTTGACGCTGGCCTGAAGGGCCGACGCTCAGTCGTCCAGGCCGAGATCCTGGATCTTGCGCGTGATGGTGTTGCGGCCGATGCCCAGGCGCTGCGCGGCTTCGATGCGGCGTCCGCGCGTGACCTCCAGCGCGGTCAGGATCAGCGCGGCTTCGAACCGGCGCGTCAACGCATCCCAGACTTCGGGCGTGCCCGCATCAAGCAGCGCACGCGCCTCGCGCTCGAGGTCGCCGAGCCAGTTGGCGGTGTTGGCGGATGCGGCCGATCCAGCCGACACGGCGCTACCAGCGGCTGCCGCGGGTGCCGGCGTCGTGGCCTGCACCGGCTCACTGGCCAGTGCAGCCGATGGCGCAGTCGAATCGTCTGCCAGCAATTCGGGCGGCAGGTCCTTGGCCGAGACCACCTGCGTCGGAGCCATCACGGTCAGCCAGTGACAGATGTTCTGAAGCTGCCGTACGTTGCCGGGGTAGTCGAACGCGACCAGCCGCGCCAGCGCGGCATCCGACAAGCGCTTGGCCTCGACGCCGAGATCCTTGGCACTTTGCTGCAGGAACTGGCGCGCCAGAATCGGGATGTCGTCACGCCGCTCGCGCAGGGCCGGCAGGCGCAGGCGAATCACGTTCAGGCGATGGAACAGGTCTTCGCGAAACGCACCGTCCTTGACCCGCTGCTCAAGGTTCTGGTGTGTGGCCGCGATCACGCGAACTTGGCTCTTTTGCGGTTGGTGCCCGCCGACGCGATAGAACTGGCCATCGGACAGCACACGCAGCAGCCGTGTCTGCAGATCAAACGGCATGTCGCCAATCTCATCGAGAAACAGGGTGCCGCCGTCGGCCTGTTCGAAGCGGCCGCGGCGCATCGTCTGCGCGCCGGTAAATGCGCCGCGCTCATGGCCGAACAGCTCTGACTCCAGCAGGTCTTTCGGAATCGCCGCCGTGTTGATGGCCACGAACGGACCGTTACTGCGCGGGCTGTGCTTGTGCAGCGCGTGGGCCACCAGCTCCTTGCCAGAGCCGCTCTCGCCGGTGATCAGCACCGTGACCTGGCTCTGGCTCAGGCGGCCGATGGCGCGGAACAAGTCCTGCATTGCAGGGGCCTGGCCGAGCATCTCGGGCGTCTCGCCGGGGCGCTCGCTGGCCACCGCTTCGCGCAGGCTCTCCTCGACCGCGCGACGGATCAGTTCGACCGCCTTGGCCACATCGAAGGGCTTGGCCAGGTACTCGAACGCACCGCCCTGGAACGAGGACACTGCACTGTCGAGGTCCGAATAGGCAGTCATCACGATCACCGGCAGGCCGGGCAGGCGCTGCTTGACCTTGGCCAGCAGGTCCAGCCCGGACCCTCCGGGCATGCGGATGTCACTGACCAGCACCTGCGGCTCATCATCGTCCAGCGCCGCGAGCACGTCGCGCGCGTTCGAAAAGGCGCGCACGGCAAACTGTTCGCGCGCCAGCGCCTTCTCGAGCACGAAGCGAATCGATTGATCGTCGTCGACGACCCAGACGGGTTTCATGCGAGAAGCCTCTGTGTCATGGCAGGGGAATCAGGATGGTGAATACGGTGCAACCCGCCTCGCTTGCAAATTCGATCGTCCCCTGGTGTTGCTGGACAAAGGTCTGGGCCAAGGTCAGACCGAGGCCCGAGCCGCCTTCCCTCCCCGTCACCAGCGGGAAGAAGACGCGATCGCGAATCGCCTCGGGCACGCCGGGCCCGTTGTCTTCTATATGCAATTCGAGTGCCAGCCGCCAGCGCTGCTTGCCGATCGTGACCTGGCGGGCGATACGCGTTCGCAAGCCCAGCTCGGCATCGCCGGCCTGGATGCGCTCAGCCAGCGCCTGGACCGCGTTGTGCGCGATGTTGAGGACGGCCTGGATCAGCTGCTCCCGGTCGCCTCGAAATTCCGGGATCGAGGTGTCGTAGTCGCGGCGCAGCGTGAGGCCGCGCGGATGCTCGGCCAGCACCAGCGAGCGCACACGCTCGCAGACCTCGTGGATGTTGACGTCGGCCACGATGTGGGCCCGGCGATGCGGTGCCAGCAGGCGGTCGACCAGCAGCTGCAGGCGGTCGGCCTCGGCAATGATGACCTGGGTGTATTCGGTCAGCTCGCGTCTTTCGCCAATTCGGCCTTCGAGTTCCATGCCCAGCAGTTGCGCTGCGCCCCGAATGCCGCCCAGCGGGTTCTTGATTTCGTGCGCCAGGTTGCGCACCAGTTCCTTGTTTGCCTCGGCCTGGCCCTGGTTGCGCTCCTCGCGGTCCTGCCGGGTCTGCTGCTCGATCTCGATCATCTCGACCAGGACGCGCTCGGCATCGTCCGTCTGGTTGACGATCACATGCACCGGCAGCATTTCGGAGTGCCCCCCGGCCGGCCGCCGCAGCAGGGCGTCGAAGCGGCCGCTGGCGATCCGGTTGGCGGCGACCGCGGCCAGAGTCTCCCGCAACAGCTGGGGCTCGGCCAGCCAGTCGACGAGGTCGGTGGTCAGCAGGGCACGCCGTGCGACGCCGAGCAGGCCCTCGAAGGCGGCGTTGGCATGAAGGCAATGCCCGTCGGGGCGCACCACCGCCACCATGGTGGCGAGCAGGTCAAAGGCGGCCAGCGGGTCGACGGTCGATTCGACCGGGACCATCACGCTCACGCCTATTCCCTGGACGCCGGCAGCTTGGCCAACTCGCGCTTCAATGCCGCGACGTCGCTCTGCTTGCGCTCGAGCGCGGCCTTCATCTGCTCTACGCGATCCAGGTATTTCTGGTAGTTCTGCTCGCCGCCTTGGCGCTCCGGGGCGCCGTTGTTGAACTCTCTTTGAAGCTCGGCCAGCTTGGCATCCTCGCGCCTCAGCTCGACCTCCAGGATCTTGCGTGCATCGCTGTCACGGACACGCTGGTCGCGGGCCTCGACCTTGCCCTCGAGCGGTTGCGCCGCCGCCATCGGCCGCGGCTTGGGCGGCGACACCACGGTGATGGGCGCGCCTTCGATGGTGCGGCAGTCGCGCTCCTTGGCCTGCTGGGCGGTGATCTGGTCGGTGTACAGCACCGGCGGCCCTGGACAGCGGTAGACGGTCGCGCTCTGTGCGCAGGCCACGCCAACCGCACCCAGCAGCAGGGCACCGATACCAACCTGGGTTGCAATGGGTTTGATCATGGCCATCTAACGCATTGTGGCCCAGTGTGGGTGCACATGAAAAAGGGGGCAGCTCGCGCCGCCCCCTGCCTTGTGACCGAGTGGTCGAAAACAGTCGATCAAGCCGCGTAGTACATGTCGAACTCGATTGGGTGCGTGGTCATGCGAAAACGCGTGACTTCCTGCATCTTCAGCTCGATGTAGGCGTCCAGGTAGGCATCGGTGAACACGCCGCCCTTGGTCAGGAACGCGCGGCCCTTGTCCAGGTAGTCCAGCGCCTGGTCCAGGCTGTGGCAGACGGTCGGGATCTTCGCGTCCTCTTCAGGGGGCAGGTGGTACAGATCCTTGCTGGCGGCTTCGCCCGGGTGGATCTTGTTCTCCACCCCATCCAGACCGGCCATCAGCAGCGCCGAGAAACCCAGGTAGGGGTTCATCAACGGATCAGGGAAGCGCGCCTCGATGCGGCGGCCTTTCGGGTTGGCCACATACGGGATGCGGATCGACGCCGAGCGGTTGCGTGAGCTGTAGGCCAGCTTGACCGGGGCCTCGAAGCCCGGCACCAGGCGCTTGTAGCTGTTGGTGCCGGGATTGGTGATGGCGTTCAAGGCGCGGGCATGCTTGATGATGCCGCCGATGTAGTAGAGCGCGAAGTCCGACAGGCCCGCGTAGCCGTCACCCGCAAACAGGTTCTTGCCGTCCTTCCAGATGCTCTGGTGCACGTGCATGCCGCTGCCGTTGTCGCCGACGATCGGCTTGGGCATGAAGGTGGCCGTCTTGCCGTAGGCATGGGCCACGTTGTGCACGACATACTTCTGCAGTTGCAGCCAATCGGCTCGCTGCACCAGCGTGCTGAACCGCGTGCCCAGTTCCATCTGGCCCGCGGTGGCGACCTCGTGGTGGTGGACTTCGACCGGGATGCCGAGCTGCTCGAGCAGCAGGCACATCTCCGAGCGCATGTCCTGGAAGCTGTCGACCGGCGGCACCGGGAAGTAGCCGCCCTTGACGCCCGGGCGCATGCCCGAATTGCCCTGCTCGTACTCCTTGCCGCTGTTCCATGCGGCCTCTTCGCTCTCGATCTTCGAGAAGCAGCCCGACATGTCGGCGTTCCAGCGCACGCTGTCGAAGACGAAGAACTCAGGCTCGGGGCCAAAGTAGGCGGTGTCGCCGATACCGCTGCTCTACAAGTAGGCCTCGGCGCGACGTGCCAGCGAGCGCGGGTCGCGCTCGTAGGGCTTGCCATCACCGGGCTCGAGCACGTCGCAGGTCAGGATGATCGTCGGCTCTTCGAAAAACGGGTCGATGTTGGCCGTGTTCGGATCGGGCATCAACAGCATGTCTGAGGCCTCGATGCCCTTCCAGCCGGCAATCGACGAGCCGTCGAAGGCATGGCCCTCGCTGAACTTGTCTTCATCGAAGTGTGAAACGGGTACGGTGACATGCTGCTCTTTGCCACGCGTGTCTGTAAAACGGAAATCAACGAACTTGATCTCGTTGTCCTTGACCATCTTCATCACGTCGGCAACGGTCTTGCTGGCCATCAGGGCTCTCCTGGCAGGGGCTTGGGGATTGGGGGAATGCTCCAACGCAGCGGTCGGCACGCACAGGCCGACAGCGCGAAAAAAGCGCAGGCGAATGTAGCAGAAAACATGCCAGCGACTGGTGCATGCGGCGTCGCTCTGCGCAGCGGCGTCAAGCCCCAAATCGAGGCGCAAATCAGCACCAGGTCGGGGCACACGAACCGATCCTAACGCACCAGTTCGGGGCCTGTTCTCGCGCCCAGCGCGGTCAGGCCCGCTCGCAGCGCGGCATAGGCCGACGGCAACAGCGTTTCGCTGCCCTTGACACCCAGCTCGATGTGCTTGCCGTGCACCGGATGGTCGACGCTGGGTAGGCTGAACACGCGCACACCGGCATGCTCGCTTTCGATGGCTTGCATCAATGGCGTCAGCGCGGCTTCCATGGCGCCATAGACGATGACCGAGCGCTCGGCCTGGCGCAACGAGCCGTGCAACGCACGGTAGCGCGTATCGAGCATCGCCTCGATCATCGGGTACGCCATCACCGGGAACCCGGGGACGAAGTGCACCTCGCCCACCGTAAAGCCGGGGATCTTGTTGTACGGGTTGGCGATGATCTGCGCCCCCGCTGGGAACACGCCCATGTTCAGACGGTGGATGTTGTCAGGCGCGTCAGGCTCGAATGGCACACCCCGCTCGGCCGCCGTCTCCTGCATGCGCTGTGTGATCAGCGACTTGGCCTGCGGATGCAACACGAGCACCACGCCGAGTGCCGCGGCCGCGCATTGGCGCGTGTGATCGTCAGGCGTGGCACCAATGCCGCCGCAGCAGAAAACCGCGTCGCCGCTGGCGAAGGCGTAATGCAGGGCCTCGGTGATCAGGGCACGATCGTCGCCGACGTAGCGCGCCCAGGCCAGGGCCAGGCCACGCTCGGCAAGCAGCTCGATCACTTTGGGCAGGTGCTTGTCCTGCCGCTTGCCCGAGAGGATTTCGTCACCGACGATGATCAAGCCGAAGTTCATGACTGGGCTGCGGTGGCCACGGGCACCGACACCGCAGCACGCAGTTGCTGCAACGCCGCCAGCGCGTAATGCGCGAACCACAGTGCGGCAAAGGCGAACACCAGTGTGTACAGCCACACCGACACCAGCACCAGCAGCGGTGCCAGGACCAGCGCGGCCGCGCCAAGCGCCCACAATAGCGTCGGCGCAGCGCCCAGATAGCCACAGACGACCCCGATGGCCATCAGCGGCCAGCGGTGTTGGTGCAGGATGGCACGGCGCTCGTCGGCACTCGCATGCTCGGCGAGGACATCAAAGGCCATCACGCGGCAGGTCAGCCAACCCCAGATCAGTGGTGGCAGGATCAACACCAGCGGCGGCACGAACCACAGCGGGATGCTCAAGCCCAGCGCCAGCAGCGCCACGCAGGTGCAACCCAGCGACCACAACGCGGATTGCCACTGCGACGCACCGCGCTTGGCTTCGAGCGCGGCAAAGCGCCGCTTGACCACCAATGACACCAGCGCTGGCAACATCAACAGCGCGACCATCAACAACGACAGCACGACAACCACCGGCAGCGCAAGCGCAACGATGACCAGCGGCCCGATCAACGCGCGCAGGCCGCCGGCGCCAACGCCTTCGAGCCACTTGAGCAAGGTGTCGATCAGCACCCAGCCTTCAAGCATTTCGCGCACCCCGGCCACCGCAGGCTCCCAGTAGTAGTAGCTCAACGCCAGCGTCAGGCTGCCGGCCAGCAGCAGCGGCGCCAGCGAAAGCAGGATCACGCGCGGGTGCAGACAATACGCGCTGGCGCGCCAGAAGGCGTCAAACAGGTGCTTCACTGCCTCAGCGCAGGTTGCCCGTGTGGCCGAGCGAGTAGCGGCCCGGCTGCGGCCACACCGTGAGGCCATGCGGCTCGGCGCCGACCTTGATCTGCACGACCTCACCCGTGGCGGTGTCGAAGCGATAGATCACGTCGTCGTAGCGCGCCGCCAGCCAGAGGTACTTGCCGTCGGCGCTGACATTGCCCATGTCCGGGCTGCCGCCGCCGGGCACGCCCCAGCGGGCGACGATCTTCTCCGTCGAAAAGTCGATCACCGTCACGCCACCATTGCCGCGCGGCGAGCCGTGGATTTTGTGTGATCCGCGGTTGGCCACGTACAGCTGCTTGCCGTCCCGGCTCGGGTACAGGCCATGCGCGCCCAGGCCGGTCTGGATGAAACCGACCTGCGTGAACGAGGCGCCGTCTACGATGTGCACGCCGTCGGCATGCATGTCGGCGATGTAGAAGCGCTTGCCGTCGGGCGAAATGCGAATGTCTTGCGGCATGCCCTTGGTGACGGTGCAGACCTCGGTTTCACCCGGCTCCCACGGCTGGCCAGGCTTGGTGCGCGACGCGCCTGGTGTCTCCTTGTAACGCGTCGCGGGCATCGTCAACTTCAGGTAGCCCAGCACCTTGCGCTCGACCAGATCGATCTTGGCCAGCGTGCCGGCGAACTCGCAGGTGAAGATGGCGAAGCGGCCGTCGATCGAAAAGTCGGCGGGGTTGACGCCGGCGCAGCCAGGCACGTCGATCGAGTACTGCAAGACCATCGTCTTGGGGTCGCGGAAGTCCAGGCGCTTGCGCGCCTCGGCGACGACCACGGCCGACTTGCCGTCGGGCGTGAAATACATGTTGTACGGGTTGTCGACATCGATCGCCGGGCCGGGCTTGCCGGTCTTGGGGTCGATCGGTGTCAGGCTGCCGTCGGTGCGCCGCTCGGCGTTGTTGGTGACCCAGAGCGTGCGCAGATCCCACGAGGGCACGACATGTTGCGGGCTGTGGCCGACCTTGAAGCGGTCGACGACTTTCATCGCCGCCGGATCGACCACATGCACGTCATTGCCGCGCAGGTTGGGGACATAGATGCGCACCAGGTCGCCGGCCAGCGCCGGGCTGATCTTTGCGGCCGCGGTTTCACTGTAGACGTTGCGCGCGTCGACCACTGGCGGCATGCCGGCGACCGTCGAGACCGCGTCCACCGCCGGCCTCGCAGGCGTGGAGGCGGCGGGCGCGGCCGACGGCGTCGCCTGCGCCACGGCGGTATTGCGCTGCACGCCCGACATCAACAAGCCGCCGGCCAGCGCCGTCACCGCCACACCCGTCATCACTCTCACCAGGCTCGCATTCATTCACAGTGCTCCGTCAACAAGTTGTTCACCCTCGGTTCAATGGGGCTTCTGCGCACGGGCACGGATCGCCGCGACCGTGGCGTCGACGATGCGATCGACACCGATCTGCCCCAGCTCAGCCGTGGCGCGCCGCGGGTCGCCGCTCACGCCATCGTGCAATGCGCCTGGCGGCCGTGCCGCGGCGGCATCCATGCGCACCTGTTTCGGGTCCAGCGCCAGCATCAATGAAGTGTCAGCCAGGCCGGCATGCACGCCGATCTCGGCGCTGGCGAATCCGCGCGCCTTGAGCGCGGCAGCGAAGTCGTCCTGCGCTGCGAGATAGTACTCGGGCAGCGCGTGCGCTCGCGCGGTGCCGCGCCAGTCGCGGTTGAGCTTGGCGGCCACGCGGTGCATGCTGGCGCGGTAGCCGCCATGGTCACCCAGGAAAACGACATCGCGCAGGCCATGCCGGCGCAAGCTGCGCGCTGCGGCCTCGAGCGTGGCCTCGAACACCGGCTCGGGGATGGAGATCGTGCCCACGTAGCGCATGTGCTGCGTCGGCGGCTCGATTGCGCCTTCCGGCACATAGGCGATCACGGGCGCGACGACGGCATTGCCCAGCCGTTCGGCAATACGCACAGCCAGCGCGGCCACGCGCACGTTGTGTTTGCCCAAACTCATATGCGGTCCGTTCTGCTCGGTACCGCCGATCGGCACCAGCACCGTGGTCGCGCCAGCGGCAATGCGGTCGCGCAACTCGGTCCAGGTCAGCGATTCGAGGTGAACGCTGGCCGCGAAGACGGGTGCGCAACAGCCCACAGCAGCAACCAGAAGGGCCAACCGCAACCTGCGCGACAGCGCCGCCAGGCTATGCATCGGCGTCTGCGAACGGCATGCGGCCAGCCTCACAGGGGTCGACTTCGGTCTCGACGAACGGAAATCGCTCGCCCCTGATCTCGTTATCAACAATGTCCGTGGCCATCCGACTCGACTCCTGGCGAATGACAAAGCGCTTACAGGCCGCGCTGCCCCGGCGCCGCCTGAATGCGCTTGCGCAAGGCTGCAGTCCGCACCTATCGTGCCACACTGGTCATCAGCATGGCGAGCGCGCCGCGGGCACGCAAAAGTGGTGGGCCGGCGTGAATTGAATCTCCAGTTGCAAGCCGCACCGGCTCTCGGGTCTTCGAGTTCGCGCCGGCCGAGTTACCCCAAGAGTTACCCCCAGCCAGCAGGGCGATCGTGCAGGATCACTGATCCAGGTCGACGGTGCTACGATGTACACAATCCAACGCAACCCATACGGTGTTCCATGTCGACCACGATGACACTTCGACTCGAGGATGATATCAAGGCTCGTCTCGACAAGCTGGCCGGTGCCACGCAGCGCAGCAAGTCGTTCCTGGCAGGCGAGGCCATCCGCGAGTTTGTCGAGAACAACGAATGGCAGATCCGCGAGATCAAGGCCGCCCTCAAGGAGGCGGCCGCCGGCGACTTCGCCAGCGACGAGGAACTGGCAGCGCTGGCCAAGAAGTGGCAGGTGAATGCGCGTTAGGTGGTTGCGCACCGCGGTGCGCAACCTGGACGCTGAGGCCGAGTTCATCGCCGAAGACGACCCCACGGCCGCTCGCGTGGTTGTCGAGCGCGTCCTGTCGGCCGTTGCGATGCTCGCATCGCAACCCGGGCTGGGCCGGCCCGGGCGGGTAGCCAATACGCGGGAACTCGTCGTACCCAAGACTCGCTACATCGTGCCGTACCGCGTCCGCGGCGAAACGGTCGAGGTACTGCGCGTGTTCCACACCTCCCGCCGCCTGCCGCAGAAGTGGTAGGCCGTGTGGATCAGCTTGCCAGGCGCGCCCGTGAGGCGGTCTAGCGATCTCGCTTGGCCCGCAGTTTCGCCGGAGGCCTATTGACTGATGCGTCAACGGTCAGGCCACACGGACCAGTGTCGAGGTCATTCAAGCTTTGCTCATGACTCCACGATCACCACGCGCCACTTGCGATATGGGGCGCGCTCGCCACTGCGGTGATCTCGATACTCAAGGCGTGGTCGACGGCGAAGAATTCCTGCAGCACCGTGCCTGGCCGTGCCAGCGTCGCCAGGCTTTCGCGCGCGCCACGGCTTGACCACCTTGCGCACCAGTCCGCACTCCACAGTGCCAGCAATGAAACTTCCGAACTTCTGTGATGGCAGATCCGTGATGCCAGCGCATTGGCTCGGGACGCTTCGAAGCCTCGGGCCGGTGGGACTCTTGCAGTGTCGAAATGCCGACGGCGTATGCGTTGTGCCGATCACGCCAACTATCCAATCCTTGACTTCCGTCAGCGCATCGCCGGCCGTCCCGTTGGCCTTGCATGAAGCCGCGATTGCCCCCATGCGCATTTCAGCGATCGCGGACGCTCGTTTCAGTCTGATCGCGGACGGCATTTCAGGCTGATCGCGGACGGGCGCGGGGGTGCGCGCAAGCGAGGTGTTCAATGTAGCTCAATCGTCCGCGATCAGCCTGAAACGCTGAGCCGCGATGGCCTGAAATACGCACCCACAAACCGGAGTTTCCGATGACGGCTGAGCATCGCCCCAACCTGCTAGTGATACTGATCTACGACCTGCGCTTCGACGAGTTTGGCGCCTCCGGCCACCCGTGCATGCGCACGACTCACTTCGACTGGCTGACCCGTGTGCTTGTCAGGTTCGACGCACCCCGGCGCGTTACTACCGAAGTAACTCGGCAGCGACAATGTGTGCGGGTGACCTTGCCCCTGGATTCCGTACCCCATAGCCGAGTCACGAATTGGCTTGCTTGGCCTGAGCCGCAAGCCAGTCTTGCTCGAACCGCACCGGGCTGACATAGGCCAGCGTCGAGTGCAACCGGGTCTGGTTGTACCAGAGCAGCCATGCAATGGTTTCGTCCTTGGCTTGGCGCCTCGTCACGAACCGCTGCCCGTGCAATCGCTCCACCTTCAACGACCCGAACAGCGTCTCGCTGCAGGCGTTGTCCCAACAGTTGCCGCGCCGGCTCATCGAGGCTGTGATGCCGTACTCGGCCAGAACATCGCGGTAGTCCTGGCTGGCGTATTGGCTGCCCCGATCGCTGTGGAAGATCAGCCCGGCCTGCTTGCTCGGATGACGCTTGAACCAGGCCATGCGCAGAGCATCGATGACGATGTCGCGCGTCATGTCCTCACGCAGCGACCAACCCACCACCTGGCGGCTGAA
>JANMSS010000188.1:0-1738 GCA_031389585.1 Burkholderiales bacterium | reverse complement strand
GCGGGTGTTTCTCGATCGAGACGAAGCACAGGCGCTCACAGCGCGCGGGGTCGTCGCGCCAGGCGGCCCAGGTGGCGAGAAAGTTGTTGCCCAGGCCGAAGCCGGTCTCGAGGATCGTGAAGCGTTTGCGCCCGCGCCAGCGCTCGGGCAGGCCGTTGCCGGCCAGGAACACCTGCTGTGCCTGAGCCCAGGCGCCGCCACGTGGGTGGTAGTCGTCGTCGAAGGCGGGTGACCGAGGGGTGGCCGGGTCGCTGAAGTCGACCTCGGCGACGACGATCGGCTCGGTCTTCACCTGGCTCTGGCGGCCAGCCAGGCCAGCAGCGTATTGCGCACGTCGGAGAGGCTGCGGTAGGCCAGCACGTTGTCGCTCATGGTGGCAATGGCGTCGTGCAAGGCGCGGGCCTTGGCCGGGCTGTCGATCGCCTGGCCCAGCGGCGCGATGTCAACGTGAATCGTGAACACGGCCTGCGCTTGACCCGGCAGCGCAATGAAGGTCTGCCGCTCGGTGCGCCACCAGGCGTGGGGCGCTCGCGAGTCCGCAAAGGCGTCAGCCGACCAAGGCGAATGATCGACGTTCGCCGGGTGGGCATTCAGGCGCGGATGGCGGGTGACGTTCCAGACAAAACGCTCCCAGCGCTCGGGCCCGCAGACCATGCGCATCAGGTGATCGCCGGCGCGCAGCAGCAATGCGTTGTCAGCCACCGGGGCGTGGACTTCGCGAAAGTGGCGCCCGACCTTGGCCTGCGGCGCCCAATGTGAAGGCAGCGCCACGGCCAACCAGGGCAGCGTTCCGTTCGCCGCATCGACCAGCGCGAAGTCTTCCTCGAACGCCAGGCTCAGCAGGCCGGCCAGTCGCCAGTCCGCGGGCAGGCCACGCAGGCAGCGGCCGACTTCGTCGCCGAGGCCGAAGTGGCCCGCAGCGACATCCTGGACTCTGTGGCCATCGACCGCGACGCCCAGCAGCGACGACTCAGCGCGTTGGCCGTCCCATGTGAGAACGGCAGGGTGTTCATGCGCCGCATGGGTGGCCAGCGCGCGCACGGCGGGGCCGGCATCGAATCCGAGTGCGATCTGCAAGGCCTGGCTCGGATTCGCCGACAGCACCGCGAGCTTCTCGCGCTGGTGCCGCGACCCGGGACCGACGGGTGTCAGGTGCAGCGCGCCATCGGCCATGCGCCGCAGGCCAGGCTGCATGCGAAAGGGTGCCGAGACGGCGGCGTCGAAGTCAAAGCTCATGAAAGACAAAAGGCACCCGAAGGTGCCCGATTCTGTACCGCAGCGCGCACTACACGCGCTTGCGGTATTCGTGCGTACGGGTGTCGATCTCGATCTTGTCGCCGTTCTCGACGAACAGCGGCACCGCAATCTCGAAGCCGGTGGCGATCTTGGCCGGCTTCATCACCTTGCCCGAGGTGTCCCCCTTGACGGCGGGCTCGGTCACCACTTCGCGAATCACGCTCGTCGGTAGCTCGACCGAGATCGCCTTGCCGTCGTAGAACACGACTTCGACGGCCATGCCGTCGTCGAGGTAGTTGATCGCGTCGCCCATGTTCTCGGACTCGACCTCGAACTGGTTGTACTCGGCGTCCATGAACGCGTACATCGGATCGGCGAAGTAGGAGTAGGTGCACTCCTTCTTGTCGAGCACGATCTGGTCCATCTTGTCGTCGGCCTTGAACACCAGCTCGGCGCCGGTGCCGTTGAGCAGGCTCTTCATCTTCATGCGCACGGTGGCCGA
>JANMSS010000106.1:0-5792 GCA_031389585.1 Burkholderiales bacterium | reverse complement strand
CGGCTTCACGAGGCTGCAGCCGCCGACGCCAAGCTCGGACCCGATATCGCCGCCCAGGCAAGATCGAATCGCAGAACCGTGTCCGCGACAGACACGACACTCCCAACTACGGCAGGTGCCACAGCGCCGCCAAGTCTGCGCGCCGACATTCAAGCAATTGGTGTCGACATCCGGCAGCAAGTCAGATCAGATTCGGCTGCCGTCGATGCGAGGACCGAGGTCGTCAAGGCGCCCGACGGCACGCTTCAGTCGCGGAAGTCACTGCTGAAGCAGGCGGGCAAACAGGTTGCTGGAGACACGAGCGCGTCCATCGACAACGCCAGCGATATCGTCAAGGACCTGATCCGCAAGAAGTAGCTGGTTCTACAGCTTGTCTGGGTCGAATTGATGTCGCCCATGCTCCGGCTCAAGTGCACTGGTCAACGGCGGCCGACCCTTGTCGCGCCAGTAGTTGTCCATCGTGTCTGTCGGCGTCATGCCCAGTCCGGGCATCGCCGCGATGTCGAACTCCTGTTTCATCCTGCCGCGAGCCGCGATGCCCGAATTCGCACCGCCAATCGCTGCACCTGTGACGGCACCGATAGTCATCATCACAGCCCTCACACCCCATTCGTCTTCCAAGGCTGAGGCCAGGCCGATGGCTGCACCGATGACAACGAATGTGAAGAAGATGGTTTTTCGCATGTCAGAGCCACCCCAGAAGCGCAGCCTACTCGTCAGTTCGCTGTTTGCAACCCCTTCGCGTTGTGACGAGTTGTTGGGGCGCGAATCGCCACCAACATATGGCCGGCGTGACAGACCGGCAGTCGCTGTTGTAGCCAAGACCGACCGTCGGCTCACTCCCCATGGCTGCGCGCGTGGCCTACGCGCCTTCTTATTGCCATGCCTCTGCATCGCAGCGGCTTGTGGCATGCTGGGCAGCAGAAGAGCGAGAGGGAGCGCTTGTGAGGGAGCCGGTCAAACAGGAGCTGACATTTCAAATCCTTGATGATTTTGCGCTTGGCGTACAGCGAGGCAGAGTCGACGCTTCGTCAGTGCTGCCGATGCTGTCGGTCAACGATATCGGTCCCCTGATCGAACTCTATCTGTACGCCCGATCCGACCGCCCACTCGTTCCCTCCCTGGGTCAACTGCCTCAGTTCAAACGGGTTCTGGCTCTGCACCAGGCGCTGGAACCGAGTCGGCGGGGACGTCCGATCTACCTGGATGACGCGCGAACTGGACGAAGCGTCGGATTCCTTGCCACTGCGCATCGCTCACAGGCGGGTCTACCCTGGGACGACTTCTGTCTCAAGGCGCGGATTGCCGCCGGGCAGGCTGGACTCGAGCCAACCGAAGCCAGGGCTCTCATTGGTGCTCTGATCGAGATTGAGGAGAACGTCCATCTGCACAGCCAACGCGCCGAGGACGGGATCGTCGCTTTCTCGGCCTCACCTGCTCGCTTCGAGTTTGCTGTGGGCGACAGCGGCGTCGGCGTATTGAACAGCCTGCGATCACACCCGGACTACGCCGCACTTGCCGACGCAGGCACGGCACTTCGCCTGGCACTCGAGAACGGTCACTCGCGCTACGGACGCAAATCAGGCCACGGCCTGGGTTTCAACGCACTCTTCGTCGGCCTGGCAGCGCTGAACGCTGAGCTGAGATTCCGCTCCGACGACCACGCATTGACCATCTCGGGTGCCGGTCCCAGTCTGGTGGCATCGACAACTCTGCAGCGCCCCTCTGTTCAGGGCTTCATGGCGAGCGTGGTCTGCGCTCCGCTTCAGGCATCGCTCCTTCATTGAGCGAGGTTCATGCTTTCGGCAACCGTATTGACGTTGTGCGCCAACAGCGCGTCGAGAAATTCGTCCTTGGTCGTCGGTGATGACTCCCACCTCAGCTTTCCCTGAACGATCGCCGCGCGCTGCCGGCGCTGAGTTTTGACGAACGCGCTGGTGTCGATCACCGTGATTCGCTCGAAGTTCGGAAGCAAGTTGGGCAACTCGCCGGCGCCGCCTCTAATGATCAGTCGAAGCGGGCGCGAAACATATTGCGCCACAGCGTTGATCTGTCGAATATGAAAATCGATTCTCGACTGACGGCCAGCACCGGTACCGAACTCAAGGCACAACCACTGGATCTCCTCGCGTTCACCGACGAACTGCGCCCAGCGCTCGTAGTCGTGTTCCGTGCGGGCATTAACATGAAGCGCCGTGGCCAAGCCAGCTTGAAGTGCTTCCGAGTACGTGATCGCGATTCGCTTCATGCTGTGCAGATCGTCGAGCCGAGGGTTGTCGCAGAACAAGCTGTAGTTGGGCGTGGTCAACAAATCGATGCCGAGCCCAGCCAACGATCGTAGGAACGCTTTCCTGTCCGCGAGTCCCCAGACGCGCTCAAGCGACGGATCCGTATGCGTGCCGCTCAAGATCACGTGCGCCTCCGGCGCGAGCTTGAACGCCGAGCGCAGTGCCTGCGGCGACCCATACTTCAGTTGACCGCTCTTCTTGTCCAGCATTAGGAACAACGACAGCGCAACCACAGGGGCACCGAACAGTCCGGCGCGTTTGCTTGCGTGGTAGAGCATGGGGACGGACAGCGGCAAGCTCACATCGTTCAGAGCCGCGACCCGAGGGACGGTCGCCAAGTTCAGGCCCTTGACCTCTTTCATGCTTCTGATGAGCTGAGTCTTGTTGTTCGGACAAACCTTGGTACATCGACTCGGGTCGGTACAGCGGCACAGCGAATTGCAGTCGTAGAAGCCCGCGCTCACGCTCAGACCACCACAGTCGCCTTTGAAGCTGCAGGTCATGCAGCCCAGAGATCGGGTCTTCTCGCCCTCGGCATGCCAGAGGCGCTTCGCATCCGGAAAGTTGTACTTCTCGGCGGGCTGCTTACGGAAGAGCGACATCGAACGTACCTCCGAGCAGATTGACGTGCTCAACAAACCCCTCGGCGAAGCCCCCAAGCTCTTCAATGCTCAGCAAGACATCGGGAGGTGGGCAGTGAACGCGTCCCACTTCGTGGAGCCCGTCGATGAGCAGGAGTTGCCCGCCATCGGTTCGGACAACGAGCGCGAGACCGGAGGTGATCACCGAGTTGTCGGCGCAGTCCGCCACCACCACCCGGCGGTGACCCGCGGTGGAGACGCCGCGCGCCATGCGCGCCACTGCTTCGGCGTCGCGGCTGACCGCCTTCCGGAACTTCGGCGCGGTGCGTTCTAGAAAATCAACGCCCATGGGTCAGTCCTTCCAGCACAGCGCGGTAGCGCTTGGTTTTGCCATTCCCGACTTCCATCAGTAGCCCTTTGGCGACGAGGGCAGACAACCTGTTGTTCCAGACCGTCGGTTTTTGATCAGGGGTCGTCTTTGCCAGGGTCGGCGCGTCCGTCTCAACCCTCTCCAACACCTCGCGCAGCGCGTCTTGCTGCTTGCCGTCCACTACGCCGAGAATGCGCGCATCGCGCACGGTGTCGCTCTTGTCGCATGCGCAGACAACGAAAGCGTCGTTGCATAACTGCAGGAACATCGTCAGTTCGTCCACAACGGATTGGCTAGGGTTGGCGATCACCGGATAGAGCATCGGAAATTGGTCCCGCACGTGGTTCCGGTACGCCACGACGCTCTCGCGCAGAAAGCTCCCGGTGGCCACTTGCACGCCAGCGAAGTCAAGGAAGACCACGGCCGGCATCGACGGGTTGACGGTGTCTTTCAACATCGCCAGGAATGCCTCCTGTCCGGGTCGCGATCCGGCGAGCACGCCGTCTCGAGCGAAATGCATCAGATCGAATTTCATGAGCAGCTCACTGTGTTCACGTTACTAACGTGAGCATAATAAGCGAACTATGCCGGCACCCGCAAGGGCTACCAGGGACAGCCTGCAGCGCAAGCTTGAAAGCCTTCGGTTGGGTCTTCCATTGGGCCTTCTGACACCGTTCTTAGGCGCTATTTGAACGTCTTCAGCTTTCTGAGATTTGATTTTCTATCCTCAGTGAAGTAGACTGAAGCCGTTCTAATATTGTATTTAGTTGCTATCAACATGCCTCGTCCACTCCAGCTGAACGAAACCGCACCGTTCGCCGTGAAGAACGGTGCGCAACACATCGGTGAACGCCTTGCCCTAGCCCGCAAGCGCCGCCGATTGACCGTGCGCGAGCTGGCCTCGAAGGCGGGCATCAGCTACGACACGGCGCGAGCGGTGGAAGCCGGAAACCTGCAGACCGGCCTTGGGGCGACCCTGGCCGTGCTGTGGGCCATGGGTCTGGAATCCGAGATCCAGGCCTTCGTCGACCCAGAACGGGACGACGAAGGCAAGCGACTGGAGCTCACGCGCCTGCCGCAGCGGGTTCGTCACCGCAAGGAGCGACTCGATGGCGAGTTCTGACCAACGCGCCTACGTCTACCTTCAACTGCCCCAGTCGTTGGAGGTCGTCACGGCAGGCTTCTACGAGCTGAATTTCCCGCAGGGGGTGCCGACGGGATCATTCGTCTACAGCCCGGCCTACCTCCAGCGCGCGGACGCGGTCCCGCTGGAACCCTACGAGCTGCCGCTGGCACCACGCCGCACACTGACGGTGAAACTCAAGGGCATCTTTGGAGCCCTGCGCGACGCCTCACCCGATGCCTGGGGCCGTCGCATCATTGAAAAGCACGCCGGGCGCACCGATCTCACCGAGGTCGACTACCTGCTGCATTCGCCGCAGGACCGTGCAGGCGCCCTGTCCTTCGGCCGCGACAAGGTGCCTCCTGCACCCGTGCGCAAGTTCAACCCGGTTATCCAACTGGATGCCCTGCTCGCGGCGGCCGAACAATTCATGGACGACGAAGCTGCAGGCAAGCTGGGCGTTCCAGAGCAGCTGTTCGAACTCCTGCAGCCGGGCACCTCCATGGGCGGCGCGCGGCCGAAGAATGTGGTCGAGGACCACGAAGGCCTGTGGCTTGCCAAGTTTCCGGACAGAAGCGACAAATGGAACAACGCGCGTGTCGAGGGCGCAATGCTTGCGCTGGCGCAGGAGTGCGGCCTGCGGGTCGCCCGGCATCGCATCGAGACGGTGGGCGACAAGGACGTGCTGCTCGTGCAGCGCTTCGATCGCACGCTGACCGCCGAAGGATATCTGCGTCATCGCATGGTCAGCGGGCTGACCGCATTGGGCGCTGAGGACTCGCACGGAGACCGTGCCAAGTGGTCTTACTTGCTTCTTGCCGATGAGCTGCGGCGGCGCAGCGCGCGCTCGGCTCATGACCTGGAAGAGTTGTTCCGACGCATGGTGTTCAATGCCCTGATCTCGAACACCGACGACCACCCTCGCAACCACGCACTGATCGCAACGACCGCCAAGTGGGAGCTGTCGCCGGCCTATGACCTGACACCCAACCCACTGACCAGCATCGAGAAACGCGACCTTGCGCTGACCTGCGGCACGTACAACCGGTATGCGAACCGCATCAACCTGCTGTCCCAGCACGGGCAGTTCAAGCTTTCGCTCGTCCAAGCCACGGCGATCATCGATCAAATCCAACAGACGGTCGCGTCTCGATGGCACGCGGTCCTGCGGCAACACGGCACGACGCCGCTGGAGTGCGAGAAGCTGGCAGCGGCTTTCAACTACGCCGGGTTCGAGTTCGATCCGGCAGAAGTACTTGGTCAACGGTAGACGCACTGCGCGTGTCGAGGTGGAGGTGCGCCGAACGTCAAGAAAACTACTCGACTGATAGACTGATCAATGGGAGCTTCGCTGGCCGGTTCATCTCATGTCCACCCCAACAGGTCTCACTGCAGCGCAGGTTTCGTGTGGGGTAAATCGTGGGGTTCGG
>JANMSS010000027.1:0-56214 GCA_031389585.1 Burkholderiales bacterium | reverse complement strand
AGCCTGTTCGACTGGGCGCCATTTCGCTCCACCAAGGCGGCCATCAAGCTGCATACGCTGCTGGACCTGCGTGGCGCCATTCCGGCGTTCATCCACATCAGCGACGGCAAGCTGCACGACGTGAACGTGCTGGACATGCTGAGCTTCGAGGCTGGTGCGTTCTACGTGATGGATCGCGGCTACGTGGACTTCGCGCGGTTGTATGCGTTGCATCAGGCCGGTGCCTTCTTCGTCACACGTGCCAAGTCGCCGATGGACGCGCGCCGCGTCTACTCGGCTGCGACCGATCGCAGCACCGGCGTCATCAGCGACCAGCAGGTGATGCTCGACGGCCACTACTCGGCCAAGAAGTATCCCGAGCATCTGCGGCGCATTCGATTCAAGGACCCCGAGACGGGCAAGACGCTGATCTTTCTGACCAACAACACGGCCTTGCCGGCCCTGACGATTGCCGCCCTGTACAAGAGCCGTTGGCAGGTCGAGCTGTTCTTCAAGTGGATCAAGCAGCACCTGCGCATCAAGAAGTTCCTGGGCACCAGCGAGAACGCCGTAAAGACGCAGGTCTGGTGCGCCGTGGCCACCTACGTGCTCATCGCCATCGTCAAAAAGGAGCTTCAACTCGATGCCGCGCTTTACACGTGTCTACAGATCTTGTCGATCTCGGTCTTCGAGAAAACCGAGATTTCACGCGCCTTGCAGACCGATGCTCTACAGATCAACATGCTCGACGCGGCTAACCAATTGAATCTGCTCGACTTTTAACCGGACAGCAGTGCTGTCGGGTAACGAATCGCCTGACATCCCGTTCGACCTCTCGATCAATCCCTATCGAGGCTGCGAGCATGGCTGCATCTACTGTTTCGCACGGCCCACGCACAGTTATCTCAACCTGTCGCCCGGGCTCGACTTCGAAACCAAGATCATCGCCAAGGTCAATGCCGCCGAGCGCCTGCGTGCGGCGCTCAGCGCTCCCAACTACGATCCGCTGCCGCTGAACATCGGATCTGCCACCGACGCCTATCAGCCCGCAGAGCGGCGCCTGCGCATCACCAGGTCCGTGATCGAGATCCTGGGCGAATTCCGGCATCCGTTCTCGATCATCACCAAGTCAGCCGGCATCGAGCGTGACATCGACCTGCTGACCCCCCTGGCTCACGACAGGCTGGCGGCGGTGTACGTGTCGATTCCCACCCTCGACGCACAACTTGCCCGTGTGATGGAACCCCGCGCCACTGCACCGGCACGACGCCTGCAGACGATCGAGCGGCTCGCCAAGGCCGGCATTCCGGTGGGCGTGAGCGTCTCGCCGGTGATCCCGTTTCTCAACGAACCCGAACTCGAAGGCATCCTCGAGCGGTCCCGCGATGCCGGCGCGACGACGGCCTTCTCGACCGTGTTGCGGCCGCCATGGGAAGGCAACCCACTGTTCCAGCAGTGGCTGCAAACCCACTTTCCGCAGCGCGCTGCGCGGGTGATGGCGCGCGTTCGCGACCTGCGTGGCGGACGCGACAACGACAGCCGCTTCGGCCAGCGCATGAGCGGGCAGGGCGTGTGGGCCCAACTGCTGGCGCAGCGCTTTCAGAAATCGACACTGCGGCTCGGTCTGGCTCGTGAGCGCATTGCGCTGGACCTGACCCAATTTCAGCGGCCCGCCTGCGGCGCGCTGGCCGAGGCTCAATCGACTCTGTTCTGACATGGTGCCGGGCCCGCCTTGCGCGGGCCGCATTCGCCGCTACTTGAACAGGTCCTTGACCCGGTCGGTCCAGCTCTTGGCGTCCGGCGAGTGGCGTTCACCACCACTCTTCAGTGACTCGTCGAGTTCGCGCAGCAGCTTCTTCTGCGGCTCGGTGAGCTTGATCGGTGTCTCGACCGAGACGTGACAGTACAGGTCGCCGGGGTAGCTCGAGCGCAGGCCCTTGATGCCTTTGCCGCGCAGGCGGAAGGTCTTGCCGTGTTGCGTGCCCTCGGGCAATTCGATCTCGACTCTGCCGGCCAGCGTCGGCACCTCGATCGCACCGCCCAGCGCCACCGTGGTCAGGCCCACTGGCACCGTGCAGTGCAGGTCGTCGCCGTCGCGCTCAAAGATGCCGTGTTGGGCGACGCGGATCTCAATATAGAGGTCACCCGAGGGCCCGCCGTTGCTGCCGGGCTCGCCGTTGCCGGCCGAGCGAATGCGCATGCCCTCGTTGATGCCGGCCGGAATTTTGACTTCAAGCGTCTTCTGCTTCTTCAACTTGCCCGCGCCGTGGCAGGTCGTGCAGGGCTCGGGAATGATCTTGCCCGCTCCGCGGCATTGCGGGCAGGTCTGCTGGATGCTGAAGAAGCCCTGGCGCAAGTGCACGGTGCCGTTGCCATTGCACTGTGGGCAGGCCTTGGCACTGGTGCCGACCTTGGCGCCCGTACCGTGGCAGGTCTCGCAGTTCTCCCAGCCTGGAATGCGGATCTGGGTGTCTTTGCCGTTCGCCGCCTCTTCGAGAGTGATCTCCAGTGCATAGGACAGGTCGGCGCCACGGAAAACCTGCTGCCCGCCACGTCGGCCTCCGGCAGCGCCCGCAGGCCCGCCGAAGATGTCGCCGAAGATGTCGCCGAAGGCCTCGGCAAAGCCGCCAAATCCCTCTTGTCCCGGGGCGCCGCGAAAGCCACCCATGTTCGGGTCGACACCGGCATGGCCATACTGGTCATAGGCAGCGCGCTTTTGCGCGTCGGAGAGCATCTCGTAGGCCTCCTTGCCCTCCTTGAATTTCTCCTCGGACTTCTTGGCGCCGTCACCCTGGTTGCGGTCAGGGTGGTGCTTCATGGCCAGCTTGCGGTAGGCCTTCTTGATGTCGTCCTCGGTGGCGTTTTTCGGCACACCGAGAATGTCGTAGTAGTCGCGCTTTGCCATGGGGTGTTCTTAGAACTCTTCAAGCGGAAGCGCCGCGGCGAGTGGCACGGGCATCGTGTCGGCTCGAACGCGGCGAACGATCACAGCAGCCCATGCGAGCTACCTCCCGGTGGCTCGCAGTGGAGCCGCCGGGCTGTTCGGCACATCACTTCTTGACTTCCTTGAAGTCGGCGTCGACGACGTTGTCGTCGGTCGCGGCATCGGCCTTGGCGGCAGCCGGCTGCGGTGGCTCCCCCGCGCTTGCCCCCTGGGCTGCGGCAGCCTTCTGCACCTCGGCGTACATCTTCTCCGACAGTTTCTGACTGGCGACCATCATGGCGTCGGTCTTGGTTTCTATCGTCGCCTTGTCGTCGCCCTTCAACGCTTCCTCGACCTCCTTGACGGCCGCCTCGATCTTGGCCTTCTCCTCGTCATTGAGTTCCTTGCCATGCTCGGCCAGGCTCTTGGTCACGCTGTGCATCATGGCGTCAGCGTGGTTGCGTGCCTGCACCAGTTCGAGCTTCTTGTGGTCCTCGGCCGCGTTCAGTTCGGCGTCCTTGACCATCGCCTGGATCTCGTCTTCCGAGAGGCCCGAATTGGCCTTGATGGTGATCTTGTTCTCCTTGCCGGTGCCCTTGTCCTTGGCGTGCACATGCAGGATGCCGTTGGCGTCGATGTCGAACGCGACCTCGATCTGCGGCAGGCCGCGTGCAGCCGGCGGAATGCCTTCGAGGTTGAACTCGCCGAGCGACTTGTTGCCCGCAGCTATCTCGCGTTCGCCCTGGTAGACCTTGATCGTCACTGCCGGTTGGTTGTCGTCGGCAGTGCTGAACACTTGCGCGAACTTGGTCGGAATCGTCGTGTTCTTCTTGATCATCTTGGTCATCACGCCGCCCAACGTCTCGATGCCCAGCGACAGCGGCGTCACGTCGAGCAGCAGCACGTCCTTGCGTTCGCCGCCCAGCACCTGGCCCTGGATCGCCGCGCCCACGGCGACGGCTTCGTCCGGGTTGACGTCCTTGCGCGGATCCTTGCCGAAGAACGCCTTGACCTTCTCCTGCACCTTGGGCATGCGCGTCATGCCGCCCACGAGGATGATGTCGTCGATGTCACCGAGCTTCACCTCGGCGTCCTTGACCGCGATGCGGCAGGGCTCGATGGTGCGCTCGATCAGCTCGTCGACCAGCGACTCGAGCTTGGCGCGCGTGAGCTTGATGTTCAGGTGCCGCGGGCCCGACGCATCAGCCGTGATGTAGGGCAGGTTGACGTCGGTCTGCGTGCTATTGGAGAGTTCGATCTTGGCCTTCTCAGCGGCTTCCTTCAGACGCTGCAGCGCCAGCACGTCCTTGGTCAGGTCGACGCCCTGGTCCTTCTTGAACTCGGTGACGATGTAGTCGATGATGCGCTGGTCGAAGTCTTCGCCGCCGAGAAAAGTGTCGCCATTGGTCGACAGCACCTCGAACTGCATCTCGCCGTCGACATCGGCGATCTCGATGATCGAGATGTCGAAGGTGCCGCCACCGAGGTCGTAGACCGCGATCTTGCGGTCGCCCTTGCCATGCTTGTCCAGGCCGAAGGCCAGCGCCGCGGCGGTCGGCTCGTTGATGATGCGCTTGACATCCAATCCCGCGATCCGGCCGGCGTCCTTGGTCGCCTGGCGTTGGCTGTCGTTGAAGTAGGCCGGCACCGTGATCACGGCCTCGGTCACCTCTTCGCCGAGGTAATCCTCAGCCGTCTTCTTCATCTTGCGCAGCACTTCGGCGCTGACCTGCGGTGGCGCCAGCTTCTTGCCCCGCACCTCAACCCAGGCGTCGCCGTTGTCGGCGGCAGCGATGGTGTAGGGCATCAGGTCGATGTCCTTCTGCACTTCCTTTTCGGTGAACTTGCGTCCGATCAGCCGCTTGACGGCGTAAAGCGTGTTCCTCGGGTTGGTGACGGCCTGGCGCTTGGCCGAGGCGCCGACCAGGATCTCGCCGTCATCCTGGTAGGCAATGATCGATGGCGTGGTGCGCGCACCCTCGCTGTTCTCGATCACCTTGGTGCTGTTGCCCTCCATGATGGCCACGCACGAGTTGGTCGTGCCCAGGTCGATGCCGATGATCTTGCCCATGTTCTGTGCTCCTGAAAGAGAAATCCGGTTGTCTTTGAGTTGTGGACAACGTCGCGGCTTTCAAGCCAGCATCCGCGTCACTGCGTCATTACTTCGGTGCGGCGACCGTCACCAATGCGGGCCGCAGCACGCGGTCGCTGATCAGGTAGCCCTTCTGCAGCACGGCCACGACGGTGTTCGCTTCTTGCTCGGCGGGGACCACGCTGATGGCCTGATGCTGACCGGGGTCGAACTTGGTGCCCGCCGGAGGCGCGATCTCGATCACCTTGTTGCGTTCGAGCGCCGACGCCAATTGGCGCAGCGTGGCGTGAACGCCTTCGAGCACCTGGGCCGTCGCGGCATCGGGCTGGGCGATGGCCGCCTGCAGGCTGTCCATCACCGGCAGCAGGCTCTCGGCAAAGGACTCGACCGCGTACTTGCGTGCCTTGGATATCTCCTCGTCGGCTCGGCGCCGGGTGTTCTCGGCTTCGGCACGGGCGCGCAGAAAGGCGTCGTTGATCTCGCTGAACCGGGCCTGCAGCTCAGTCAATTGAGTCTCGGCATTGGATTCAGGCTGCACATCGGTGGCCCCTTCGGGGGGCGCTGCCGATGCGCTGGTGGTGGGTTCGCTCTCCGTTGGGCACATGGTCGCGCGTCAGGGCAATAAACGTTGACCAGACAGTTGGGGATCATTCCTGCGGCTTCAAGAGGGGCATTGGACCGGGTCTGCCTTGCAGTCCGGGCTGCCAAGCCGGGTCACCGGCTGTCGTCGTCGACCGAGGCGCTCCAGCGCTGCCACTGCACCTGATTGCGCTCCAGCTCGCGCCGGTCGCGCTTGGTCGGCCGGCCCTGTTCAATGCTCTGCGCCGGCTCGGGCGTCAACCGCCTGGCGTCAGCGGCTCGCTGGCGCGCCGCCAGACTGTCGGCAGTCTCTTCGTAGAGTGCCTGCGCCTGGGGCGCAGGCCCCCGCAGGTTCGACAGGCCCTTCACGACCAATGTTCGCTGCAGGCCATCCTCATGACGCAGCATCAGCGTGTCGCCGGGGTGCAACTCGCGTGCCGGCTTGGCTGGCTGGCCGTTGACGCTGACGCGGCCACGATCGACCGCCTCGGTCGCCAGCGATCGGGTTTTGAAAAAGCGTGCAGCCCACAACCACTTGTCCAGGCGCGCACGGTTGGGCGGAGTCGACATGGGGTCGATTATCGACAGTCGGGCATCCGCACTTGTCCTAGGTGATTGCCACCGACCGACGGTGCGACTGTGCGGCATGATTGGCGTGGACCCCACACATGATTCCAGGAGAGATTGCCATGCGTCGCGACACCTTTTTGAAAACCCTGGCCGCTCTGGCCGCCGCCGGTACATTGCCGCTCACAGCGCGCGCCGCTGCCAACCTGAAGATGATGATCCCTGCCAATCCGGGCGGCGGCTGGGACACGACCGGGCGCGCACTCGGCAAGGCCCTGCAGGACGCCGGCCTGGCTTCGTCAATGACCTTTGAGAACAAGGGCGGCGCCGCGGGCGCGATTGGCCTGGCGCAGTTCGTGAACTCGGCCAAGGGTGATCCGAACGCGCTGATGGTGATGGGCGCCGTGATGCTGGGCGGCATCATCACCGCCAAGCCACCGGTGACGATCACCCAGGCGACGCCGATCGCCCGCCTGACCAGCGAGTACAACGTCTTCGTGCTACCCGAGAGTTCGCCCTTCAAGACCATGAAGGACGTGGTCGAGGCGATGAAGAAAGATCCGGCCAGTGTCAAGTGGGGTGGCGGTTCGCGCGGCTCCACCGAGCACATCGCTGCGGCCATGATTGCGCGCGAGGTGGGCGTGGATGCATCCAAGATCAACTATGTGCCCTTCCGTGGCGGCGGCGAGGCCACCGCCGCCATTCTGGGCGGCAACGTCACGGTCGGTGGCAGCGGCTACAGCGAGTTCCAGCAGTACATCGTGGCCGGCAAGATGAAGCCGATCGGTGTCACGTCCGAGGTGCGCCTGAAGGGCATTGCGATCCCGACGTTGAAGGAGCAGGGCATCAATGTCGTGATCGGCAACTGGCGCGGTGTTTATGCGGCCCCAGGCATCACCGACGCGCAGCGCAAAGCCTTGACCGATCTGGTGATCGCGGCGACCAAGTCCAAGGCATGGACCGAGGCCTTGGAGAAGAACAACTGGACCCCGGCATTGATGTCGGGCAAGCCCTTCGAGGACTTCGTCGACTCCGAGTTCGCCAGCCTGCGCGCGACGATGGTCAAGTCCGGCATGATCTGAGCCGGATCGCGTGAGCCACTCGTCGGCCTCTGCGACCTATCAGACGCTGATTGGCGTCGGGGCGCTCGTGATCGGTGGGGTTCTGGCCTGGGGCGCCACGTCGCTGCCCGCCGGCATCGGTTACTCCGGCGTCGGACCGGCCGTGTTGCCGTGGGTCGTCGCGAGTGTGCTGCTGCTGTGTGGCGCGTTGCTGATCTGGCATGCGCGCAGCGGCGGGTTCCGCGATCTCGAGCAGGGTTCCGGCGCCGCGCGCGGCGACTGGCGGGCGATGGCCTGGGTGTCGGCTGGCATCCTGGCCAATGCCGCCTTGCTCACCAGCGCCGGCTTCGTACTCAGTTGTGCGCTGTGTTTCACGCTGGCCGTGCGCGGCCTGCGTTTGTCCGAAGGACGCCCGGCGGGTGGCCCACGCCAGACCCTGATCGACGCTGTGACCGGCATGCTGATTGCGGCACCGGCATTCTGGTTGTTCACCAAGGTGCTGGCGATCAACTTGCCCGGCCTGACGGCCACGGGCTGGATCTGAGGCGGGCCGCATAGGCGATGGGCGACATTCTGAACTTGCTCGCCGGCGGTTTTGCCACCGCCGGAACGCCGATCAACCTGATGTGGGCCTTCATCGGCTGCGCGCTTGGCACGGCCATCGGCGTCTTACCCGGGCTCGGCCCCGCAGTGACCGTGGCCATGCTGCTGCCGATCACGGCGCAGGTCGAGCCCACCGCGTCAATGATATTTTTCGCCGGCATTTACTACGGCGCCATGTACGGCGGCTCGACGACCTCGATCCTGCTCAACACGCCGGGCGAGACCGGCACCATGGTGACCGCGCTCGAAGGCTTCAAGATGGCCAAGAGTGGCCGCGCCGGCGCGGCATTGGCCACCTCAGCGATTGGCTCGTTTGTTGCCGGCACGATCGCAACCATTCTCGTCACGCTGTTCGCGCCCATTGTCGCCAACTACGCGGTCCTGCTGGGCCCGCCGGAGTACTTCTGCCTGATGCTGTTGGCGTTCACGACCGTCAGCGCGGTGCTCGGCAAGAGCGTGCTGCGCGGCATGACGGCGCTGTTCCTGGGCATTGGCATGGGCTTGGTGGGCATTGACCAGATCAGCGGCGCCACCCGCTACACGGGCGGAATTCCGGAGTTCTTCGACGGCCTCGAGGTTGTGCTGATCGCGGTCGGCCTGTTCGCCGTCGGCGAGACCCTGTACACCGCGCTCTACGAAGGGCGCTTGACGGCGCAGATGAATACCTTGGGCAAGGTGCACATGACGCGCAGCGAGTGGCGGCGTTCCTGGCCGGCCTGGTTGCGCGGTACGGCGATCGGCTTTCCGTTCGGCACTATCCCGGCGGGTGGCTCGGAGATTCCGACCTTCGTCAGCTACGCCACTGAACGCAAGCTGTCCAAGCACCAGAGCGAGTTCGGGACAACGGGTGCGATCGAGGGCGTGGCCGGGCCCGAGGCTGCCAACAATGCCGCGGTCACCGCTACGCTGGTGCCTCTGCTGACCCTGGGGATACCGACGTCAGTGACCGCGGCCATCCTGCTGTCTGCGCTGCAGAACTACGGCATCAATGCCGGCCCGCAGTTGTTCCAGACCTCGTCCGGTCTGGTCTGGGCGCTGATCGCCTCGTTGTACATAGGCAATGTGATGCTGCTGGTGTTGAACCTGCCGCTGGTGGGTTTGTGGGTCAAGCTGCTGAAGATCCCGCGCCCGCAGCTGTATGCCGGCATCCTGATCTTCGCCACGGTCGGCGTCTACGGCATGCGCCAGAGCGCGTTCGACCTCTACCTTATGTACGGCGTCGGGCTGCTGGGCGTGCTGATGCGGCGCTTCGATTTCCCGACCGCACCGGTGATCGTCGGCCTCATCCTCGGTCCGTTGGCTGAGGCGCAGATGCGCAATGCGCTGTCGATCGGTGAAGGCCACTGGACAGTCTTTCTGGAGCGGCCGATGTCGGCGTTTCTGCTGACCGTGTCACTCGCGGTGTTGGTGCTGCCACGACTGGCTGCCCTGAGGCGTCGCCTGCGCAGCGCAGGCTGACCGCAGGGTCAGCTTCCAGCGCCCATCGCCAGCGCGCGGTTGCGTTGCGCTGAGAGTTCGTTGGCAGCGGGTTCGCTGCTCGTCGGCCAGCCTTGCAAGTGACGCAATGCGATCGCGGACAGCGCGGCGATCCATTCGTGCTGATCGTTGAGGCACGGGATGTAGTGAAAGGCATGCCCGCCCGCGGCCATGAAGGCCGCGCGCGTTTCCTGGTCAATCTCTTCCAGCGTCTCCAGGCAGTCGGCAGCGAATCCCGGGCACATCACGTCAACGCGTTTGATGCCCTGCGCCGCCAGGCTCACGAGCGTGGGCTCGGTGTAGGGCGTCAGCCACTTGGCTCTGCCAAAACGGCTCTGAAAAGTCACTTGCAACTCGCCCGTGGCCAGGCCCAAGCGTTCGCCGAGCATGCGCGCGGTGACATGGCACTCGCAGTGGTACGGGTCACCCAGTTTCAGCGAGCGCTCCGGCACGCCGTGAAAGCTCAGCACGAGGCGCTCGCCGCGTCCATGTGTCATCCAATGGCTGCGCACACGCTGCACCAGCGCGTCGATGTAGCCGGCGTCGTCGTGGTAGTGGCTCACCAGCCGCAGTTCCGGCTGGCGCCGCTGCCGAACCATCCACGCCATCACCGCGTCGTTGACACTGGCCGTAGTGGCTGCCGCATACTGGGGGTACAGCGGCAGCACCAGAATGCGCGTCGTGTTGTCGGCCTTGAGCTCGTCGAGGACCTGGGTGATCGATGGGTTGCCGTAGCGCATGGCATGGCGCACCTGCAGCGCCGAGGGTGGATGGCCGCGTTCGCCCAGATAGCCCTTGAGCAGCGCGGCTTGCTTGGTTGTCCAGATGGACAGCGGCGAACCCTCTGCCGTCCAGATGCGCGCGTACTTCGCCGCCGACTTCGCTGGTCGCACGCGCAGGACGACGGCGTGCAGGATCAACCACCACAGGACGCGTGGGATCTCGACCACGCGTGGATCGCTGAGGAATTCACGCAGGTAACGGCGAACCGCTGCGGGCGTCGCTGCGTCGGGCGTGCCCAGGTTGACCAACAGCACGGCCGTGCACTGCGGGGTGCCATGGGGCAGGGTGGGTTCGGGTTGGTAACTCATGGCCGCGCATTGTCAGCCATGCCCGCCACACTACCCGCGCGACGCGCAATCACTCCAGATCGGCGGGATCGTGGGGCTGGGTGTCGGCCAGATGCACGACCTCAAAGCGCACGGTGGCGGAGGTCGGATCGGCCGGCGAGCCGCCGAGTCCGATCACACCGCTTCCGTGCAAGGTGCAGGTACCCCGTCGCAGACTGACGACTTCTTCTTCGCTGGCAAAGCGAACGTAGGTGCCGTTGTAGCTGAGATCAGCCAGCGAGAACACGCCACCATGCCAATCCAGGCGCGCATGCTGGCGCGAGACGCGTGAGTCGTCGACACAGAACGCAGTCTGCGGGCTGCGCCCGAGAACCACCGGCATGCGCAGGCAGGAATAAACGCGGTTCGCCCTTTGCCAGACCAAGCGGATGCCGTCGGGTTCGGCCGAAGGTGCGACTGCACCGAAAGCTGTGGCCACCGCATCGGTGCTTGGGCGCCTGCCGCCAAGCAGGTGAACATGGACTGGCTCGGTGCGGCCGCGCAGGTGCATCCAGTCAAGGCTGCGAAAACGCAGCTGCTGCTCACGCGGCAGGCCGGCAAACACTTCGTCCGTCAGCAGGGTTTCGTTGTCGCCCGCATGATCGAGCAGACGCGCCGCGACGTTGACCGCGTCGCCGAAACAGTCACCGCCCATCTCGACGATCTCGCCGCGCGCCAGCGCCACCTGTAGGCGCAACGCACGCAGGCCCGCAGAGGCTCCGCGCTCGTTGCCGCGGGTAACCAGTCTCTCGAGTGTTTCCTGCATCTGGCCAGCAGCCTGGGCGGCAGGCTCTGAGGCTTCGAACACGGCCATCAGGCCGTCACCCAGGGTCTTGACCACCTGGCCACCGCGCTCTGCCACGCTCTTGGCCAGCTCGGTCACGGTGTGCGTGATCACCGAGGTGGCCTCTGCGTTGCCGAGCCGCTCGAACAGCGACGTGCTGCCGCGCAGGTCGGCAAACAACACTGTCCGTTCGGCGATGCGGGTCATACCGCGTCAGAGGTTGTCGAGGTAAGTCCTGAGCTTGTCTGAGCGGCTGGGGTGCTTTAACTTGCGGATCGCCTTGGCTTCGATCTGGCGGATCCGCTCGCGCGTGACGTCGAACTGCTTGCCAACCTCCTCCAGCGTGTGGTCGGTGCTCATCTCGATGCCGAAGCGCATGCGCAGCACTTTGGCCTCGCGCGGCGTCAGGCTGTCCAGAATATCCTTGACCACGTCGCGCAGGCCGGCCTGCATGGCGGCATCCACCGGCGCCACGTTATTGGTGTCCTCAATGAAGTCGCCCAGGTGCGAGTCGTCGTCGTCGCCGATCGGTGTCTCCATCGAGATCGGTTCCTTCGCAATCTTCATGATCTTGCGGATCTTATCCTCGGGGATCTCCATCTTCTCGGCCAGGGTCGGCGCGTCGGGCTCGAAGCCGAACTCCTGCAGATGCTGGCGCGAGATGCGGTTCATCTTGTTGATGGTCTCGATCATGTGCACGGGGATGCGGATCGTGCGCGCCTGGTCGGCGATCGAGCGCGTGATGGCCTGGCGAATCCACCAGGTCGCGTAGGTCGAGAACTTGTAGCCGCGGCGGTATTCGAACTTGTCGACCGCCTTCATCAACCCGATGTTGCCTTCCTGAATCAGGTCGAGGAACTGCAGGCCGCGGTTGGTGTACTTCTTGGCAATCGAGATCACCAGCCGCAGGTTGGCCTCGATCATCTCCTTCTTGGCATCACGCGAGGACTTTTCTCCCGCGTTCATCTTCTTGTTGATCTGCTTCAAGTCGTCGATCGGGACCACGGCGCGGGACTGCAGATCAATCAGCTTCTGCTGCAGCTCCTGCACGGCGGGCAGATTGCGCGCCAACACGGTGCTGTAGGCCTTGCCGGTGGAAACTTCCTTCTCGGCCCACTTCAGATTCATTGAGTTGGGCGGGAATGTCTTGATGAAGTGCTCTTGCGGCATGCCGCACTTGTCGACCACGATCTTGCGCAATTCGCGTTCGTAGCGGCGAACGTCATCGACCTGCGAGCGCAGGATGTGGCAAAGACGCTCGATCGTCTTGACCGTGAAGCGAATGCTCATGATTTCGGCGCTGACCGCCATCTGCGCGCGGTTGTACGACGGCGACTGGTAGCCGTCCTTCTCGTACGACTTGCGCATCTTGTCGAAGTGCGTGAGCAGCGCATCGAACTTCACCAGTGCGGCGTTCTTCAGCTCTTCGAGCTTCTTGGTCAGCGCCTTGCTGCCGCCCTGGCCATCGTCGTCGTCCTCTTCGTCGAACTCGTCGAAGTCTTCCTCGGCCACATAGTCGTCGGCTTCGTCTTCGGCCACGAAACCGTCGACGGCTTCAGAAATCGTCATTTCACCGGCTCGAATCTTTGCCGCCACTGCCAGAATCTCGGCGATGGTGGTTGGCGAGGCGCTGATCGCCTGCATCATGTATTGCAGGCCGCCCTCGATGCGCTTGGCGATCTCGATTTCGCCCTCGCGCGTCAAAAGCTCGACCGTGCCCATTTCGCGCATGTACATACGCACGGGGTCGGTGGTTCGGCCGAACTCGGAATCGACCGTCGACAGTGCCGCCTCGGCGGCCTCTTCGGCCTCTTCTTCAGTGGCGGTGGTCGTCGAGCCGCCCGCAATCAGCAGCGTGGCCGCATCAGGCGCTTGCTCGTAAACCGCGATGCCCATGTCGTTCAACATCGACACGATAGCTTCGAGAATCTCGTTGTCGACCAGCTTCTCGGGCAGGTGATCGTTGATCTCCTGGTGCGTCAGGAAACCGCGCGTCTTGCCCATCTTGATGAGCGTCTTCAGCTCATGACGGCGCTTGGCAACTTCTTCTTCGGTGAGTTGCGTCTCGTCCAGACCGAATTCGCGCATCAGCGCGCGCTCCTTGGCGCGCGACACTTTCATGCGCAGTGGCTTGGCCTTGGCCTTGCTTTCGCTCTCGTCGACGACTTCGCCATCGACATCGGCTTCGACGTCGACAAAGTCTTCATCGCGCACGTCTTCCTTCTTGCTCACCGGGCCCGTCTTGGCTTTGGCACCCTTCTTGATCTTCAGGTCTTCGGCTGCCCTGGCCGCGGCCTGGGTCGCCGGCTTGGTGGCGGCCGTCTTGGCCATTGGTTTGGGCGGCATCGGCTTGGCGGCTGCCTTCTTGGCAGCAGGCGTGCCGCCCTGAACGGGCTTGACGGCGGCCTTGGCGGGCGGGACGGGTTTGGTGGCGGTCTTCTTGGCGGTCATGCGGATCCTCGCTGGCGGTCTCGGAGCGACTCTCGGTGATTGGCATTGTCTGCACGCCGAACGACCAGCCTGACTCGACACGGCAGCAGTCGCTGAAGGTCGCGTGGCAGGCAGCGCGACATGCTGCGGCTGAACCGATCGGGCAGGTCGGGCACGTCCAGCGGGCAAGCTGGAGTTACGTATTGGCGGGGCAGTCCTTGCGGGTGAGGTTGGCCTGTTTGTGTACCCGTGTCGCGGGTGGCCGGGGCCCGGAGGTGCTGCTGTTACTCTTGCCGTCGCAACAACAAACCGCTAATTATCGTCGAAGCCGTGCCCAGCGTCAAAGGCAGCGCGTCACGGCGAAGACTCACCCCCCGGGCCAAGGCGCTGCTTAAGCTGACGCATGCGCTCGAAGAGACGCTGAAAAGTCTCCCGCGCCGCAGGATCCCCCGTCACGGCGTGCGCCAATTCACGCTGCTGCTCTGCGAGTGCTTCCAGCAGGCGGCCGTCGAGCAGGCGGCGCAGGTCCGAGAAGTCATCTTCGCTGTCGCTGTCGCCAGCCCAATTAGCGACTGCGTCTTGCAACAGCTGATTGGCTCCCAGCGCCGCCCGCAGCGCCGCCCAAGGGCGCGGGCCATGCTCTGTCAGGTCGCTCTCCAACCAGGCAATCAGCTCGCCATACGGCGCCGGCAGGCCATGCAACAGATCATGATCCTCGGCGGTGAGCCGATCCCACCAGGTGGACTGCGTGAGCAGCAATTGCACGATACGGTCCTCCGGTCGTCGTGGTGCGTGGCGCGTCGTGGCATGGCTGCCTCCGCGTGCCGGCGCTCGGCCTGTCGCGCTGCGCGCGCCGTGTCCAGCCGGTGCGCGCTCGACTGAAGGCGTCGCCCATTGAGCTTGCAACTCACCTTCCGGTAGCCCCGCGATGCGGGTAATTTCGGCCAGCATCTGGCGCTTCAAGGCGCCCTCTGGCAGTGCACCCCATAGCGGCTTGGCCTGCGTGATAAAGCGCGCCCGTCCTTCGGGCGTGCCAAGGTCACAGTCGTCGCGCGCCACCTGGACCAGTTGGCGTGACAGCGGTGCGGCTCGTGCGACCAAACGTTCGAACGCGGCAGCGCCCTCGGCCCTGACGAACGAGTCGGGGTCGTGCTCGGGTGGGAGGAACAAGAAGCGTATCGACCGCAGGTCTGTGACATGCGGCAGCGCGGCTTCAAGGGCGCGAGTCGCCGCACGCTGTCCTGCGGCGTCGCCGTCGAAGCTGAAAACCACCGACTCGGTGAAACGGAACAGCTTGCGCACATGCTCATCGGTGCATGCGGTACCCAGCGTGGCCACCGCATTGTCGAACCCCGATTGCGCAAGGGCCACGACGTCCATGTAGCCTTCGACGACCAGTGCGTAGCCGCGCGTGCGCATGCCGCCTCGCGACTCGAACAATCCGTACAACTCGCGACCCTTGACAAACAGCGGTGTCTCGGGCGAATTGAGGTACTTGGGCTCGCTGCGATCGAGTACGCGGCCACCAAAGCCGATCGTCTCTCCCTGCACCGAACGGATCGGGAACATGATGCGGTCGCGAAAGCGGTCATAGCGCTTCTGATGCGCATCGGATTCGCCGTGCACGATAACCAGGCCCGCCTCGATCAGCAGCGGGTCGTCGTACTTCGCGAAGGCGCTGGCCAGTGGCCGCCAGCCCTCGGGCGCATAGCCAATGCCGAAGCGTGAAGCGACTTCCCCGGTCAAGCCGCGTCCTTTGAGGTAGTCGACCGCCCGCGGGCTGGACTTGAGTTGCCCGCGGTAGTGTTCACCTGCACGCGCCAGCACATCGGTCAGCGTGGCCTGGCGGGCCTTGGCCTGGACGGCGTGCTGCCGTTCTTGGTCAGTACGCGAGTCGTCCGGCACTGTGAGTCCGACTTGCTGTGCCAGATCCGCCACCGCATCGCGAAAGCTCGCGCCGGTGTGCTCAGTCATGAATCGAATCGCGTCGCCCGAAGCGCCGCAGCCGAAGCAGTAGTAGAACTGCTTGCTCGGGCTGACCGAAAAACTCGGAGACTTTTCGCCATGAAACGGGCAAAGGCCCATCAGATTGGCGCCGCCCTTTTTCAGGTGCACATGGCGGCCCACCACATCGGCGATGTCGACGCGCGAAAGCAATTCGGCAACAAAGCCCGGTGGAATCATCGAGCGAGTCTAGCGAAAGAGAGTGCGCATGCAGTCTTTCACGATCGCGGGGAGGCTTACACACCCTTGCCGCTCAAGGCAATGCCGACACTGCCCGCGGGCTCTTGCACGCCGCCACAAGCAGTGTGCAGGCGCTGCACTCGATGCCCGTCCACCACGCGCCGACAGGATTGCCATGCCCACCTGCAGTGTGCAACTTCCGCCCGCCACTCCCCGCCCGCGGATCAATCGACAGCGACTGGCGATCTTGGCACTTGGCCTTGTGATTGCCTGCCTGGGAGTACCTGAGCGAGTTCATGCACAGAGCAGTCCTCCCGCGACCGCGGAGGCGCCCTCCGAACGAGCCAAGCGAGACGCCGACAAGGTCTACGAATTGATCCGGATGCACGCCGACAAGCCACGAAAGGCGACGGCGGTCACCACGCCGGCGACAACGTCGCAGCCACTACCACAGGCATCTGTCTTAACGCCGCAGCCGGGCAACGGGGCGAGCGCGGTACTCACGGCAGCGGTAGCTGCGCCTTCCGAGTCCGCGGCACGGTGTGTCATGCAGGCCGATCGCGCGGCCAAGATTGTGTTGCCGCCGCCCGCACTCACCGTGTCGCCCGCCGCGCCTGCACTGGATACGACGCTCGCGATGCAACAACTTGCGTCGTCTGCGTCGACGCTCGGCGATCCGGTCAAGTCGGCCGCGGCGCTGCTGCCCGCGGCCAACGTCTTGGTGCTGGTGTCCGGTGTCGACCCGACGTTCCCCAGCCACCTGATTCGCCGCCTGGGTCAGGGATCGGTGCTCGTGATCTTCGACGTACAACCTGATGGCAGCGTGGGATCCACGGCCATCGCCAAAAGCAGCCACTCAGGCTTGAACGAAGCTGCGAGAGCGGCCGTCGCCGCTTGGCGTTTCAAGTCCGTCAGTGCAGTGACGGTTGGTGTGACCGAATCGCGGTTTGAGTGAGGGTGCCTGCCTTCAAACGGCGAAGTCAGTCAGTTTCCTGCCCGCGGCCAATGCAGCCTTGAGCCAACGCGGCTGCAAACCGCGCCCGCTCCAGGCTTCGCCAGTAGCTTTGTTGCGGTACTTGGCCGCGACCTTGGTGCCGACGCGTGCCTTCTTCGCCGCGCGTGCACTCAAGTCCGCCGCCACAAGGCCATACTCGGCCATCAGCGTCTTGATTTGAGTAATGGCGGTTTGCCGCTCTTCGCGTTGAGTTTGCGCAATCTGTTTCTCGAGTGCGGCTTTCTGCGCCAGCAGCTCCGTCAAATTTGCCATGATCTTCGTCCTTTGAGGCGATGGATCGCTGGAATATAACACCCGCTGTCAGAAATCTACTTATAACCGACGCGGTCAAGCATCTGTTGGATCTGGATCTGATTCATACCAACCCTCGAGATCGGGATAGTTTCCCTTTTGAATGAGCCCATCGTCTGCAGCGCCGGATTGGCGACTTTGACACCCGCAACAACGGGCCATTCGTTATTGCCATCGGCAAAGTAGGCCTGCGCCTGTTCGCCGACCAGGTATTCCAGGAATCGTTGAGCTGCGTCTCGATTCTTGGCATGTCGCGCAATTGCCGCGCCGGCAATGTTCACGTGGGTGCCGAATGTTGCCTGATTTGGAAACACCACCGCGACCTTGTCCAGCACCGCCTTGTCCTCTTGTTTCTCCGACCGCATCAAGCGGGCCAGGTAATACGTATTGGTCAGCGCGACGCTACATTCTCCACTAGCGACAGCCCGAATCTGGTCCGTATCTCCGCCCTTGGGCGCGCGGACCATATTCGCGACCAGGCCTTTCAGCCAAGCCTCGGTGGCAACGGCGCCCAGATGCTCGTGCATTGCGCCAAACAGCGACAGGTTGTAGGGATGTGAGCCCGAGCGTGTGCACAGCCGACCCTTGTTCTTTGGTTCGGCCAGTTCCTCGTACGTATCGACGTCTTCGCGTTTGACGCTGGTCTTGTTGAACACGACGACCCGGGCGCGCGTGGACAAACCAAACCATTGCGAGCCCTGGCCTCCGTCCTTGCCACGCAGTTGCGGCGGCACACGCGATTCGAGGATCTGGCTCTTGACTGGCTGGAAAAGGCCATCCACCTCGGCACGCCACAGACGTGCGGCATCAACCAGGAGAATCACATCGGCCGGGCTGGCGCTGCCCTCGGTGCCCAGCCTGGCGAGGATGCCCGCGTCGTCGGCATCGACGCGGTTGATCTTGATGCCGGTCGCCTTGCTGAAGTTGTCGTACAGCGCCTCGTCGGTCTGGTAGTGGCGCGCCGAGTAGAGGTTCAGGACAGAGGGTTGGGCGTTTGCGGCGGTTCCGATGGCCAAGCAAATGGCCGCGGCCATGGCTTTGTGGGGCAATGACAAGTGTGTCTCCTGGTCGTTGGGTGGCCTGGAGTATAGCGCTATGAATGCGAATGAGTCGTGTTTGCCTTGCGGACTCAGGGCGGAGGCGGCACGTAGCCCGCAGGCTTGTCGCCACCGTCGCCGAAGAAGAACTGTTCCATCTGCCGCGCGAGATACTGCCGCGCCCGCGCATCGGCCAGGTTCAGTCGGTTCTCATTGACCAGCATCGTCTGGTGCTTCTTCCACAGCTCGAAGGCTTCCTTGCTAATGTTGTCGTAGATGCGCTTGCCCAACTCGCCCGGGTAGGGCAGATAGACCATGCCTTCGCCCTGCTTCTTCAGGTACGTGCACTCAACCATGCGAGTCATATCGGGGCTCCGTCGAAGTTCATTTGAGGTGTTTGATCAGCACCAGAGAGCGCCGATCCCAGTTGTACTTGCGCTTGCGCGCCTCGGGAAGCCAATCGGCTTCGGCGGGCACGAACCCGCGTTTTATGAACCAGTGCATGGTGCGCGTTGTCAGCACAAAAATGCTGGAAAGACCCATGATGCGCGCGCGCTGCTCGACGCGCTTGAGGATCCGCTCACCATCGCCCTGACCCTGCACCTGCGGGCTGACGGTCAGCGCTGCCATCTCAGCGGTCGCCGCTTCAGGGTAAGGATAGAGCGCGGCACAACCAAAGATCACGCCGTCGTGCTCGATCACGGTGTAGTTGGCGATGTCGCGCTCGATCTCGGTGCGCTCGCGGCGCACCAGCGTTCCGTCGCGCTCGAACGGCTCGATCAGCTGCAGGATGCCGCCGACATCGTCGCTGGTCGCCTCGCGCAGGCTCTCGAGCTTTTCGTCGACCACCATCGTACCGATGCCATCGTGCGTGTAAATCTCCTGCAGCAGCGCGCCGTCGACGCCAAAGGGCAGGATGTGCGAGCGCTCGACGCCCTCGCGACAGGCCTTGACGCAATGGCGAAGGTAGAAGGCCACATCGGTCGGCTGGGTCGGCGGGGGCAATGCGGCGAGCAGCCGCTCGGCGTCCGCCAGGGTCAGTTCGGTATCGATTTCGCCGTTGGCGTCGTCGCTGTGCTCGCGAATCCCAGGCACTTCGGTGATGAACAGCAGCTTGTCGGTCTGCAGCGCGATCGCCGCCGACGTGGCCACGTCTTCCATTGTCAGGTTGAAGGCTTCCCCAGTGGGGGAGAAGCCGAACGGCGACAGCAGCACCACGGCGCCGGTATCGATGGCGCGGCGAATTGCCACGGCATCGACCTTGCGCACCACGCCTGTGTGCATGAAGTCGACGCCGTCGACGATACCGACCGGCCGCGCAGTAAGGAAGTTGCCGGAGATGACGCGCAGCGTGGCGTTCGCCATCGGGGTGTTAGGCAGGCCCTGTGAAAAAGCGGCTTCGATCTCGAAGCGCAACTGGCCCGCGGCCTCCTGCGCGCAATCGAGCGCCAATTCATCGGTGATGCGCAGGCCACCGCTGAATCGCTCGGGGTGGCCCTTCGCCTTCAGCTGCTCGCTGACCTGGGGTCGAAAGCCATGCACCAGGACCAGCTTGATGCCCATGGCGTTCAGTATCGCCAGGTCGTGCACGAAGGCCGACAACTTGCCCGCAGCGATGCCTTCGCCGGCCATAGCGACGACAAAAGTCTTGCCGCGGTAAGCATGGATGTACGGTGCGACCGAACGAAACCACGGTACGAAGGTGTGGGGGAAGACAAGGCTCATTGCGGCGTGGATTGTGCCGCAGGCCGTCGCAGCGGCATTGACGGCCGATCGCGCGGGGCGCAGCATGTTGCCCCTACTTTGCCAAAGGAGCCTACGATGGATGCCTACAAGACACAGGGTGCTTTCAGCTGGTCGGAGTTGATGACGAGCAACCCGAAAGCAGCTGTCGAGTTCTACGGGACCCTGTTCGGCTGGAAGGCCGAGAACATGGACGTCGGTACGGGGCCGTACCACGTGCTCAAGGTCGGTGACGTATCGGTCGGCGGCATCATGGGCAAGCCGCCGGGCACGCCTGCGGGCAAGCCCTCGATGTGGGGCTGCTACGTCACGGTGGACGATGTCGACAAGACGCTGGCCAAGGTGAAGCAGCTCGGCGGCAGCGTGCTGATGGAGCCGATGGAGGTCAAAGGCGTCGGCCGCATGGCGGTGATCCAGGATCCCCAGGGCGCCGCGCTGAGCGTCATCACCTACAGCATGTGAACTGACGGCGGGCGGGTGATTGCGCCGCTTGAGGCGGCCCGAGACGGGGCGCGGATAATCCGCGCCCCGTGCCTGCCGACTTCCTCCCGACCCCGCTTCCGCGCATCACCTTCCCCGAGGCGCTGCCGGTATCCGCACGGCGCGACGAGATTGCGCGCGCCATCGCGGCGCACCAAGTCGTCATCGTGTGCGGCGAAACCGGCTCGGGCAAAACCACCCAGCTGCCCAAGATCGCGCTCTCGCTGGGGCGAGGACGCGCCCACACCGGCAAGTTGATCGGCCACACGCAGCCGCGACGCATCGCGGCGTCGAGCGTGGCCAAGCGCATCGCCGACGAACTGCAGACGCCGCTGGGTGCCGTGGTCGGCTTCAAAGTGCGTTTCCAGGACCGGCTGCAGCCCGGCGCCTCGGTCAAGCTGATGACCGATGGCATCCTGCTGGCCGAAACGCAGAGCGATCCTTTGCTGCGCGCCTATGACACGCTGATCATTGACGAGGCCCATGAGCGTTCGCTGAACATCGATTTCCTGATTGGCCACCTCAACCAGATTCTGCCGCGGCGGCCAGACCTCAAGGTCATCGTCACCTCGGCCACCATCGACGCCGAGCGCTTTGCACAACACTTCGCCGGCGTGCACGGGGCCGCCCCGGTGATCCAGGTCTCGGGTCGCCTGTTCCCGGTCGAACAGCGGTGGCGGCCGTTCGAGGAGACTCGCGACCGCGACCTCAGCGTGGCGATCGCCGACGCGGTCGACGAGCTCTGGAAGGGCGGCGCGGGGGGCGACATCCTGGTCTTCCTGCCCGGCGAGCGGGAAATCCGCGAGACCACCGACCACTTGCGCAAACACCTGGCCCATGACCCGCGTCAGCGCGACCGACAGATCCTGCCGCTGTTCGCGCGCCTGTCACAGGCCGAGCAGGATCGAGTGTTCGAGACGGGCGGTCTACCGCGCATCGTGCTGGCCACCAACGTCGCCGAGACTTCACTCACGGTGCCCGGCATCCGCTACGTGGTCGACGCCGGCCTGGCCCGTGTCAAGCGCTACAGCTACCGCAACAAGGTCGAGCAACTGCAGGTCGAGGCCATCAGCCAGGCGGCCGCCAACCAACGTGCCGGCCGCTGCGGCCGCGTGGCGGGTGGCATTTGCATCCGGCTCTACGACGAAGTCGATTTCGCCGGACGGCCGCGCTTCACCGACCCCGAAATCCTGCGCAGCTCGCTGGCCGGCGTGATCCTGCGCATGAAGTCGCTCGGTCTCGGCTTGGTCGAGGACTTCCCATTCCTCGAGCCACCACCGAAGAAGGCCATCGCCGATGGCTACGCGCTGCTCGGCGAACTCGGCGCGGTCGACGAGATCAACGAACTCACCGCCACCGGTCGCGAACTCGCCCGCCTGCCGCTGGACCCGCGCATCGGCCGCATGATTGTCGAAGCGCGCGAGCGACAGTCGCTCACGGAAGTGTTGATCATTGCCGCTGCGCTGTCGGGTCAGGATGTGCGCGATCGGCCTCAGGAGCGCGCGCAGGCCGCCGACGAGAAGCACAAGCCTTTTGACGACGACCGCAGCGAGTTCAGCGGCACATTGAAGCTGTGGCAGTGGCTCGAAGTCGGTCGCGGTCACAGTGCCGAGCACAAGGAACACAAGCTCTCCAATCGCCAGCAGGAGCAACGCCTGCGCGAGCACTTCATCTCACCGCGCCGGGTGCGCGAATGGCGCGACATTCACTCGCAGTTGTTGACCGTCGTCGCCGAACATGGCTGGCGGCTCAACACGACGGCGGCCAACTATGAGCAGGTCCACCTGGCGCTGCTGGCGGGTCTGCTCGGCAACATCGGCTGCAAGGCTGATGACGACGACTGGTACCTCGGTGCACGTGGCATCAAGTTCTGGCGCCACCCCGGCGCGAACCTGTCGAAGAAACCGGGGCGCTGGCTGATGGCGGCCGAACTCGTCGAAACGACACGCCTGTTCGGGCGAGGCCTGGCCGCCATCGAACCAACCTGGATCGAACGCCTTGGCGACCACTTGTTGAAGCGGCAACTGCTCGAGCCGCATTGGGAGAAGAAGGCGGCCGAAGTGGTGGCACTTGAACGCGCGACCTTGTATGGCCTGGTGGTCTACAACAACCGGAAGGTCAACTTCGGCCGCATCGACCCGCCCGCGGCGCGCGAGATCTTCATTCGCGAGGCGCTGGTGCACGGCGAGTGGGAAACCAAACTCGGATTCCTGGCCCACAACCAGAAGTTGATCCGCCAGGTTCAGGAACTGGAGCACAAGGCGCGGCGCCAGGACGTGCTGATCGATGACGACCTGATCTTCGCCTTCTATGAGCAGCAGGTGCCTGCAGACGTGGCCAGCGGCGCGAGCTTCGAGCGCTGGTACCGCGACGAAGCCAAGCGTCAGCCCGAGCTGCTGAAACTGACGCGCGATGAGTTGATGCGCCACGAGGCCGCGGGCATCACCACGGCCACATTCCCGAAGATGATTCGCCTGGGCGGCATCGACTGCCCCGCCAGCTACCTGCACCAGCCCGGTGACGCCAAGGACGGCCTGACCGTGACGCTGCCGATCTACGCGCTGAACCAAGTCAACGACGAGCGCTGCGAATGGCTGGTGCCGGGCATGCTGCCCGCCAAGGTGCTGGCGCTGGTCAAGAGCCTGCACCAGCGCCCGCGTTCGCGCCTGGTGCCGCTGCCCGACTATGCCGATGAGTTCTGCGCCGGCACGCCGTTCGCCCAGGGCAGCCTGGTCGACGCCTTGCTCAAGGCCGTGCGCGAACGCACCCAGATTGCCGTGCAACGCGACGACTTCAAGCTCGAGACCGTGGCCCCGCATTTGTGGATGAACTTCCGTATCGTCGACGAGCATGGCCGTCTGCTCGGCACTGGCCGCAACCTGGCGGCACTGAAGTCCGAGCTCGGTGTGCAGGCGCGATCGGCTTTCCAGGCCCTGGCCGGGTTGAAGTTGACGGCGGCAGCGGCGACCGCGCCAGCCGCCGAGCCGGCGCGCAATGGCAACGTGCCGGCGCCCGCCGCGCCCATTGCCGCGGCGGCGCCATCGGCGCAGTACACCGACTGGACTTTTGGCGACCTGCCTGAGCTGATGGAACTGCACAAGGCTGGCCAGACGCTGGTTGGGTTTCCCGCGCTGATCGACAAGACCACTGGCGTCGAGATCGAGGTCTTCGACCAACCCGATGTGGCTGCGGTCAAGCACCGCGCGGGTCTGCGCCGACTGATCGCGCTGCAACTGAAAGAGCCGCTGAAGTACCTGGAGAAGAACATCCCGGACCTGCCGCGCATGGCCACCCAATTCATCTCGCTCGGCAGCGCCGACGAACTGCGTCAGCAGATCATTGCGATCGCACTTGACCGCGCCTTTCTTGCCGACTCGCTGCCCAGCGACGCCGTGAGTTTCAAAGCCAGCATTGCAGCCGGGCGGGGCCGCTTGACGCTGATCGCCCAGGAGGTGGCGCGCGCTGCGGCGACGGTCCTGCAGGAGCACGCCAATGCCCTGCGCAAGCTGAAGGACAGCAAGGCGTCCAAGGAAGGGGCGGACGACATCTCGGCTCAGTTGCAGCGTCTGGTCGGCAAGCAATTCCTGATTGCGACGTCGTGGCCTGCGCTGGCCCAGCTGCCGCGCTACTTGCGCGCGGTGGTGATGCGCCTGGACAAACTGCGCGCGGACCCGGTGCGCGATGCGCAGCGCCTGGGTGAGTTGCGCCCGCTCGAACAGCGCTGGCTGCGTCGCGTCTCCGAGCGCCGTGGTTCGCCAGACCCACGGCTTGACGAGTACGGCTGGCTGCTGGAAGAGCTGCGCGTCAGCCTGTTCGCGCAGGAACTGCGCACGCCGCAGCCGGTCAGCGTCAAGCGACTCGAGAAGGCCTGGGCGCAAATCGAGGGCTGAGCCTGAACTCAGCTGGGCTTGGTCGCCTGGCGCATTTCGGAGAGTTTCGGCGACGGCGGCGTGACCCGGGCGTCAAAGGGTTGCGGCGCATTGCCGACGCGGGCTATTACTCGGCGCACATACTCGCGCGTCTCGTCGAACGGCGGCACGCCGCGATGGCGCTCGACGGCGCCCTCGCCAGCGTTGTAGGCCGCGGCCACCAGCGCCGTGTTGCCTTCGAAGTACGCCGACAGCCAGCGCAGGTAGGCCATGCCGCCGCGGATGTTTTGTTGCGCATCGAATGGGTTGCGCACGCCGAAGCGTCTGGCGGTCTGCGGGATCAACTGCATCAGCCCCTGCGCGTTCTGCGACGAGAGTGCCGCCACGTCGAAATTCGACTCGACGGCAATGATCGCCAACGCGAACTGCGGCGCGATCTGGAACTGGGGTGCAAGCCGGTGCACCAATTTTTCGATGTGCGGCGGTGCGGTCACGACCACCGTCGCCGCCACCGGCGCTGGCAGCGCTGCGGTGGCACGTGTGAAGCATGCCGGCACCTCTGCCGCCGGCCAGGTCACCGACTGCAGCATGTGCCTGGCATCCTTGTGGCCTTGGGTCGACGCCGCGAAGAACAGGTACGCCGCCCAGCCATCGCGACGCTCCTCGCCGCGGCCGTGCGCGAAAATCCAGGCCAGTTGGTACTGCGACTCGGCGTCACCGCGTCGCGCCATCCGACACATGTCTGCAACCGCCTGCGCGCTATTGCGCGGGACCACGGCGGCCGCGTCGGGTTGGACTTCCGCGGCCCATCCTGCTGACGCGGTCGCAGCGACCACCCAAGCGGTGAAGTGCAGTGCCATACGAAACATCACCGTTGAAGTCTAGCCCGTCCGCACGTGATCGCCATCCCGAAGGACAGGGGTGTCCTACGCGGGAGTCACGACTTCCAGCAAGCGGTCGAGCCCACCGCGGTCAATCGCCACCATCGCCTGCTCACGCACGCGCGCCTTGGCGTGGTAGCCCACCGACAGGCCGGCTACTGCCATCATCGGCAAGTCGTTGGCGCCGTCGCCCACGACAATCGCCTGCTGAGGCGAGATGTCCAGGCCCTCGCAAGTCTGCAGCAGCATGCGTTTCTTCTCTTCGCCGTCGCAGATGTCACCCCAGGGCTGGTCGACCATGCAGCCGGTCAAGGCGCCGTCGACAACTTCGAGCACGTTGCTGCGCGTGAAGTCCAGGCACAGTCGGTCGCGCACGCGGTCGGTAAAGAAGGTGAAGCCACCCGACACCAGCAGGGTCTTCAGACCGGCGGCCTGGCAGGCGCGCACCAGCGTCTCAGCGCCCGGGTTGAGTTGCAGGCGCTGGCTGTAGACCTGTTCCAGGGCGTCAACTGGCACGCCGCGCAGCAGTGCAACCCGTTGGCGCAGGCTGGCCTTGTAGTCGCTGATCTCGCCACGCATTGCCGCCTCGGTGATGGCCGCGACCTCGGCCTTACGGCCTGCCATGGCGGCGATTTCGTCGATGGATTCGATATTGATCAGCGTCGAGTCCATGTCGAACGCGATCAATCGGAAGTCGGTCAAGCGCTTGGGCGGCCTGAAGCCGCGCAGTGTCAGTCCGGGGCTGTGTGTGACGGCGTGCACGATGGGGTCGGCTGGCAGGTGAGAGCGTCGGGATTATCCCGTCTGCTACGGCGTAACCTGCTCGGCTAGGCAGCAGTGGCCGTGCTCGGCGGTCCGAGCGCTCGCAGCACATCGCGAATCAGCTGTGCGCGCTCCTGGGCGTTCGGCGTTTCCCGCTCGATCCGCAACTTGTCGTTGCCAGCCAGCTTGATGTGCCGGTTTTTCTGCACCAGTTCGATGATGCGCAGTGCATCGATCGGCGGGTTCGGGCGAAACGCAATCACCGCCAGCCGCGGCGCCGCATCGATCTTGAGCACGCCGTAGGGCTTGGCCAGCACCCGCAGGCGGTGCGTGTCGAACAGGGTCTGGCCCTGCGCGGGCAGCTTGCCGAAGCGGTCGGTGATCTCCTCGAGCAAGGTGTCGATGTGCTCGGGCGTGTCGGCCGTGGCCAGGCGCTTGTAGAGGTTCAACCGGGTGTGCACGTCGCCGCAATAGGCATCGGGCAGCAGGGCCGGGGCGTGCAGGTTGATCTCGGTGGTGGCTGCCAGCGGCGAGAGCAGGTCGGGCTCGCGACCGGCGCGCAGCGAGCGCACGGCCTCGGCCAGCATCTCGTTGTAGAGCTGGAAACCGATCTCCATCATGTTGCCGCTCTGATTTTCGCCCAGCACTTCGCCGGCGCCGCGGATCTCGAGGTCGTGCATCGCGAGGTAGAAGCCACTTCCGAGCTCCTCCATCTGCTGGATCGCCTCCAGGCGCATCGCGGCCTGCTTGGTCAGGCCTTCGACATCGGGCACCAGCAGGTAAGCATAGGCCTGGTGGTGGCTGCGGCCAACGCGCCCCCGCAGCTGGTGCAACTGCGCCAGGCCGAACTTGTCGGCGCGGCTGATGACGATCGTGTTGGCGGTGGGCACATCGATGCCGGTCTCGATGATCGTCGAGCACAGCAGCAGGTTGTGGCGCTGGGCCACGAAGTCGCGCATCACGCGCTCGAGTTCGCGCTCGGGCATCTGGCCATGCGCAATGGCGATCCGCGCCTCGGGCAGCAGCTCGGCCAGTTGGTCGCGGCGGTGAGCGATCGTCTCGACTTCGTTGTGCAAGAAGTAGACCTGGCCGCCGCGCTTCAACTCGCGCAGCACGGCCTCGCGGATCGTGCCCTTGGACTCGTCGCGAACGAAGGTCTTGATCGACAGCCTGCGCTGCGGCGCAGTGGCGATCACGCTCAAGTCGCGCAGGCCCTCGAGCGCCATGCCCAGCGTGCGCGGGATCGGTGTGGCCGTCAGCGTCAACACATCGACGTCGGCGCGCAGCGCCTTGATCGCTTCCTTGTGGCGCACGCCGAAGCGGTGCTCCTCGTCGATGATCAGCAGGCCCAGCCGCTTGAACCGGACGTCCTTGGACAGCAGCTTGTGGGTGCCGACGACGATATCGATCGTGCCGGCCTCGATGCCCGCCAGCGCCGCGTTGATTTCCTTTGTCGAGCGAAAGCGCGACAGCTCGGCGACCTTGACCGGCCACTTGCCGAAGCGATCGACGATGTTCTGAAAGTGCTGCTCGGTCAGCAACGTGGTCGGCGCCAGCAGTGCGACCTGTTTACCGCCGATGACACTGACAAAGGCCGCGCGCAGAGCGACCTCGGTCTTGCCGAAACCGACATCGCCACAGATCAGCCGGTCCATCGGCTTCGGGCTCACCAGGTCCTGGATCACGGCGTGGATCGCGGCACGCTGGTCGGGTGTCTCCTCGAACGCGAAGCTGGCCGCAAAGGCCTCGTAGTCGTGCGCCGAGTAGCGGTGGGCGTAGCCTTCGCGGGCGGCGCGGCGGGCGTACAAGTTCAACAGCTCGGCGGCGGTATCACGAACCTGCTCGGCAGCCTTGCGCTTGGCCTTTTCCCATTGGCCCGAGCCCAGTCGGTGCAGCGGGGCCTCGTCGGCCGAGACCCCCGTGTAGCGGCCGATCAGGTGCAGCTGGGCCACCGGCACGTAGAGCGTGGCCTTCTCGGCGTACTCGAGGTGCAGGAATTCAGAAGGGCCGTCGCCGAGGTCGATGTGGATCAGGCCGACATAGCGTCCGATGCCGTGGTTGATGTGCACGACAGGGTCGCCAATCTTCAGCTCCGACAGATCCTTGATCAGCGCATCGACGTTGCTGACCTGTTCCTGCTTCCTGCGCCGGCGCGATGTCGGCGCGGTCGAGAACAGTTCGGTCTCGGTGATGAACTGGATCGCCGCCGCGCCACCGTCGCGTTGCCAATGGAAGCCGGCAGCCAGCGGCGCGGCGGCGATCGCCACCTTCTCGTCGCCGGCTTCGAACGCGGCCAGCGAATCGACGCTGGGCACCTCGATGCGGTGGTCGCGCAGCAACTCGAGCAGGCTCTCGCGCCGGCCTTCGCTCTCGGCCACGAGCAACACGCGCGCGGCAGTGCCGTCGATGTGACGCTCCAGCAGCGCCATGGGTTCGGTGGCGCCGCGGTCGATGGCCACATCGGGCAGCGGGCGGGCCCAATCGACCGGGGCGCTGCCGCGCAGCGCCAAGGTGGCATGCGGCTGCGTCAGGGCGAAGAACTCTTCGCTCTTCAGAAAGATCTCTTCGGGCGCCAGGATCGGCCGCTCGGGGTCGTGCTGCAAGAAGCGATGGCGCTCGCGGGTGTCGGTCCAGAAACGGCCCAGCGCTTCGTCGATGTCGCCATGCAGGACCATGGTGGCCTGCGCGCCGAGGTAGTCGAACAGTGTCGCGGTCTGCTCGAAGAACAGCGGCAGGTAGTACTCGATGCCGGCGGTGGCGATACCAGCACCCAGATCCTTGTAGATGCGGCTCTTGGTCGGGTCGCCTTCGAGCTTCTCGCGCCAGCGGGCGCGGAAGGTCGAGCGCGCCGCGTCGTCCATCGGGAACTCACGGCCTGGCAGCAGGCGGATGTCGGGCACCGGGTACAGGCTGCGCTGCGAGTCGGGGTCAAAGGTGCGGATCGAGTCGATCTCGTCGTCGAACAGGTCGATGCGGTAGGGCACTGTCGAGCCCATCGGGAACAGGTCGATCAGACCACCGCGTACCGCGTACTCGCCGGGCGACACCACCTGGCTGACATGCTGGTAGCCGCCCAGGGTCAGCTGGGACTTCAGTGCGGCCTCGTCGAGCTTGTCCCTTTGCTTGAACTGGAAGGTGGTTGCGGCCAGGAACGCCGGCGGCGCCAACCGTGTCAGTGCGGTCGTGGCCGGCAGCAGCACCACATCGACGTCCTTCAGCGACAGCAGTCGCCACATCGTGGCCAGGCGCTCCGAAATCAGGTCCTGGTGCGGGCTGAAGGTGTCATAGGGCAGCGTCTCCCAGTCGGGAAACACCGCAATCCGCAAGCCCGGAGCAAAGAAGGGCAACTCGTCAGCCAGGCGCTGCGTGTCGGCGGGGTCGGCGGTGACTATCGTGCCGATCTGCCCCCGTTGCGCCCAGCCCTGAGCCAGACGCGCGAGCAGCATCGAGTCGGCCGAACCGACCGGACGTGGCAGGGTGAAGCGCTTGCCCGGCGCAATGGTCGGCAACTGCATGAAGGCGCGGATTCTAGAATCGAGGCCAATGTCCATTGCCGCCGATGCCGACCGCACGACCTGTTATGCGCTGGTGCCCTGTGCCGGAGCCGGGCTGCGCGCCGGCACCGACGGTCCCAAGCAATATGTCAGTCTGGCCGGCCGCACAGTGGTGGCGCACACGCTCGAAGCGCTCGCGGGCGTATCGCGGCTGGCGGCCACGCTGGTCGTGCTCGCACCCGGCGACACGCAGTTCGGCGCTGCCGCGCCGCGGTTTTTGGGTCCGCGAGCCTGGGTCGACCGCTGCGGCGGCGCCACGCGTTCGGCCAGTGTGGCGGCGGGTTTGGACGCGCTGGCCGCACGAGGTGCACGGGCCCGCGACTGGGTGCTGGTGCATGACGCAGCGCGCTGCCTGGTGCGGTCGGAGTCGATCGATCGGCTGATCGACGCGTGCGTGGACGATGACATCGGTGGCCTGCTGGCGCTGCCGTTGGCCGATACGCTGAAGCAGGCCGACGCGGGTTGCCGCGTCGCAACCACGGTTGAGCGCAGCGGCAAGTGGATCGCGCAGACGCCGCAGATGTTCCGCCTGGGCCTGTTGCGCGACGCCTTGGCCCATGCCGGCGACAAAGTGACCGACGAAGCCAGCGCGGTCGAGGCGCTGGGGTACTCGCCGAAACTCGTGCGCGGTGAGCCCGACAATTTCAAGCTCACCTGGCCCGCCGACTTTGCGCTCGCCGAGCGCTTGCTGAGTCCGGCTGAGGAAGTCAAGGCCTTCGTGCCGGCGCGCGACTTCGAGCTTTCACTGCGCTTTTACGGCGACCTCGGTTTTGTCGCCGACTTCAACGACGGCCAATTGGCCCTGCTGCGGCGTGGCCGCTTGGCCTTCTTTTTGCAGAACTTCTATGTGGCCGCCCATGCCGACAATTTCGTCATGCACCTGAGGGTCGATGACCTCAAGTCATGGGTCGACGCGGGCGCGCGCGTCGCGTCTGAGTACGCAGCCCATGGCGTGCGTGCCTCGGCCGCTGAACTGCGCCCCTGGGGCCTGCGCGACATGACCCTGATCGATCCGACCGGTGTGCTGTGGCGCATTGCCGAGAACACACCTGGCCAACCATGACCCCCAAAACCCAACGTCCCTGGCTGCGCCGCAGCCTGATCGCGCTGCTGCTGATCGCCGCAGCGGTGGCTGCCCTTGCGTGGCTGACTCGGCCCACGCCGGTGCTTGTGGTGGTGGCCGAGGTCGGCCGCGGCAAGGTCGAAGCCACGATTGCCAACACGAGGGCCGGCACTGTCGAGGCCTGCCAGCGCACCCGTCTGTCGACCATGGCTGGCGGCCGCATCGAGTTGCTCGCGGTGAAAGAGGGCGACAGGGTGCGCAAGGGCCAGCTGCTGATGAAGCTGTGGGACGACGATCAGCAGGGCCAGCAGGTGGTCGCCGCTGCGATTGTCGACACGGCACGCAAGCGCGAGGCCGAGGCTTGCACGATGGCCGCTGCCGCCGCGCGCGAGGCTGTGCGCCAGAGCGCATTGCGCCTGCAGGAGTTTGTCTCGATCGCGCGCGAGGACGCGGCACGCAGCGAGGCCAGCGTGAGGGCGGCGGCCTGCGAGACCGCCCATGCTGACGTGACACAGTCGCAGGCGCGGCTGGCATTGACGCGCATCGAGCAGCGCCGCATGGTCCTGGTGGCGCCTTTCGCCGGCACGATCGCCCGCATCGTCGGCGAGGTCGGCGAGTACTCCACACCCTCGCCCCCGGGCGTGCCGACACCGCCGGCGATCGACCTGATCGACGACTCCTGTCTGTACGTGAAGGCGCCGCTGGACGAGGTCGATGCGCCGCGCCTGAAGACGGGGATGCCAGTGCGGATCACGATCGACGCGCTGCCCGGGCGCAGCTTTGCTGGCCGCATCAAGCGCATCGCGCCCTATGTCAGCGCCCTGGAGAAGCAGGCGCGCACGGTGGACATCGAAGCCACCTTCGACGATCCCGCCCAGGCCGGCCCGCTGCTGGTGGGCTACAGCGCCGACACCGAAGTCATTCTCGAAGTGCGCGATAGTGTCCTGCGCGTACCCACTGCCGCGCTGCTCGAAAGCTCGCGGGTGCTGCTGCTTGACGGTGGCAGGCTGGTCGAGCGCAAGCTCAAGACCGGGCTGAGCAACTGGCAGCACACTGAGGTCATCGAAGGCCTGAGCGGGGGCGAGCGCATCGTGACCTCGCTCGAGCGCGAAGGCGTCAAGGCCAGCGTGCGCGCGATCGCAGATCCCGCTGTCGCCAAGTGAGCCTGAACATGTCGATACCGCCTGCGGCGACGGCTTCCGCGGCGATCGCCGCGCAGGTCGAATTGCGCGGCATCGATCGCGTGTTCACGCTGGGCGACAGCCAGATCCACGCCCTGCGCAAGGTGGATCTGCGCGTCACGGCCGGCGAGTACATGGCCGTGATGGGTCCCTCAGGCTCAGGCAAGTCGACCCTGCTCAATGTGCTCGGCCTGCTTGACGCGCCCAATGCCGGCAGCTACCTGCTCGAAGGGCGCGACGTCACGACCTTGTCGCCTGACGAGCAGGCGGCCGTGCGCAGCCGACGGATCGGCTTCGTGTTCCAGACCTTTCATCTGGTGCCCAGGCTGACCGCAGCCCAGAACATCGAACTGCCGATGGTCTTGGCGGGCATGGATCCGGCCGAGCGCGGGCAGCGCGTGGTCCGCGCCCTGGCCGAGTTCGGTCTCACGCCACGCGCCGAGCATCGGCCGGGCGAACTCTCGGGTGGCCAGCGCCAGCGCGTGGCGATCGCCCGGGCCACGGTGATGACACCGGCGCTGATGCTGGCTGACGAGCCGACCGGCAATCTCGACCGCGCCACCGGTGACGAGGTCATCCACCTGCTCGAGACACTCAACCGCGAGCGCGGCGTCACCCTGGTCATGGTGACCCACGATGCGCGCCTGGGCCAGCGGGCACGGCGCTGTCTGATGCTCGAAGATGGGGCCATCCGCGAAGATCGGGTCCAGCCGGGGGCTGACTCCGGGCCGATGTGATGCGCAACCGTGACGTGCTCTCCTTCGCGCGCGATGCCGCACTGGGCAACCCGTTGCGCACGGCGCTGCTGATGCTGGCGATGGCCATCGGCGTCGCCGCCGTGGTGGTGCTGACGGCCCTGGGCGACGGTGCGCGGCGCTATGTGCTCGACCAGTTCCTGTCGCTGGGCAGCAACCTGGTGATCGTGTTGCCGGGCCGCTCCCAGACGGGTGGCTTTAACCCGGCCAATGCCATTACCAGCACCACACGGGACCTCAGCATCGAGGACGCGCAGGCGCTGCTGCGGGCGCGCGGTGTCAAGCGCGTGGCGCCTTTGGTGATCGGCCTGTCCGAAGTCAACGTCGGCGGCCGCTTGCGCGAAGCCACGGTGGTCGGTACCAGCGCGGAGTACATCGAGCTGCGTCAGTTGCCACTGGCGCAGGGCCGTTTCTTGCCCGAAGGCGACTGGACCCGCGGCGCGCCCGAGGTGGTGCTCGGTGCCACGCTGCGCCGCGAGTTGTTTGGGGCTGAGCCGGCGATTGGACGCACGCTGCGCATCGGAGATCGGCGCTTTCGCGTCAGCGGCGTCCTGGCCTCGAGCGGGCAGGGTTTGGGCATCAATGCCGACGACGTCGTGTTCGTGCCGGTCTCGTTGGCGCTGTCGATGTTTAACACGCGGAGCTTGTTCCGGGTCTTGATCGAAGCCCACAGCCGTGCCGCGGTGCCCGGCGTGAAGAGCGAAGTGACGCGGATCATCGCCGCTCGCCACGATGGCGAGGCCGACGTCACCGTGATCACGCAGGACGCCGTGCTCGGCACCTTCGACCGTGTGCTGGGCGCACTGACCCTGGCCGTGGCGGGCATCGCGGCCATCAGCCTGGCCGTGGCCGGCATCCTGGTGATGAACGTGATGCTGGTCTCGGTGACGCAGCGCACGGCCGAGATCGGTCTGCTCAAGGCGCTCGGCGCGACCGCGGCGACGATTCGCCAAGCCTTCCTGGCCGAGGCGGTGATGCTCTCGCTGGCCGGCGCGCTGGTGGGTTATGGCCTGGGGCACGCCGGCGCATTGCTGATCCGCATCCTGTATCCGGTGTTTCCGGCGTACCCGCCGACCTGGGCCGTCGTCGCCGCGCTGATTACGGCGCTGATGACGGGTGTGGTCTTCGGCGTCATGCCGGCGCGGCGTGCGGCGGCGCTCGACCCTGTGACGGCGCTGGCCCGGCACTAGAGCGGAGCTGCGATCGATGCTGCGCTGGCCGGACACCGTCAATCTCGCGCTGCGATCGCTGATCGCCGGGCGCCTGCGTAGCTTCCTCACTCTGCTCGGGATCGCGGTCGGCATCGCCGCGGTGATCCTGCTCAGCTCGATCGGCGAGGGTCTGCACCGCTTCGTGCTGGCCGAGTTCTCGCAGTTCGGCACCCATGTCATCAAGGTCACGCCCGGCAAGACCAGCACCGGTGGCATCAATCCCGGCTTTCCGTCCTCGGTGCGCCCCTTGACGTTGGACGATGCGCGGGCCCTGGCGCGCATGCCCGGACTGGTCGGCGTGGTGCCGATGGTCGCCGGCAACGCCGAGATCGCCGCCGAAGGGCGCGTGCGGCGCACCACCGTGTTCGGCACCACCACCGACTTCGTGGCCGCGTTTCGCATGCAGGTGCGGGCGGGCCAGTTCCTACCGACCGACGACAGCGACGGCGCACGCTCCTTTGTCGTCCTCGGCTCGACCTTGAGACACGAACTCTTCGGCACCGCCAATCCGCTGGGCCAGCGGGTGCGGATCGGCGGTGAGCAGATGCGCGTGATCGGCGTGCTCGAGTCACGCGGCCAGTTCCTGGGCATCGACATCGACGATACGGCCTACATTCCGGCGACGCGCGCGCTCGAGCTGTTCAACCGCCCCAGCCTGCAGGAGATCAACGTCATCTACCGCGAGAACCTGGCTGCGGCCGGCGTGGTCGCGGGAGTCAAGTCGATCCTCTCGGCGCGCCACGGCAGGGAGGATTTCACCGTGGTGACGCAAGAGGACATGTTGCGCACGCTGTCGAACATCCTGGACATTCTGACCCTGGCCGTGGGCGCGCTGGGCAGCATTTCGCTGTTGGTCGGCGGCGTGGGCATCGTCACCATCATGACCATCGCCGTGACCGAACGCACCGCCGAAATCGGCCTGCTGATGGCCCTGGGGGCGCGGCGCAGCTCGGTGCTGGCGCTGTTCCTGGCCGAGGCCGTCGTGCTCTCGGCGCTTGGAGGGACGCTCGGCGTGCTGGTGGGCGCGGGCACTGCGCAGCTGTTGACGCTGGTGCTGCCCGGCCTGCCGGTGCATACGCCAGCGGCCTTCGTGGCGGCGGCCGTGGCCGGGTCGATGCTGATCGGGCTGGTGGCGGGTGTCTTGCCGGCGCGCCGTGCCTCTTTGCTCGACCCGGTCAACGCGTTGCGCGCCGAATAGCGCGCACGCCGCCCCGTACACTGCCGGGCCATGACCGCTGCAACGATCTCACTGCGCATTGGCGAAGGCTGGGACACCCATGCGCTGGTGGCCGGCAGGCCGCTGGTGCTGGGCGGCGTGACGATCCCGCACCCCCTGGGCCTTGACGGGCATTCCGATGCCGATGCGCTGGCCCATGCGATCACCGATGCCCTGTTCGGCGCCGCCGCGCTCGGCGACATCGGGTGGCACTTTCCCGATACCGACGCCGCCTTTGCAGGCGCCGACTCGATGGGCTTGCTGGCGCAAGCGGCGAGTCGCGTGCGCGCCGCCGGCTACGAGATCGCCAATATCGACAGCACGGTGATTGCACAGGCGCCAAAGCTCGCGCCATTCATCGACGCCATGCGCGCAAGACTGGCTGCCGTGCTCGGCGTTGCGCTCGATCAGGTCAACGTCAAGGCCAAAACGGCCGAGAAGATGGGCCCGGTGGGTGAAGGCCGTGCGATTGAAGCGCGTGCCGTCTGTCTGCTGTCCAAGCGCTGATTCAGGGCGCGCGCTTCAACCGCAGGTGCGCCACCAGGCCGCCATCGGGTGCGTTGTCGATCTCGAACTGGCCGCCCATGCGCTGCATGGCCTTCTCGACGATCGCCAGGCCCAGGCCGGCACCAGTGGCCGCGGTGCGCGCGGCGTCGCCGCGGTAAAACGGCGTCGTCAACTGGGCCAGCTTCTCGGGCGCGACGCCGGGCCCATGGTCGCGCACACTGACGATGACCCACGGACCCGATCGCGCATAGCTCACCGAGACCATGGCAATTCCGGTGTCGGTGCTGCGACCGTAGCGGCGCGCGTTTTCGAACAGATTGCCCAGGACGCGGCCGAACTCGACTTCGTCGGCCATGACGCGCAAGTCGATGGCCACCTTGGACGTGATGAGAATCTCGCGCGGGTCGCGGAAGGTCGCGGCCTCCTTGTCGACCAGCGGCGACAGGTGCACCGGCACCAGCTTGGCGTCGCCAGGCCGGGCGTAATCCATGAACTTGTCGATGATGCCGTCGAGCTGCTCGATATCCAGCGCCATGTTCTGCCGCGCCTCTTCGTCATTGACGCTCATCTCGGCTTCCAAGCGCAATCGTGCCAGCGGTGTGCGCAGATCGTGGCTGATGCCGGCCAGCATCACGGCGCGGTCTTCTTCGACCTTGGCCAGCTCGCGGGCCATGCGGTTGAAGCCCATGTTGACCTCGCGAATCTCGCTGGTCAGGGTGTTCTCGTCGAGCACCGAATCGAACTCGCCCTCGCGAATGCGGCTGGCGGCAAAGCTCAGCTCGCGCAGCGGTTGATTGATCAGTCGCGCGATCGAGATCGAGCCGACCAGCGTGGCCAGCAGCGCGATACCCACCCACACGAACCAGGTGCCCGGGGTCAGTGGCACGACCCGTGTCGCATCGGCCTGCAGCCAGTAGGGATCTTGCTCGATATTGAAGCCGACCCACAGCCCCGGTTGGCTGTTGACGGCGCGGGCAATCACTGTGTCGGCCTGCAGACGCGAGCGCAATTCGGCGCCAACGCGCCGTGTGAAACGGTCGACCTCGAAGGGCTCCCAGCGGTCGCCGGGTTCCCGTGGCAGGACGCGCATCGACTCCTGGTCGGTCATCGTCTTCACGACCGCGACTCGGTTGATGCTGTCCGAGTAGCGCAATGCCGCCCGCGACAGGTTGACCAGGCTCGCAATCTGCTGCGCCGCCTGCACCGCGCGCGGCTCGAGCTCAAGCGCGCGCAGCGTCTGCACCCAGGCGAAGATGCCACCCGCCAGCAGCAGTGCGAGCAAGAAGAAGGTGCGTGAGAAGAGGCTTAGGCCGACGGAAGCACGAGGCATGGGGCGCAGTGTTGCATCAGCGGGCGACAAGGACAGCGAGTGGGTGCCGGGCCGCCTCTAAGCCCGCTTGCCAGCTCCGGCGGGGAGCGAAGCGCACAGGCCGTGAAGTGGCGGGCGCTCCGGCGTCGTCATTCAACTCGTGCCATCGGGCACGAACACATAGCCGACGCCCCAGACGGTCTGGATGTAGCGTGGCTGCGCCGGGTCGGCCTCGATCATCTTGCGCAGCCGCGAGATCTGCACGTCCAGGCTGCGATCGAAGGGCTCGAACTCGCGGCCGCGGGCCAACTGCGCCAGCTTGTCGCGCGACAGCGGCTGGCGCGGGTGGCGCACCAGCGCCTTGAGCATCGAGAATTCGCCGGTGGTCAGGGCCATCTGCTCGCCGTCCTTGGTCAGTCGGCGCAGCGAGAGGTCGAACTCGAACGGACCGAACGTCACGGTCTGCTGGTCCTTGGACGGCGCGCCGGGTGCTTCGATCGCCGGGCGGCGGCGCAGCACGGCATGGATCCGCGCCAGCAACTCGCGCGGGTTGAAGGGCTTGGGCAGGTAGTCGTCGGCGCCGACTTCGAGGCCGACGATGCGGTCGACATCCTCGACCTTGGCCGTCAGCATGATGATCGGTGTCGTGTCGTTGGCGGCGCGCAGGCGGCGGCAGATCGACAGACCGTCTTCGCCGGGCAGCATCAGGTCGAGCACGATCAGGTCGATCGTTTCGCGGGTCAGCAGCCGGTTCAAGGCTTTGGCATCCTCAGCGAGCAGGACCTCAAACCCTTCCTGGGTCAGGTAGCGGCGCAGCAGGTCGCGGATACGGGCATCGTCGTCGACGACCACCACGCGGTCAGGGCGGGCATTGGCGGTGGCATTCATAGGGGCTCCAAACTTGTAACAGACGCATGGTACGGGCCTTTTACGCTCGGAAAACCGGTCTTTGGGTTCTCTGTTACAAGTCTTTCGAGCGCAAATGCGCAGTTCCGGTTGTCAACGGCAGTTGTTCACATTGCGCTGTGCATGGGGCGTTGCCAAGACGCAAGTAGTCGTCATTGAAAGGATCCACATGCAAGTCAGATTCGCAGCGGCATTGGGTTGGGTGGCTGCATTGATCAGCCTGGGCGTCCAAGCACAGTCAGTCGCGCCCGTGACCAGCGGGGTCCTTACGCTTAATAGCTCGGCAAGCATCGAGGTGACCAAGGACGTGCTGACGGTGGTCTTCACCGTCGCCCGCGAAGGCAGCGACGCACAGACGGTGCAAAGCGGGCTGAAGCAGTCGCTCGACGCGGCATTGGTCGAAGCGCGCAAGATCGCCAAGCCTGCCACGGTCGAGGTCCAGACCGGCAACTTCTCGCTGCACCCGCGCTATGCAGCGCCCGTCAAAGGCGCGCCGCCCGTGATCAGCGGCTGGCAAGGCACGACGGAGCTGATCGTCCGCGGCAAGGACATTGCCGCGATCGCCCAGCTCACAGGCCGCATCCAGACCATGGCCATTGCCCGCGTCGGCTACACGCTGTCGCGCGAGGCGCGCGAAAAAGTCGAGGCCGATGTGAGCGCGCAGGCGATTGCACGCTGGCGCGCCATGGCGGCGCAGATGAGCCAGCAATTCGGCTACAGCGGCTACGTCGTGCGCGAGGTCAACGTCTCGACCAACGACGCCCAGCCGCCGCCGATGCAGATGCGGGCGCTGCGCGCCGCGGATGTGGCTGATGAAGCCCTGCCCACCGAAGCCGGCAAGGCGGAAGTCACCGCCTCGGTGAGCGGCTCGGCGCAGATGACGAAGTGACAGCCCCGAGATCGCCTTACTGCGCGGCCCAGCCGCCGTCGACGTTAAAGGCGACGCCACGGATGTTGTCGGCCGCGGATGAGCACAGGAACACCGCCATCTCGCCCAGCTGCTGCGGCGTGGTGAACTGCAGCGAAGGTTGCTTCTCAGCCAGCAGGCGACGTTTGGCCTCTTCACCGTCGACGCCGTCTTTCGCCGCCCGCGCGTCGACCTGCAACTGCACCAAGGGCGTCAACACCCAACCGGGGCAGATCGCGTTGACGGTGACGCCAGTGGTCGCGGTTTCCAGTGCGACAGCCTTGGTCAGACCGATCAGGCCATGCTTGGAGGCCACATAAGCGCTCTTGGCGGCCGAGGCCACCAGACCATGCGTTGAGGCGATGTTGAGGATGCGCCCCCAGTTGCGCTTGCGCATTCCGGGCAGCGCCAGGCGGGTGGTGTGAAATGCCGAGCTCAGGTTGATGGCAATGATCGCGTCCCACTTCTCGACCGGGAAGTCCTCGATGTTGGCCACGTACTGGATGCCGGCGTTGTTGACCAGGATGTCGATCGCGCCCATCGTGCGCTCTGCGTAGGCCAGCATGTCGGCGATCTGCGCCGGCTGACTCATGTCGGCCGCGTGGTAGTCAATCTTGACGTCGATGCCCGAGAACTCGCGCTTGGCGGCGTCGACATCGCCAAAGCCGTTGAGCACGATGTTGGCGCCCCGAGACGCGAGCGCCTTGGCGATGCCCAGTCCGATACCGCTGGTGGAGCCGGTGACGAGTGCGGTTTTGCCCTTGAGCATGAAAGAGACCTCCTGTCGTTGGTAGCATCGATTATCGAACGAGGGGCTTCATGTGACCAATCAGCCGCAACTCAACCACGTGCAATGCGCGGACACCCCCAGCCCGACGCGGATGGCGCTGCACCGCATGGCCTACTGGGAATGGGGCGATCCCGCCAACCCGCGGGTGGTGATCTGCGTGCACGGCCTGTCACGCCAAGGGCGCGACTTCGACACGCTGGCACGCTCGCTGTGCAGCAGCTACCGCGTCGTTTGCCCCGACGTTGTGGGTCGCGGTCGCTCCGACCGGCTCGAAAACCCGCTCGGCTACCAGTTGCCGCAGTACATCGCCGACATGGTCACGCTGCTGGCGCGGCTGAATGCCACGACGGTGGATTGGGTCGGCACCTCAATGGGCGGGCTGATCGGCCTGGGGGTGGCGGCGCTGTCGGGTTCGCCGCTGCGCCGGCTGGTGTTGAATGACATCGGCCCAACCATCGAGGCGGCGTCGCTGGTGCGCATCGGCACCTACCTCGGCGCGCCTGCCCATTGGCGCACGCTCGAGGAGGGCGCCGACGCGATGTGGGCCATTGCGTCGAGCTTCGGCCCGCACACGCGAGCACAGTGGTTGGCGTTGTCGGCGCCGCAGTTGGTACCCGAGGGCGATGGCTTCAAGCCGCACTACGACCCTGGCATCGCCGTGCCTTTCCGCGCGGCGACGCCCGAGTTTGCGCAGGCCGGCGAGGCGCTGCTGTGGCAGGCCTACGACCAGCTCACGCTGCCCACCCTGCTGCTGCGCGGCGCCGACAGCGACTTGCTCTCGCACGCCACCGCGCAGGCGATGACAGTGCGTGGCCCGCGAGCGCGGCTGGTCGAGTTTGCCGGTGTCGGCCATGCGCCCATGCTGGTGCAACCCGATCAGGTCGAGGTGGTGCGGGAGTTCCTGCTGGCGCCATGAAGACCCTGGGCACCGCCGCGCTGGCTGCAGCACCGATCGTGCGCCTGGCCGATGACGCGCCCGCCGATCAGGGCGCTGCGGCATTGGTCCGCGCACGCGCCTTTGCCGAGCCGTTGCTCGCCGGCCACCAGCTGGACACCGGTGAAGACGCGCTCGCCCACGCCGATGGCGTGGCCGCCGTCCTGCACAACATTGGCGCGGCTCCGGCGATGCAGGCCGCCGCCTACCTGGTCTATGCCGGCGACTGGCTGCAGAGGCCCGAAGAGGTGGTCGCCAAGGCCTTTGGCGAGAGCTACGCCAGCCTGGTAGGGCACACACGCAAGCTGGTGCAGATCCAGCGCGCCGCGCGGCAAGCGCACCCGGCAGGCGACGCGGCGGCCCAGGCCGAGCAGACCGAGCGCGTGAGGAAGATGCTGCTGGCCTTCTCGCGCGACCTGCGCGTGGTGCTGTTGCGACTGGCCTCGCGCCTGCAAACGCTGCGCTGGCATGCCGCGGCACGCGTGGCCTGCCCCGAACAGGTGGCGCGCGAGTCGCAACTCGTGTTCGCGCCGCTGGCCAACCGCCTGGGCATCTGGCAGATCAAGTGGGAACTCGAAGACCTGGCCTTTCGCTTCCTGCAACCGGCCGAGTACAAGCGTGTCGCTGGTTGGCTCGATGAGACGCGCAGCACGCGCGAGGCCGCCATCGATGACTTCCGCAACGCGCTGGCTGCCGACTTGCAGGCGCATGGCGTTCAAGCCGAGGTCCAGGGCCGACCCAAGCACCTGTTCAGCATCTGGAAAAAGATGCAGGGCAAGCAACTCGATTTCGCCCAGGTGTTCGACCTGCGCGCGGTGCGCGTGATCGTGCAGGATGTGGCCGCCTGTTACGCCGTGTTGGCGCGCGTGCATGAGCGATGGATCGCAGTGGCTGGCGAGTTTGACGACTACATCGCCAAGCCCAAACCCAATGGCTACCAGTCGCTGCACACCGTGGTGCGCACCGATCGTGAGCAGGCGGTGGAGATCCAGATCCGCACGCGCGCCATGCACGAGCACGCCGAATTTGGCGTTGCCGCCCACTGGGCCTACAAGGAGGCGGGCGTCAAAGGCTATGGCGGTGTCAGCGCGGCAGGCAGCGACGACGAACGCATTGCCCAGGCGCGCAAGGCGGTGCTGCGCCAATTGCTGGCCTGGGAGCGCGACTTCGTCGCTGCACCGACCGCCGGCGAGGCGCCCGAAGACCGCATCTACGTCTTCACGCCGCAAGCCACGGTGGTCGAATTGCCGGCCGGCGCCACGCCGATCGACTTCGCCTATGTGCTGCACACCGACCTCGGGCACCGTTGCCGTGGCGCGCGGGTCGACGGCGTGCAGGTTCCACTGAGTACGCCGCTGGCCAACGGCCAGACCGTTGAGATCACCGCCGTCAAGGAAGGCGGACCGTCGCTCGACTGGCTCAACCCCGAGCTGAGCTACTTGGCCGGCGCACGTTCGCGCGCCAAGGTACGCGCCTGGTTCAACGCTCGGGCCCAGGTGCAAACCATCGCCAAGGGCCGCGACCTGGTCGAGAAGCTGCTGCAACGCGAGGGCAAGACAGCGGTCAAGCACGACGAACTGGCAACGCGGCTGGGTTTCAAGAATGCCGAAGCCCTGTTCGAAGTTGTGGGCAAGGATGAGCTGTCGTTGCGCACGATCGAGCAACTGCTGCGCCCGACCGCGCCTGCAGCGACCGAAGCGGCGCCGCTGCTCAAGCGCTCGCGGGTCGAAGACGGCGCCGGCCGCGGCGGCGTACTGGTGGTCGGTGTCGATTCCTTGATGACGACGCTGGCGCGTTGCTGCCGGCCTGCGCCGCCCGATGCCATCGACGGCTTTGTCACCCGCGGCAAGGGCGTGGCCATCCACCGCCGCCATTGCAGCAACCTGCGCCATATGCGCGAGCGCTCGCCCGAGCGCGTGATCGAAGTCGAATGGGGCCGCGGCCCCAAGGAGGGCGGTCTGTACCCGATCGACGTGCTCGTCGAAGCCGGCGATCGGCCCGGGCTGCTGCGCGACATCACCGAAGTGTTCGCCAAGGAAAAGGTCAACGTGACCGGCGTCAACAGCCAGAACGTCAAGGGCAGCGGCGGTGCGGTGGCCTGGATGACTTTCACGGTCGAGGTCGGAAACACCGAGCGCCTGAACCAGGTTCTGGCGCAGGTGGCACAGATCGGCGGCGTGCGCGCGGCGCGGCGAAAGTGAAGAAAACCCGCTGCTACAATGCCGCCCTTCCAGGCGCGTAGCTCAGCTGGTTAGAGCACCACCTTGACATGGTGGGGGTCGTTGGTTCGAGTCCAATCGCGCCTACCAAACACGGTAGGGAAATCAAGCACTTGGCAGAAACGCCAAGTGTTTTTTTTTGCCCGGCCGGCTGGGACCTTGAGCTGTCGCAAGCGCCGGCGAATCCGTTACCCCTAAGCTGCGCTGAGCGCGCGCCAGAGCCGCGCGCGAGAGGAGGACCCGCCATGACCACGCACGATCCGAGCCCTGGTCCGGCCGCGCCGGACGCGCCGCTGACCAACTTTTCCCAATGCCACGTCGGCATCACGCGCCAATTGCAGGTCTTGGCCGGGTTGCCGGCGCTGCTGGAGCCGGCCGCGCAGGCACGGCGGATCGCGCGCGAAACCGTGGCCTTCTTTCGCGGCGCCGTCCACGAGCACCACTCCGAAGAGGAGCAAGAGCTGTTCCCTGCCGTGCTGGCCAGTGCCAAGCGCGGCCCTGAACGAGAGCAGGTCCAGGTGATCGTCGATCGACTGGTCGCCGAGCATAGGCAGATCGAGGCCATGTGGTCGCGCCTGGAGCCGGCGCTGCGCGCGGTCGGCAAGGGCCTGGACAGTGATGTGGACGCCGCCGCCGTACAGCGGCTGGTCGACACCTATATCGGCCACGCGCGCTACGAAGAGCAGGAATTCCTGCCGCTGTCACAGACGCTGCTCAGCCGCGACAGCAACCACATGGCGGCGCTCGGGATTTCCTTGCACATGCGGCATGCCGTGCCGGCGATGCTGGAGCGTTTCGGCTACCGTATCTAAAGCCTGAGGCCGTGCGGTCTGCGTGCCGTTATTCCGGCAGGCGCGGACCGATTCCCGAGTTCATGCGATCGACGCCCAGGCTGACGGACGCGCCGTGCGTCAGGCTCCCTGCAGCGCATTGTCCTGAAGGCGCCAACCGCAGATTTGGCGCAGCGCTTGTCTGCGCTGCGTTATCCGAGCTCGCAGTGTGCGCGGCTGAGTTCGTTGTTGGCTCTCACCAGGATGCGCAGCATGCGCATGAACTCGACCCGGTCGCGCTTGGGCAGCGGCTCAAGCATGCGTTCCTGGGCGCGCAGCATGGAGGGAATGGCTTGCTGCAGTTGCCAGTGGCCGGCGTCGGTTAGCGTCGACAGGCGCACGCGGCGGTCGTCGGGTGAGGCGATCCAGGCTTGCGGATCGGAGAGCAGTTCAATCCTCGGGTCCTCGGTGTCTATTCTTGGCGGCGACTGCGCCTGGCGCGCATTCTGGCCGCAGCGCGCGCCACCTTGGCGTGCTAGAGCGTGAGCGCCTGGCTCGCGGCCCAGGCGGTCATTCGGGTGGCCGCGTTTTCGCGGGTAGTCGCATCGAGGAACGAATGCCGGGCGGCCTGCAGGCCCATGCGCAACAGGTCGGCGGCGGTGAGCGGCGTGTCCTGCAACAGCACGCGTGCCTCGCTGCTGAACGTGATGCGTGACATCAGCCGGTTGTCGGTGTGGAAGCTCAGCGACAAGCCAGCCTGCCACAACGCCGTGATCGGGTGCGCGGCAATCGACGCGGCGGCGCCAGTGTGCACATTGCTGGTCGGGCAGACCTCAAGATGCACGTTGCGCTCGCGAATCTCGTCGATCAGCACGCGGCGCGCCGGGTCGCCCAGCGCATCGATCAGGCGCACCCCATGGCCAATGCGCCTGGCACCCAGCCGAACCGCTTCTAGCACGCGCTCGGCCGCATCGGCCTCGCCGGCGTGCAGCGTCAGCGGCAGTCCCGCGTCGCGGCACAACGCCAGCGCGCGGGCATGCTCGGCGGGCGGATGACCGAACTCCGCGCCGGCCAGGTCGAAGCCGGCGACACCGCGACCCTGATAGCGCAGTGCGAGTCGGGCCGCGCGCAGGGATTCCGACTCAGGCAGCTCGCGCATCGCACAGACGATCAATCCAGAGGGCAGGGCGCTGCGGGCCAGGCCGGCCAGCAGGGCCTCGACAGCCTCGTCGCCGGGCACGCCATGGGCTTCGAACAGCAGCGGCGCGATGCGGAACTCGGCCAGCACGGCGCCGTCCTCGAGCGCATCCTCGGCCGCCTCGAAGGCCACGCGCTCTAGTGCCGAAGGACTGGCCATCGCCTCCACAGTGAGGGCAAAGCCCTGCAGATATTCGGTCAGGCTGCCGGCATGCGCATGGGCGTCGAACCAGCGCGCCAGGTCGCCCGCACTCGCCGCCGGCGGGTCGATGCCGCGGGCTTGCAGCAGTTCGAACAGGGTGGCCACCCGCAGGCTGCCATCGAGGTGCTCGTGCAGCAAGACTTTGGGCATCTCTCGGGCCAGTGCCGCCAAGCGAACAGTTTCTTGCATCTCGCCATCGTAGTGCAGGCCCCTAGCCCGAATCGGCTCGCCTGTTGATATCCTGCGGCACCTCTCAATCACCCCGCCGGGAAGGACGACTCGCCATGAAGTTCACCATGCTCTGCACCGCCCTGGCCGCCACCGCGGCATGCTCGCTGGCCGCCGCGCAGTCGCAGCCCGCTGTCATCTTCGACATGGGCGGCAAATTCGACAAATCCTTCAACGAAGCAGCCTTCAACGGCGCCGAGCGCTGGAAGAAGGAGACCAACAAGCCGTACCTTGAGTTCGAGATCGCCAACGCCGCCCAGCGCGAGCAGGCCATGCGCAAGATGGCCGAGCGTGGCGCCAACCCGATCGTCGGCATCGGCTTCTCGCAGGGCTCGGCCATGGAGAAGGTCGCCAAGGAGTTTCCCAAGCTCAATTTCGCGATCATCGATTCCGTCATCAACCTGCCCAACGTCGAATCGGTGGTGTTCAAGGAGCATGAAGGCAGCTTCCTGGTCGGCATGATGGCCGCGATGGCCAGCAAGACCGGGAAGGTCGGCTTTGTCGGTGGCATGGACGTGCCGCTGATCCGCAAGTTCCAGTGCGGCTACGAGCAGGGCGCGCGGCACGCCAATGCCAAGGTCGAGGTCAGCGCCAACATGACCGGCACCACGCCCAGCGCCTGGAACGACCCGGCGCGCGGTGGCGAGCTGGCCAAGGCGCAGTTCGCCAAGGGCGTCGACGTGATCTTTGCGGCGGCGGGCGGCACCGGGGTCGGTGTCTACCAGGCAGCCAAGGACGCCGGCAAGCTGGCCATCGGTGTCGATAGCAACCAGAATCATATGCATCCCGGCACGATGCTGACCTCGATGGTCAAGCGCGTCGACAACGCCGTCCATTCCAGCTTCAAGCAGCACAAGGCGGGCGTCACCTCGCTGGGTCTGAAGGAAGGTGGCGTCGATGTGGCGATGGACCAGCACAATGCCAAGCTCGTGTCGGCCGACATGAAGACCAAGGTCGATGCGGCGCGCGCCGACATCATCAGCGGCAAGATCAAGGTCATCGACTACATGGCCGCCAATAAGTGTTGACCACCCCCGAAGCGGCTTCGCCGCTCCCCCCCAAGGGGGTCGAGGCCCGCGACTCCAAGCCGACCTGCGTCGGCTTGGACGGGCCGAGAAATGGCCGCGACTCGCGGCCATGCGGCCTGCAAGGCACGCTGGCGGACCGGCAGAGCCGGATCCGCGGTGGTTGCTTGGAAGGCCATCGAGTCGCGCGAGTCTCGTGAACGCAAAGCCGCCCGCCGTCTGTATGCGGGCGATCGACAAGCGCTTCGGCGCCGTGCGCGCCAATGTCGGCGTCGACCTGAAGGTCGAGGCTGGCACCGTGCATGGCATCGTCGGCGAGAACGGTGCCGGCAAGAGCACCCTGATGTCGATCCTGTACGGCTTCTACCAGTCCGACAGCGGCAGCATCGAGATCGAGGGCAAGGCCGCGCAAATTCACCACTCACGCGACGCTATTGCGCTTGGCATCGGCATGGTCCACCAGCATTTCATGCTGGTCGAGACCTTCTCGGCGCTGGACAACGTGATGTTGGGAGCCGAGCCGGCCTGGTACCTGCCTGCCGCGCGGGCCCAGGTGCGGACCAAGCTCGAAGCACTGATGCGCGACACCGGGCTGGTGGTCGATCTCGACAAGACCGTGGCCAACTTGCCTGTCGGCGAACGCCAGAGGCTGGAGATCCTGAAGGCGCTGTACCGCGGCGCGCGGATCCTGATCCTGGACGAGCCGACCGCTGTGCTCACGCCGCAGGAGACCGAGCAGCTTTTCGAGACACTGCGCCACCTGCGCGCACGCGGCACGACGATTCTGCTGATCACGCACAAGTTGAAAGAGATCATGGCGCTGGCCGACGCGGTGACGGTGATGCGCGGCGGTGCCGTGGTGCTCGACACGCGCATTGCCGACATCAGCCTGGACGGCCTGGCGCAGGCCATGGTCGGTCGCCACGTGAATCTCGGCCGCGTTGCCGCGACCACTGTCGCGGGTGGCGGCGAAGTGCTGCTGCGTGCCTCCGGTCTGCAGTGGCGTGATGACCTGGGTGTGCCGCGGCTGGTGGATGTGTCGTTGGCGCTGCGCGCAGGCGAGATCGTCGGCATCGCGGGCGTTTCCGGCAACGGTCAGAGTGAGTTACTCGACGCGCTGGCGGGCCTGTTGACGCCGCAGACGGGTTCGCTGGAAGTCGGCAATGCCCGCTTTACGGCAACGCATTGGATGCGACCCGACCAGGCGCGCGAATTGCGCATTGCCCATGTGCCCGAAGACCGCCAGCGGCGCGGTCTGGTGTTGCCCTTTGCGGCGTGGGAGTCGGCCGTACTGGGCTATCAGCAGCGCCCCCGCTACGACCGGCTGGGCTGGCTGCGCCAGCCGGTGATGAAGACCGACACGGCGACGATGATGGAGCGCTATGACGTGCGGCCGCGCGACATCACGCTCAAGTGCGCCAATTTTTCCGGCGGCAACCAGCAGAAGCTGGTGCTGGCGCGTGAGGCCATGCCCGAACCTCGAGTGCTGCTGGTCGGCCAACCCACCCGCGGCGTCGATATCGGCGCCATCGAGTTCATCCATGAGCGTTTGCGCGCCATGCGCGATGCGGGTGGCGCGGTGCTGCTGGTGTCCTCCGAGCTCGACGAAATCCTGGCGCTGGCCGACCGCGTGCTGGTGATGCACGGTGGACGCATTGCCGGCGAGTTGCCGATCGAGCAGTGCAACGTCGCTGCGCTGGGCCGCCTGATGGGTGGCGCCGGCCCGATCGCCGAGGCCGCATGAGATGAGTCAGCCGCTGGACATACCGCGCTGGCTTGACCTGGTGGTCTTGCCGCTGGTCAACCTGAGCCTGGCCTTTGCCGTCTCGGCCGTCGTACTGCTGGCGATCGGTCAGGACCCCTGGCAGGTGCTGACGCTGCTGGTCAAGGGCGCCTTCGGCAGCCGCGGCGGCCTGAGCTACACGCTGTACTACGCCACCACCTTCGTCTTCACCGGGTTGGCGGTGGCGGTGGCTTTCCACGCTGGCCTGTTCAACATCGGCGGTGAGGGCCAGGCCATGATGGGCGGGCTGGGCGCCGGGCTGATGGCGCTGGGATTCGCCCATGCGCTGCCCGCCTGGCTGCTGCTGCCCCTGATGGTGCTGGCCGCGATGGTTTTCGGCATGGCCTGGGCCGCGGTACCTGGCGCGCTGCAGGCGTGGCGTGGCAGCCATGTCGTGATCACGACGATCATGTTCAATTTCATCGCCTCGGCGCTGCTGATCTACCTGCTGGTCAACGTGCTCAAGGAGCCGGGCAACATGACGCCGGAGAGCCGCCTGTTCGGCCCCGCCGCACAGCTGCCCAGCGCGCACGAGATGCTGGCCTGGATCGGCATCGAGTGGCCACGCACGCCGCTCAACTTCAGTTTGTTGCTGGCCGTGGCAGCGGTCGCGGGCGTGTACCTTTTGGTCTGGCGCTCGCAGCCCGGCTACGCATTGCGCACCGTGGGCCACACGCCCGCGGCCGCGCACTACGCCGGCATCCGGCCGCAAACGCAGATCGTTCGCGCGATGGCGATTTCGGGTGCGTTGGCAGCGCTGGTCGGCATCAACGAGATCGCCGGCGTGCACAACCGCCTGATGGCCGACTTTGTCGCCGGCGCCGGCTTCACCGGCATCGCGGTGTCGCTGATCGGGCGCAACCACCCGCTGGGCATCGTGCTGGCTGCGTTGCTGTTCGGCGCGCTGTACCAGGGCGGCGCGGAACTGGCGTTCGAGATCCAGGGCTTCTCGCGCGACATGGTCTTCACGCTGCAGGGCTTGATCGTGCTCTTTGCCGGCGCAATGGCGCAAGTTGCCGCGCCGACCTTGGCGCGCACCTACCACTGGCTGCGCCGGCGCGCGATGCCTGCCCAATTGGGGGCGCAAGGTGGATGAGCTGCTGATCGGCTCCTTGCTGGCTTCGACGCTGCGCGTCTCGACGCCGCTGATCCTGTGCGCGCTGGCCAGCACCCTGAGCGAGCGCGCCGGCGTGATCGACCTCGGCCTGGAGGGCAAGATGCTGGCCACGGCCTTTGCTGCGGGCAGCGTCGGTGCGCTCACGGGTTCGCTCTGGCTGGCGGTGGTCTGCGCGATCGCAATTGGTGTGTCACTGTCGATGTTGCAAGGCTTTGCCTGTGTCAGCCATCGCGGCGATCAGGTGGTGATGGGCATGGCCATCACGATGACCGCGGCCGGCCTGACGGTCGTTCTCGGGATCGCCTGGTTCGGCCAGGGCGGGCAGACACCGCCCTTGCCCGACGCGGTGCGCGTGGACCTGTGGTTCACCGGTGCCGCCGAGGCCATGCGCGGCGTGCCGTGGATCGGCAGCATCGTCGGCGATGGACTGCTCGGTCACAGTGCGCTGGTCTACGGCGCCGTCGCGATGGTCTTTGTCGTGTGGTGGCTGCTCTACCGCACGCGCCTGGGTCTACGCCTGCGGGCCACCGGCGAGAACCCGGCGATGGTCGATGCCGCGGGCGTGTCGGTGCTGGGCATGCGTTATCTGGCCCTGGCCGCCAACGGCGCGCTGGCGGCCCTGGCCGGGTGCTTCCTGGTGCTGGCGCAGAACCCTCAGTTCATTCCGCACATGACGGCCGGTCGCGGCTACATGGCACTGGCGGCGACGATCTTCGGCAAGTGGCATCCGGTCGGCGCGTTCATGGCCTGCCTGCTGTTCGGCTTTCTAGACGCCGTGGCCATCCGCCTGCAGGGCGCGAGCCTGCCGGCCGCGCTGGGCGGTGGCGCGGTGCCGGTCCAGGCCATCCAGGCGCTACCCTACGTGCTGACCGTCGTGCTGCTGGCCGGTTTTATCGGCCATGCTTATGCGCCCAAGGCGCTGGGTGTGCCCTATGTCAAGGAGCATTGATTGAACGACATGCTGTCGGCCGAACACCTGGACGCGCTGCTCGCCGCGGCACGCGCTGCGCGCGGCCGCGCCTATGCGCCGTATTCGAAGTTCGCGGTCGGCGCGGCGCTGCTTGACGAGCAGGGGCGCATCCACGCCGGCTGCAACGTCGAGAACGCCGCCTACCCGCAAGGCCTGTGCGCCGAAGCGGTGGCGATCGGGCATCTGGTACTGGCCGGCGGGCAGCGCATTGCCGCAGTCGTGGTCGTCGGCGAGGCCGGGCAACCGGTGACGCCCTGCGGTGGCTGCCGGCAAAAGCTGCGCGAGTTCGCGACTGATGGGGTGCCGGTGATTGCCGCGGACATGTCGCGGGTGCGTGCTCGCCACACCCTGGGCGAACTGTTGCCAGCCAGTTTTGGGCCAGAGCACCTGACATGACACACGCCATCGAACAATCCGCCGCGCACATCGCATCGGTTTGCGGCAATCTGCGGCCGACGATCGCGATCGTGCTCGGCTCCGGTTGGCATGGCGTGGCCGATCTGGTGCAAGACGGCGTCGACATCGCCTATTGCGATCTGCCGGCATTCCCGGTGGTCGGCGTGGCGGGCCATGCCGGCATTCTGCGCGTGGGTCGCATCGCCGGCGTCGAGGTCGCTGTGCTGTCGGGCCGCCAACATGCCTATGAAAATGGGCGCGCCGATGCCATGAAGGGCGCGATCCGCACGCTGGGCCAACTCGGCGTGCGCCTGCTGCTGCCGACCAATGCAGCGGGCAGCCTGGACGCCACGATGCGGCCAGGCAGCCTGATGGTCTTGTCCGACCACCTGAACATGGTGCAACGCACGCCGCTGCACGACGAGGCGGGCAGCGAGCGCTTTGTCGACCTGGGCAACGCCTACGACGCGGCGTTGCGCGCCGTGGCGTTGCGCGTCGCGGCCGGGCAGGGCATGCGGCTGCACGAGGGTGTGTACGCCTGGATGCTCGGCCCGCAGTTCGAAACCCCCGCCGAAATCCGCATGCTGCGTCTGCTCGGAGCGCAGGCCGTGGGCATGAGCACCGTGCCCGAGACCATCCTGGCCCGCCACGCCGGTCTGCGCGTGCTGGCTCTGTCGATGCTCACCAACATGGGCTGTGGCCTCGAGGCCGAAGTGCTGTCGCACGGCCACACGCTGGCAGTGGCGCAGCAGGGCGGCGCTGCCGCGCTGCGCTTCATCCAGGCGCTGCTGCCTGCGCTGGCACAGGAGCTCTGAGCGATGGGCAACAACCTTCTGGGCAGCGCGTCTGGCGCAACGCCATCCACTTCAACCGACTGAGATTGGGAGACACCCACCATGCGACTGCCACGACTCACCGCAGCACTTATCGTCGCTGCCTTTGCCCTGGTGGCCTGCACGACCGCACCGCCGCGCGCCACCCAGCCGGTCAACGTCAAGATCCTGGCAATCAATGACTTCCACGGCAACCTGCAGCCGCCGCGCGGGGGCATCCGCATCAAGGACCCGGCCGACGCCAGCAAGACCATCAACGTACCGGCAGGCGGCTCCGAGCATCTGGCGACTGCCGTCGCACAATTGCGCGCCAAGAACCCGAACCACATCTTCGTCGCCGCCGGTGACCTGATCGGCGCCACGCCGTTGTTGTCGGCGCTGTTCCGCGACGAGCCGACGATCGAATCGCTGGGCATGATGGGCCTGGAGGTGACGGCCGTCGGCAACCACGAATTCGACAAAGGCTCGGCCGAACTCTTGCGCATGCAGGCCGGCGGTTGCCACCCGACCGATGGCTGCAAGGGGCCGCAACCCTTCAAGGGCGCCAGCTTCAAGTACCTGGCGGCCAGCACCTTCGACACACGCACTGGCAAGACGATCCTGCCGGCCTATCACGTCAAACGCTTCGAGGGCATTCCGGTGGCGTTCATCGGCCTGACGCTGAAGGACACGCCAAGCATCGTTGTGCCCAGTGGTGTGGCCGGCCTGCGCTTCGACGACGAGGCCGCCACCGTCAACCGCCTCGTGCCCGAGCTCAAGCGCCAGGGCATCGAAGCCATCGTGGTGCTGATCCATGAAGGCGGCGTCCCCACCGGTGACTACAACGAGTGCCCGGGCATCTCGGGGCCGATCGTCGACATCGTGAAGAAATTCGACAAGGCCGTCGACGTGGTGGTCACCGGCCACACGCATCGCGCCTACAACTGCTCGATCGACGGCAGGCTCGTGACCAGCGCTGACAAGTACGGCACCGTCGTCAGCGAAATCGACATCGTGCTCGACCCCAAGACCGGCGATGTGACGCAGGCCCGTGCCGACAACGTGATCGTTCGCACCGAGCGCTTTGCCAAGGATGCGGCGCAGACCCAGTTGATCGCCGTGTACGAAAAGCTTGCTGCGCCGCTGGCCAAGCGGGTGGTCGGCAAGATCGGGGCGACGTTGACGCGCGACGAGAGCCCGGCGGGCGAGACCCCGGTGGGCCAGGTGATTGCCGACGCGCAGCTCGTGGCAACGCGCGCTGTCGCAGACGGCGGCGCCCAGTTCGCGCTGATGAATCCGGGTGGCGTGCGCGCCAGCCTCACGGCCGCTGCCGACGGCTCGGTGCGTTATGAGGATCTGTTCTCGGTGCAACCGTTCTACAACAACCTGGTCACGATGACACTGACGGGTGCGCAGATCGTGCAGCTGCTCGAGCAGCAGTGGCTGAACCAGGCGCGGCCGCGCATCCTGCAGGTATCGCAGGGCTTTGGCTACAGCTGGGACAACGCCAAACCGGTCGGTCAGCGCGTGGTGCCGGGCAGCGTGAAGCTCGACGGCAAACCGATCGACGCCACGGGCAACTACCGCGTCACCGTCAACAGTTTTCTGGCTGACGGCGGCGACAGCTTCCCGACTTTCAAGCAGGGACGCGACACGCGCACCGGCATGATGGACGTGGATGCCTTCGAGGCCCATGTCGCCCGCGGTGCGGCCACTGCGCCGGGCGCCCCGCGCATCGCACGCTTGAACTGAGGCCCGACGAAGGTCGTCATGGAACGCTGGCTCGGCGCTGCACTCGACTATCTTCCGCGCTGGGTCGAACACCAGATGCGGGTCTCGGAGCAGCCCGGCTGCGCGCTGGCCGTGGCTTATAAAGGCCGCGTCGTCTGCGAGGCCGCGTTCGGCCATGCCGACCTGGCGCGCGGCGTGGCGCTGACGCCGCGGCACCGTTTTCGCGTCGCCTCGCACTCCAAGACCTTCACCGCGGCGGCGCTGCTCAAGCTGCGCGAGCAGCGGCGCCTGCAGCTCGACGACCCGATCGGCCGCCACGTCGGTGGCCTGCATCCGGCGGTGGCAGCCACGACGCTGTCGCAGCTGCTGTCGCACAGCGCCGGCCTGGTGCGCGACGGACCCGATGCCAGCCAATGGGCGCAGCGGCGGCCTTTTCTCAACGAAGCCGAGCTGCGCGCCGACCTGGCCGCGGGGCCGACGCTTGAGCCCAACTCGCGTTTCAAGTATTCCAACCATGGTTATGGCCTCTTGGGGCTGGCGATTCAGGCGATCACCGGCGAGAGCTACGCGAGTTGGGTTGCGCGCGAGATCGTGACAGCGACCAACCTGTCTGAGACCCATCCGGACGCGCCGCTGCCACGGGGGACGCTACTCGCGTGCGGGCACAGCACCAAGCACCCGCTCGGCCGTCGGGTCATGATCCCGACTGACGGCTCGACCCACGCACTCGCCTCGGCGACCGGTTTTGTCAGCACGGCCGCAGACCTGGTGCGTTTCATGGCCAGCCTGGCGCCCGAAGCGCGAGGCAGCGTGCTGTCCGCCGCCAGCCGACGCGAAATGCAGCGCCGGCAATGGCGCGACCCGCACGCCAGTATCGAGCGCTGGTATGGCCTGGGCACGATCTCGGGCTCACTCGCGGGCATGGCGGGCACCTGGGACTGGTTCGGCCACACCGGCGGCTTCCCCGGCGTGATCACGCGCACCGTCTGCGTGCCGACGCAGCAGCTCGCAATCTCTGTGCTGACCAATGCGTCCGATGGCCTGTCGCATGGCTGGGTCGACGGTGCCTTGCACATCCTGCAGGCCCATGCCGCCCACGGTGCGCCGTCGCGCCGCACGGCCGCCTGGTCGGGCCGCTGGTGGAGCTTGGCCGGGGCATTCGATCTGCTGCCGATGGCGTCGCGGGTGCTGGTGGCCAACCCGGGTCTGGTCAATCCGTTGCTCGATGCCAGCGAAATAGAGGTCCAGTCCCACCGTCGCAACGGCATCGCGCAGGGCCGCATCGCGCTGGCCGGCGGCTATGGCCACCATGGCGAGCCGGCGCGCCTGGAGTTCGACGCACGCGCGCACACCAAGTCGCTGTGGCTCGGTGGCGCACGCCTGTTGCCGGAAGCCGCCGCGGTGCGCGAACTCAGCAAGCGCTACGGCAAGCCCTGATATGAAGGCTTTGCCGCAGGAGATCATCCGCAGGAAGCGCGACGGCGAGGGCCTCCGCGGCGAGGACGTGCAGGCTTTCGTCCAAGGCCTGGTCACAGGCTCGTGGACCGATGCCCAGGTGGCGGCGCTGGCCATGGCCATCCTGTTGCGCGGGATGACGTTCGCGGAAACCGTAGCCCTCACCAACGCCATGACGCACTCGGGCGACGTGCTCGACTGGCACGACGCCGGCCTGCCCGGCCCGGTGCTCGACAAGCATTCCACCGGCGGCGTGGGCGACAAGGTCAGCCTGATGCTCGTGCCGATCATTGCGGCCTGCGGCGGCGTGGTGCCGATGGTCAGCGGCCGCGGCCTGGGCCACACCGGGGGCACGCTCGACAAGCTCGAAGCGCTGCCCGGCTACCAGGCCACCCCCTCGCAAGCGACGCTGCTGGCCACGCTGCGCGACGCCGGCTGCGCGATCGTCGGCGCCAGCGAGCGCATCGCACCGGCCGACCGCCGGCTGTACGCCATCCGCGATGTCACGGCCACAGTGGAATCGGTGCCGCTGATCACGGCCAGCATCCTGTCGAAGAAACTCGTGGCCGGCTTGCAGGCACTGGTGATGGACGTGAAGGTCGGTAACGGCGCCTTCTGCCGCACGATGGACGAGGCCCAGGCCCTGGCCACCAGCCTGGTCGAAGTGGCGCGCGGCGCCGGCCTGCCCACCCGCGCCTTGATCACCGACATGAGCCAGGTGCTCGGACGCAGCGCGGGCAATGCGCTCGAGACGCGCGAGGCCATCGACTTCCTCACCGGCCGCGAACGCGAGCCGCGCTTGCTGGCCGTGACGCTGGCGCTGGCCGCGCACATGCTCGAACTCGCCGGGCTGGCAGCCAACCTGCAAGAAGGCGAGCAACGCGCACGCGCCGCACTCGAGCAGGGTCATGCAGCCGAACGCTTTGCGCGCATGGTGGCCTGCCTGGGCGGGCCGCACGATGTGCTGGCGCCCGAAGGCGCTGGTCTGGCGCAAGCGCCGAGCCGCATCGACGTGTTCGCGCCGGCTGACGGTTTCATCGCCGCGATGGACACCCGCGCCATCGGCTTGGCTGTGGTCGCGCTCGGCGGCGGCCGTCAGCGCAGCGGCCAGGCCATCGACCCGAGCGTGGGCCTCTCTGACTGCCTGGGTGTCGGCGCGCGCGTGCAAGCCGGCCAGCCGCTGATGCGAGTGCATGCGCGCCACGCGGCTGATGCCGAAGCTGCATGCCAGGCCGTGCTGGCTGCGATTCGCATCGACCCCGATGCGCCGCAGGTGCATCCCCCCGTGATGCGCGTCTGTGCGAGCGGGTAAACCCCTCCGGCGCGCGCGAAGTGCGCGCTCCTAGAATGATTGCCAGCCCTTGTTGACGGAGCCCCCCACGATGCCGACCGCCCGCCGCAGCCACAAAAGCCCGCCCAAGGCCGGCGGAAGCGCGACGGCAAGCGCGGTGCGCGTGCTCAAGAAGTACCCGAACCGGCGGCTCTACGACACCCAGACCAGCAGCTACATCACGCTGGCCGATGTGAAGCAGATGGTGCTCGACGGCCAGGACTTCGAAGTGCGCGACGCCAAGAGCAGCGACGACCTGACACGCAGCATCCTGCTGCAGATCATCCTCGAAGAAGAGAGCGTGGGCGTGCCGATGTTCTCGACCCAGTCGCTGGCCCAGATCATCCGCCTGTACGGCAACGCGATGCAGGGCGTGATGGGCAGCTTTCTCGAGCAGAACCTGCAGACCTTTGGCGACGCGCAGACGCGCTTTGCCGAACAGACCAAGGGCATCTCCGACCCGAAGCACTTCTCCCCGGAAGCGTGGACGAAGCTCATGAGCGGCCAGACGCCGATGATGCAGGACCTGATGGGCAGCTACCTCGAGCAATCCAAGAGCCTGTTCGAGCAGATGCAGGCGCAGGCGAGCCAGCAGGCCGAGGCGCTGTTTCCGGGGCTGACGCGGACGAAGAAGTAGGGCGCGGTGCAGGCTTGACGCCTGCCGCTGAGTGCGCTGACATGGGTGCTGTCGGCGGCGCCCTGCGGCGCTGGCGCTGCGCTTCGATCAACGAATGGGGAGCACATGTCATGCCGGCATTTTTGGCCCGCCTAATGCGCCGCG
>JANMSS010000009.1:0-15863 GCA_031389585.1 Burkholderiales bacterium | reverse complement strand
CGTGCCCTTGTTGGCGATGATCTGGATGTCGGTGCCCTTCTCGGCCTTCACCACCGACACCTGGGTGTGCTGTTTGTTGGCGTCATCGATCAGCATCATCATCTGCGTGTCGCCGCTGCTCATGTCGGTGAACTGCTTGCCTTGCGCATTGGCCTTGAGCTTGTCGCGGTAGAAGGCCGCCACCTTGTCGGGCGCGTCGGCGCTGTGCAGCATCACCGTCACGGCGCTGCCCTCGGGCGTCGATATCTTCGTCATCGCGCCTTCCTTGGGCTGAGTGCCGGGGTAGAACGGCAGGCCGACATCGGCTTCGCTGACCTTGGCCGTGCCCATCTCCATCTGGCTCACCTTGCCCGAGGCGTCGGTGGTGGTGATCTTCATGCCGCCGCCGGACATGTCGACCTTGGCTTGGGTGCCGTCTTTCGAGATCTGCGACTCGATCATCTTCTCGGCCGCGGTCTCGGTGGCCTTGCCGCAGGCCGCGAGCACGACCACGGTGAGGAGGGCGAGGGTGCGCTTCATTGGACGCTCCTGGAGTCGGAAAGTGGGGCTCGGATTGTGGTCGCGTCGTTGCGCGCTGGCTATCCCAAACCCGGTGGTCCGACCCCACCGTTCAGAATCGCGGCATGAAAGTCATCACCCTTCGCGACGGCAAGGAACGCTCGCTGCTGCGCCGCCACCCCTGGGTGTTCGAGGGCAGCGTCGCCAAGGGTGGCGCCGACGCCGGCGAAACCGTTCGCGTTGAGGCCCGCGACGGCCGGTTCCTGGCCTGGGGAGCCTTCAGCCCGACCTCGATGATTCGCGTGCGGGCCTGGAGCTTCGAGGAGGCCGAGCGCATCGATCGTGGCTATTTCGAGCGCCGCATCGCCACCGCGGTCGCGCTGCGCGCGCGCCTGCCGATCGACAGCAACGGCATGCGCCTGGTCCACGGCGAGGCCGACGGCCTGCCAGGGCTGATCGTCGACCGCTACGCCGATGTGGTGTGCGCACAGTTCCTGTCGGCCGGCACCGAGCGCTGGAAGGCCACGATCGCCGATGCCTTGCTTGCGGCCACCGGCTGCTCCAAGCTGTACGAGCGCTCCGACGCCAGCGTGCGCGGCCTCGAAGGCTTGACGCCCCTCAAGGGGTGGCTGCGCGGCGAAGGCGCCACCGAGGTGACGATCCGCGAGCGTGCCTGGCAGCTCACGGTCGAGGTCGCCGAGGGCCACAAGACCGGCTTCTACCTTGACCAGCGCGACAACCGTGCGCGCTTCGCGGCGCTGGTGCGCCACTTCGGTGCCCGGCGCGTGCTCAACTGCTATTGCTACACGGGCGGCTTCAGTGTCGCCGCGCTCGCCGGCGGTGCGGCGCAGGTGGTCAGCGTCGACTCCTCGGCGCCGGCGCTGGAGCGGGCGCGCTCGAACGTGGCACTCAACGGGTTTGAGGCGGCGCGCACCGAGTTCGTCGATGCCGATGTCAATGCCTTCCTGCGTCAGCAGCTCGAGGCGGGTGCGAAGTTCGATGCCATCGTGCTCGACCCGCCGAAGTTCGCCCCGACCGCGGCGCACGCCGAGCGCGCGGCGCGCGCCTACAAGGACATCAACCGGCTGGCGCTGATGCTGCTCGCACCCGGCGGGCTGCTGTTCACGTTTTCGTGCTCGGGCGGGATCAACGCCGACCTGTTCCACAAGATCGTTGCGGGCGCAGGCATCGACGCCGGGGTCGACGGCCTGTTGCTCGACCGCCTGGCCGGCGCCTGCGACCACCCGACGACGATCAACTTTCCCGAGGGCGAGTACCTCAAGGGCCTGGTGATACTTAAGGTTGCTTGAATGTTGCCGCAACGGCGCGCACGTCAATGCGCGGCGCAAACTTGGCGCGCTTGACGGCAAAGAAGGTCTTCACGTTGCGCACATTGGCGTGCTGCGTGAACAGTCGTTGCACCAGCGCGTTGTAGGCCGCCATGTCGGCCAGCCAGAGCACGAGCATGAAGTCGGGGCCGGGGCTGACACGCCAGCATTGCTGGACGGCGGCGTCCGCCACCGCCAGTGTCTCGAAGGCGTCGAGATGCTCGGCGCCCTGGCGGTCGAGTTGCACCTCGACCAGCGCCTGCAGGCCCGTGCCGAGTTTGTCCGTCGACAGCAGCGCAATGCGGCGCTCGATCACCCCGCTTTCCGTCAGCCGGCGCACGCGGCGCAGGGCGGTGGCCGGCGAGACATGCGCGGCTGCGGCGAGGTCCTGGTTGGACAGGCCGGCGTCGCCCTGCAGCAGATCCAGGAGGCGAAGATCGGTGTCGTCGATGTCAGTCATGGAGAAATTATTGTCCACGAAACTGTACGAAATGGAAGATTAGAATCTTTGCAACAAACATGGGTGTGAAAAGTACATAAGTTGTTAAGATTTGCAATTAACTTTCTCGCTGTGGTGCCTACCATCGCACCCTGTTCGCAACGCTCGAGGTCCTTCCATGTGTGGCATCGTCGGCGCAGTCAGTGCGCGCAACATCGTTCCGATCCTCGTTGAAGGCCTCAGGAGGCTCGAATACCGGGGCTACGATTCTTGCGGCGTGGCCGTGCACCAGGGCGGTGGCCTCAAGCGCGCACGCAGCACCGCGCGGGTGGCCGAACTCGAAGTCCAGGTGGCCAACGACCAGATCGAGGCCGGCACCGGCATTGCGCACACGCGCTGGGCCACCCACGGCGAGCCGGCGCTGAACAACGCGCACCCGCACTTTTCATCCGGGCCAGGCAACGCGGCCGATGCGCCGGGAAAGTTTGCGCTGGTGCACAACGGCATCATCGAAAACTACGAAGCACTGCGCGCCGAGCTGCAGGGCAAGGGTTTCAGGTTCGACAGCCAGACCGATACAGAAGTCATCGCGCACCTGGTGGCGCACCTGTACCAGGGCGATCTGTTCGAAGCCGTCCAGCAGGCCGTGCCGAAGCTGCGTGGCGCGTTCGCAATCGCGGTGTTCTGTCGCGACGAGCCGCACCGCGTGGTCGGCGCGCGCGAAGGCTCGCCGCTGGTGCTGGGCGTCGGCGACGGTGAGACCTTCCTGGCCTCGGACGCGATGGCGCTTGCCGGTGTGACCGACCAGATCGTCTACCTCGAAGAGGGCGATGTGGTCGACGTGCAGCTCGGCAAGCATTGGATCGTCGGCAAGCAAGCTGACGGCAGCCTGCGCCCGGTCGAGCGCGCGGTGCGCACCGTGCACGCGCACAGCGGCGCGGCCGAACTCGGCCCCTACCGCCACTACATGCAGAAGGAAATCTTCGAGCAGCCCAAGGCGATTGCCGACACGCTCGATGCCGTTGCCGGCATCAGCCCCGAGCTGTTCGGCGACGGTGCCTTCAGCGCCTTCAAGCAGGTCGATCAGGTGCTGATCCTGGCTTGCGGCACGAGTTACTACGCCGGCTCCGTCGCCAAGTACTGGCTCGAGGCGATCGCCGGCATCCCGACCAGCGTCGAGGTGGCCAGCGAGTACCGCTACCGCAGCAGCGTGCCCAATCCGCGCACCCTGGTCGTGACGATCACGCAGAGCGGCGAGACCGCCGACACCCTGGCTGCGCTCAAGCATGCACGCTCACTCGGCATGGGCACCACGCTGACCATCTGCAATGTGGAGAGCAGCGCGATGGTGCGCGAATGCAAGTTTGCCTACATCACGCGCGCCGGCGTCGAGGTGGGCGTGGCCTCGACCAAGGCCTTCACGACGCAGCTGGTGGGCCTGTTCCTGCTCACGCTCGCGCTGGCTCAAGTGCGCGGGCGCCTCACCGACGCGCAGGAAGCCCAACACCTGAAGGCGCTGCGCCATCTGCCCGTGGCGGTGCAGGCTGTGCTGGCTTTGGAGCCGCAAATCGTGGCCTGGTCACAGGCCTTCACGGCCAAGGAACATGCCCTCTTCCTCGGCCGTGGCCTGCACTATCCCGTCGCCCTGGAAGGCGCGCTGAAGCTGAAGGAGATCAGCTACATCCATGCCGAGGCCTACCCGGCCGGTGAACTCAAGCATGGCCCCTTGGCGCTCGTAACTGCGGCAATGCCGGTGGTGACCGTCGCGCCCAACGACCAGCTGCTCGAGAAACTCAAGAGCAACATGCAGGAAGTGCGCGCCCGCGGCGGCGAGCTGTACGTGTTTGCCGATAGCGACACCCGCATCGACAGCGCGCCCGGCGTGCACGTGATCCGCATGCCCGAGCATTACGGCGCGCTGAGCCCGATCCTGCATGTGGTGCCACTGCAGTTGCTGGCCTATCACACGGCTTGCGCGCGGGGGACGGATGTCGACAAACCGCGCAACCTGGCGAAGAGCGTCACGGTGGAGTAAGTGTTGCCCCCAAGACGCCTGCGGCGTCGGCCCCCCACGGGGGCGTCGCCCTCTTGGGGCGGCCCGGCGCGGGCTAAGCGACCCGGGGCGGCCTTCGATGGCCCGCCCTCACGCGCTCACGCGCTCAGGTGCAGGCGCACGCTCACCAGGTGGCTGCGAGCGTCGTCGACCAGCGGCACCACCATGTCGTCCTGCGCCTGACCATCGACGACCAGGCCGGCAGGCCCATCGTCCGCGCTGCCCTGCGTGACCACGATCCGGTACGGCGTCTCCCGATAGCGGTAGTCGAGCGTAAAGCCCGGCCAGCCGGCAGGCAGGCAGGGCGCCAGGTACAGCCGCGCGCCCTGCGGTGGCGTCGCCAGGCGCAGTCCCAACAGCGACTCGATGACCAGGCGGTACATCCAGCCCGCGGACCCCGTGTACCAGCTCCAGCCGCCGCGCCCGATGTGGGGTGCGACGCCGTAAACGTCGGCCGTCATCACATAGGGCTCGACCTTGTAGGTCGCCACGCCCGCCGCATCGCGCGCATGGTTGACTGGATTGATGAGGTCCAGCAGCGCCCACGCCCGCTCGCGTTCGCCCAGGGTGGCAAAGGCCATTGCGGCCCAGATCGCGCCATGGGTGTACTGGCCGCCGTTCTCGCGCACGCCGGGCAGGTAGCCGCTGATGTAGCCCGGGTTCGGCACCGGCTGGTCGAAGGGCGGGTCGAGCAACTGGACCAGCCCGCGCTCAGGGCGCACCAGCCGCGCCTGCAGCGCGTCCATTGCCAGGCGCGAGCGCGCCGGGTCGCCGGCACCCGAGAGCACCGACCAACTCTGCACGATCGAATCGATCTGGCACTGCGCATTCGCGGCCGACCCGAGCGCTGTGCCGTCGTCGAAATAGGCGCGGCGGTACCAGGCCCCGTCCCAGCCATGCGCATCGAGCCGCTCGCGCAACTGCGCCCGCTCGGCGTCGCAACGCGCGCCGAAGGCGGTGTCGCCGTGACGGCTCGCCAGGCCGGAGAACTGGCGCAGCACCTCGCACAGGAAGAAGCCGAGCCAGACGCTTTCGCCCTGGCCGCGGTGCCCGACCAGGTTCATGCCGTCGTTCCAGTCGCCGCCGCCCATCAGCGGCAGGCCATGCCCGCCGAAGCGCAAGCCGTGCTGGACCGCGCGCACCGCGTGCTGGTACAGGCTGGCCGTCTGCATCGAGCGGCCCGGCAGGTCGTAGTACGAATCGTCGTTCGGATTGACCGGCCGGCCATCGAGGAAGGGCACCGGCTCGGTCAGCACACCGGTGTCGCCGGTGGCCTCGACATAGCGGCACAACGCCAAGGGCAGCCACAGGTAGTCGTCGCTGATGTGCGTGCGCACGCCACGCCCTACCGGCGGATGCCACCAGTGCTGCACGTCGCCCTCGACGAACTGGCGGCCGGCGCACAGCAGCAGGTGATCACGCATCAGCTGCGGCTGGGTGTGCACCAGGGCCATCACGTCCTGCAGTTGGTCACGAAAGCCGAACGCGCCGCCGGACTGGTAGTAGCCGCTGCGCGCCCACAGCCGGCAGGCCAGCGTCTGGTAGACGAGCCAGCCGTTGGCCAGCACGTCCAGCGCCGGGTCGGGCGTGCGCACCTGCACCGCTTCGAGCGTATGGCGCCAATGGCGGGTCACCGCGTCCAGCGCCTCGCCGGCCGCGGTGGCACTGCTGAAGCGCTGCACCAACTGGTCGGCCTCGTCGGTGCTGCGGCCCATGCCGAGCCGGAACACGATCTCGACTGACTGGCCCTCGGCCAGTTGCAGCGGGACGTGGATTGCGGCGCAGGGGTCGAGCGCCGCGCCGGTGCGGCCCGACAGCCGGGTGCGGCCGAGCGCGGCCGGGCGGCGCATCGAGCCATTGCGCCCGATGAACTCGGCGCGGTCGCCGCTGACGGTGCTGAACGCGCGGTGCGCGTCGTCGACGACGAAGAAACCGACCCAGTCGCCGTGGTCGTTGCTGTACGGGTTGCGCGCATACAGCGCACCGCTGTCGGGGGCCACCTCGGTGGTCACATGCGGCGCCGTCTTGGCGCGCAGGTCGCCCAGCACCCACTCGACGTAACCGGTGGCCGACAGCCGCCGCACTCGGTCGGAGCGGTTGCGCAGCGTCAGCACCGAGAACTTGACCGCGGCGTCCAGCGCCACGAAGACCTGCAGCCGCGACTCGATGCCGTCTTCGCTGTGCTCGAAGACGCTGACGCCGAAGCCGTGACGCGTGACGTAGGGCGCCCGGCCGGGGCAGGGCAGCGAGGTCGGCGACCAGACTTGTCCGGTCTCTTCGTCGCGCAGGTAGATCGCTTCGCCGCTGCTGTCCGTCACCGGGTCGTTGTGCCAGGGCGTAAGGCGCAACTCGTGTGCGTTCTCGCACCAGGTGTAGGCCGATCCCGCCTCGGAGACGACGCTGCCGAAACGCGGGTTGGCCAGCACGTTGACCCAGGGTGCGGGCGGCCGCACGCCGGCCGGCCCAGCGATGACGTACTCACGGCCGTCGGGCGTGAAGCCGCCGAGGCCGTTGAACAGGATCAGCTCGGGCACCGGCGCCGCCGCGACCGGTTCGGCGCGCTGTGTGCGCGTGGCTGCCAGAAGCGTGGTGCGGCGCTCGGGCGGCGCCTTGCGCAGCACCTGCTCGGCCAGCGTGCCGCGGCCGTCGTCGAGCACCACCCGTGCGACCGACTGCAGCAGGACCCGGTCCTCCTGCGAAATCTGCCCGGCCTGGCGCACGAAGATGCCGCCCGGCCGGTCGATTACTTGCGCCTCCACGCCGGCGGAGATCAAACCCAGGATCTGCTCCTGCAAGCGCTGGCGGTAGATGTCGCGCTCCTCGTTCCAGATCACCAGATCGACAGCCAGGCCCTTCAGCCGCCACCAGGCATGGGCCTGCACCAGCTGGCGCACCTGGTCCAGGCTGGCCGCCTCGCGCACGCGCAGGAGCACGATCGGCAAGTCCCCCGAGATCGCGTAGCCCCATAGGCCCGACTGGCTGCGGCGGTTGAGCAGCAGCACGGCACTGTCGGCGCGCAGAGTGCGCTGCGAATGGATCACCATGCCCGCCAGCCGGCCGTAGAGCTGCGCGTCGGCCTCGCTGGCATTGAGCTGGCGCAGCACCACTTGGCTATGGGTCCAGGCCAGCTCGAACACGCGGTCGGCGAGGCGGCGATCCTGGTACTTCTCGACCAGCGCCAGACAGCCGGCGCGGTCGTTGGCGATGCCGTAGGCGATGTCGATCACGGCGGTCTGGTCGGGTTCCAGCGTGACGACACAGCGGCTGGCTGCGACCGGGTCGAGCACCGGGCCGGCGCTGTTGGACAGCGGCCCGTCGCTGCGCAGGGCCTGCGGCGAATCCAGCGATCGGCCGCGGCCGATGAAGCGCGCGCGGTCGGTCTCGTGCGAGATGCCCTCGTGGGCCACGCCATGCACGGCCATCAACTGGAACAGCCAGGGCGTCGGCTCTTCGGGCGAACGCGGCCGCCGCGTGCACAGCAGGGCGGCGGGCTGGCGCAGCAGCTCGGTCTGCACGAACAATTTGCTGAAGGCCGGGTGCAGCTCGTCGGCCGCCGCCGATGCCAGCACCACCTCGGTGTAGCTGGTGATCTCGATGCGGCGGCGCACCCGGCTGCTGTTGGTGATGCGCACGCGGCGCAACTCGATGTCGTCTTCGGGCGAGACCACGATCTCGGTGTGCGTATCCAGGCCGAAATCGCGGCGCCGGAACTCAGCGCGGCCCTCCGAGAAGATCGCTTCGTAGCTGTCGCCGCGCTGCTGCGTGGGTTGGTGCGCGGCGGACCAGAGCGCGCCGCTGGCCAGGTCGCGCAGGTAGCAAAAGCTGCCCCAGGCGTCACAGGTGCCGTCTTCGCGCCAACGCGTCAGTGCCAGGTCCTTCCAGCGGCTGTAGCCGCCGCCGGCGTGGGTCACCATCACGTGGTAGCGGCCGTTGGACAGCAGTTGCACCTCGGGCTGCGGCGTGTCGGGGGTGTCGATGACGCGGATCGTCGTCTCGGGCGCTTCGAGCGTGCTGCGCAGCGCGGCGCGGTCGGCGGTGTGCGGGTGGAACGTGACGCCGTGCGGCACGCGCTCGTGCAACAGCAGCAGTGTGGCCTGCACCTGGGGCTCGGCTTCGAAGCGCTGCTGCATCAGCGGCCCGAGCAGGTGGCGGGCCAGCGCCAGCAGGCTCATGCCCAGGTGGTGGGCCATGAACGAGCGCACCACCACGCTGCTCTGGCCGCGCGGCAGGCGAGAGGGCGTGTAGTCGATGGCCTCGTGCAAGCCGAAGGTGCCGGCCGCGCCCTCGGCGGCCAGCCGCTGAAGGTTGGCGCAGGCTGCGGCGGGCGCCACCATCAGCGCCATCGCCGAGGCATAGGGCGCGACCACCAGGTCCTCGGCCAGTCCACGCTTCAAGCCCAGGCCCGGCACGCCGAAGGCGCGGTACTGGTAGTTCAGCGCCGCATCGGTGGCGTTGTAGCCCGATTCCGAGATACCCCAGGGCACACCACGCTGGCGGCCATAGTCGATCTGGCGTCGCACCGCGGCGTGGGCGCTCTGGTCGAGCAGGGTGTTTTCGTAGCTCGGCATCACCAGCATCGGCATCAGGTACTCGAACATCGAGCCGCTCCACGACAGCAGCACCGGCGCGCCGCCGGCCGTGGTCAACAACCGGCCGAGCGCGAACCAGCTTTGCTGGCTGGCCTGGCCCTGTGCGATGGCCACGAAACTGCCCAGCCGCGCTTCGGACGCCAGCAGGTCGTAGTAGCCCGGGTCGAGCCGCCGTTCGTCGGCGTTGTAGCCGATGCTCATCAGGTGGCGCGCGCTGTCGTAGAGGAAGCTCTGGTCCATCTCGGCGAGCGCGCCCACCCGTGCCGCGAGGTCTTCGAGCAGGGCCAGCCGGGCCTGGGCGGCGGCTCGCGACAGGCCGGCCGCCGGGCCGGTTTCGGGGGTGGGCGCGGCCAGCTCGCGCAAGCTGGGCAGGCCCGTCCGGTGCTCGCCGGGAGCGCCGGGCCGGCTTGCCCAGGGTCCGAGCAGCAGGGCTTCGTCGAGCCCGGCACGGCACTGGCGGGCGAGCGCGTCGGCCCAACGCCTGGCCTGGCTGGGTGCGCCCTGTGCACCAGCGGCCGGCTCGGCCGCAGTCAGCGCGACCTGCAGCTCGCTCGCACCGTGGCTCAGGGTTTCGAGCATCGCCCACGCCGCTTCGAGCGTGGTCGGCGGCGCTTGGCGATGGCGCGCCAGCAACTGCCCGAAGCGCAGCAGCAGGTCGTTGTCGGCGAGCGCTGCGCCGGCGCCCAGTGCTTCCTGCAGCAGCCCCAGGGTGTCGCGCACGCCATCGCACCAGCTCGGCGCAAGCACGGGTGCGTCGGGCAGCGCCAGCAGGCCAGCGCGCAAGGTCAGCAGGTAGCCGGCCAGGTTGCCGCTGTCCACCGACGAGACATAGTGCGGGCGCAGCGGCTGCAGGCTCTGCGTGTCGTACCAGTTGTAGAAGTGGCCGCGGTACTTGTCCAGCCCTTCCATCGTCTGCAGCGCGGCCGAGCAGCGCGCCAGCAACTCGCCGCTGGTGATGTAGCCGAAGTCGCGCGCCGCCAGGTTGGCCAACAGCGCGAAGCCCATATTCGTGGGCGAGGTGCGGTGTGCCACACGGGCCACCGGTCGTTCCTGCATGTTGTCGGGCGGCAGGTGGTGGTCGTCGGGCCCGACGTGGGCCTCGAAGAAGGCCCAGGTGCGGCGTGCCAGCCGGCGCAGGAATACCGTCTGCGCGCCACTCAGCGCGGGCTGGTCGCGCCGCAGCGGGCGGTCGAGCCACCACACCAGCGCCGGTGACAGCAGCCACAGCAGCAGCAGCGGGCCGGCCACGGCCAGGGCCTGCGGTCGCAGCAGCGCCAGCGCGACGGCGCTGCTCAGGGCCAGCAGCGGCCCGATCCACATCCTGCGTGCGGTGGCCACCAGGTCGCGCAGGCTGCCGGGCACGGTGGCCTGCGCCACGTCGGCCGCGAGCTGCCATTGCAACAGGCGGCGGCGCGACAGCAGGACGCGCCACAGCGCGCGAACGACCGCGTCCAGGCAGTAGGCTGCCTCGTGGGGCAGGCAGGCCAGCGCCAGCACCAGCTGCAGCGCTTGGCGCCCGGCGGGCAGGGCGGCCTGGGTCGGGTCGCGCGCGCGCAGCCAGTCCAGCGCGCGGCGGGCGAGCGCCAGCGCATAGGCCGCCAGCGGCACCAGCACCACGATCGCCAGCGCGCGCAGCGTCCACAGCCCAGGCTCGGGCAGCAGCGCCCAGGCCAGCAGCAACAGCGCCAGCAGTGCGGCCGGGCTCAGGCTGCGCCGCAGGTTGTCGAAGATCTTCCATTGCGACAGGGTCGACAGCGGGTTGCGCGGCGCGCGCTGCCCGCGCGGTCTGCCGGGCAAGCCGCGCAGGTCGCGGCGCAGCCAGCTGAGCAGTTGCCAGTCGCCGCGGATCCAGCGGTGGCGGCGTGCCACGTCGGCGCTGTAGCGGGCGGGCGGATCCTCGACCAGCTGCACATCGCTGAGCAGCCCCGATCGCGCGTAGCAGCCTTCGAGCAGGTCGTGGCTGAGGATGCGGTTCTCCGGCAGCCAGCCGGCGAGTGCGCGTTCGAAGGCGTCGACGTCGTAGATGCCCTTGCCGATGAACGAGCCTTCACCGAACCCATCCTGGTAGATGTCGGACACGGCGCGCGTGTAGGGGTCGATGCCCGCGTCGCCGCCGCACAGCCGCGCGTAACCGCTGCGGTTGCTGCCGGGCAGACTGACAGTGACGCGAGGCTGCAGGATGCCGTAGCCCTCGGTCACGATCGGGCTGTCATCGCGGCTGCCGAAGCGCGGCCGGTTCAGCGGGTGCGCCATCGTCGCGACGAACTGCGCGGCGGCGTCGCGCGGCAGTTGCGTGTCGGTGTCCAGCGTGATGACGTAGCGAACACTGGTCAGCGCGCGGGTGTCGCCCACGATGTGCGAGAAAGTTTCGCCCGGGCCCGCCTGCGCCTTGCCGCGCAGCAGCGCATTCAAGTCGGCGAGCTTGCCGCGCTTGCGCTCATGGCCCATCCATACCCGCTCGCGCGCATTCCAGCGGCGCGGTCGATGGAACAGGAAGAAGGTGTCGCTCGCGTTGCCGTTGGCCGGCGGGCCATAGCGCGCGTTGAGCGCGGCAATCTTCGCGCCAGCCGCCGCCACCAGCACCTCGTCGCCTGGCAGATGCTCGCTGGCGGCATCGTGGAAGTCGGTCAGCAAACCATAGTGCAGGTGGGCGTCGCGATTGGCCAGGAAGCGCACCTCCAGCGCCTCGACCAGCGCATCGATGCGCTCGGCACTGCCGAGCAAGGTGGGCACGACGACCAGGGTGCGCGAGGTGGGCCCGATGCCGTGGGAAAAATCCATGCGCGGCAGGGGCTGGGGCACGACCAGCAGCGTGGTCGCCCAGTTCACCAGGGCCAGCGCGAGCTGGCTCGCGGCCAGCAACAGCAGCGCAGCGATGGGCAGCAGGCCCCACCACGGCCAACCGAGTGCGCTGTCGATCTCGCGCAGCGGGCCGGCCGCCAGCGCCAGCGTGCCCAGCCCCACCGCGCCGCCGTACAGTACGAACCCCGCGCGGCGGGCGCGCCGCTGCAATCCGAGCCAGGCTGGAGTGCGCGCGCCGGCGGCCTGCTCGAGCGCCTGACGGCCCGGCCCGATGAGGTGGAAGCCGACATGTCCGCGCCGCGCATCGGTTTCGGCGCCGGCCGGTGGGCTGGCATCGCGGGCCCGCTGCACGGCAAGCTGCGCCACCTCGGTCTCCGACCATGCACTCAGGCGCGCGATGCGTTCGACCGCATGGCGGTACTGGTCGCGGGTGCCGAAATCCATTTGCGCGTAGACGCCGGCCGGGTCGGCGCGCAGGGTCTGCTCCACGCCGCTCAGCGTCTCGACGAACTCGCGCCAGTCCATTCCGCCGAGCAGGCGCAGGCTGCCGATGCTGTTGCTGACAGCGACCTGGCTGGCGGCTTGCTTCTGGCTCTCGGCATGCACCAGCTGTTCGATGGTCTGACCCGACTCGGCCAGGCGCTGCTCCATCCAGGTCAGCGGCATCGACAGCGCGGCGCCCCGGCCTTGCAGACGGCGCGCGAACTCGGCCACGAAGGCGCTCGTCATCTGCGGCTTCGAGCGCAGCATGTCGGCGATCACCAGGATCAGGTCGGTCGGCGACTTCGCTGTGACGGCCAGCATCTCGTCGGCCCAGATGGCGGCCCGGTCACGCTCTTCGCGGCCGGCGGCAACGCGGGCGGCGACCCGGCGCAGGTTTTCGATCAGTGCCAGCCGCAGCATGATCGGAATAGCCCACAGCTCGCCGAGCAGCAGCGGCTGCACGCTCTGGTAGGCCGCCACGAAGCGGCTCAAGGTGCCGCGGGTGACGCGACCGTCGCCGTGCGAGATGAGTTCCAGCGCCAGGTCATAGACCCGCGGCAGCCCGCCCGACACGCCGTTGACCGCTTCGCGCGCCAGGCGCGGCAGCTCGCGGCTGTAGCCGCGCGGCAGGTGCCGGCGCGCGATGCGGATCTCTTCCTCGATGAGGTAGAAGTTGTCGAGCAGCCACTCCGCCGCCGGTGTCAGGCGCAGCTTGGCCGCCACGGTGGCGGCCAGCAACTCGCAAACCTTGACCAGCACCGCCGTGTTGGCAGCCAGGCGCGCGAGCAGGCGGTCAGGCCCGCGGGCCGTGCTGAGGACATGCACCGATGCCAACTGCTTGCCGCGCAGCGCCATCTGGTCGGCGCTGAACAACGCCGCGCGCAAGGGTTCGTCCTCGTCGGTGCGCCGCATTGCGCTGCGCAGGCCTGCCCACCAGCGGCGCGTGGAACGTTGGGTGGATTCGAGGAACGGCGGGAAATTCGGCATCGCGGGGCTCCTGCCGTGAGCAGGACGGTGCGCGGGGGCAAGGTACCACGGCCGCTGAGCGTCGGTCTGCAGGTGTTCTCGTCCACCGACCCGGGCATCGACGGGTCGATCATCGCCGCCGCCACGTTGATGAGCTCGGCCCAGCGGTCGATCGGATGCCTGTTCTTGCAGCGCCAGCTCGTGCAAAAAAGATCAATGCGTGCGGGCCTTCGCCAGCCACCCGTGAGCGCGCAGGTGCTCGAGAAACTCAAGAGCAACATGCAGGAAGTGCGCGCCCGTGGCGGCGAGCTGTACGTCTTTGCCGACGGCGACACCCGCATCGACAGCGCGCCCGGCGTGCACGTGATCCGCATGCCCGAGCATTACGGCGCGCTGAGCCCCATCCTGCATGTCGTGCCGCTGCAGTTGCTGGCCTATCACACGGCTTGCGCGCGGGGGACGGATGTGTCGGGGGACGGATGTTGACAAGCCGCGGAACTTGGCGAAGAGTGTGACCGTCGAATGACCGACGTGGAGAGGGCCGACAAAGCGATGACACCCGCGCTCATCGGGATCGACTGGGGCAGCAGCAACCTGCGCGTGGCCTTGCTCGACTCGCACGGCGCGTTGCTCGACCGGCGCGAGAGCCCGGCCGGCGTCTTCACCGTGACGGACGGCGACTTTGCTTCCGTCTTGTGGCCGTTGTGCGTCGACTGGGTCACCCAGCATCGAGTGCCCCTGCTGGCGTGCGGAATGATCGGGTCCAGGCAAGGCATCGTCGACGTGCCTTACGTGCCCTGCCCAGCCGATGTGAATGATCTGGCACGGGCCCTGGGGCGCGCCGAACTCAGGCCAGGCTCGCAATACACCTTGTTCATCGTGCCCGGGCTGAAAACCGGTTCCGACGCCGCGGGCTGGGACGTCGTGCGCGGCGAAGAGACCCAACTGCTGGGCGCCACAGTGGAGTCCGGCAACTTGTTTGTGCTGCCGGGCACGCACTCGAAGTGGATGACGCGAGGCCCGGGTGGGCGACTCGAATCGTTCCAGACCTACATGACGGGCGAGCTGTTCGACCTGCTGCAGCGCCACAGCAGCCTGGCGCGTGTGATGTCGGCGCCGCAATGGTCGCCCGAGGCCTTTGGGCACGGTGTGTCCGAAGCCCGCGAGGGCGCGCTGGAAAACCTGCTGTTTCGGGTCCGAACGGCCGGGCTGATGGAAAGATTCCCGTCCTCGGCGTTGGCCGATTACTTGTCAGGCCTGTTGATCGGTGCCGAGGTCAAGGCGGGCCTGCGCCGGTTCGCCGCGACGGACACCCGCGAGCCGATCTCGGTGCTGGGTAGCGCGCAATTGACCCAACGCTACGCCATCGCGTTGGCGTCGTTCGGTCTGCCGGTTCGCGAACTTGCGGGCGACGCCGTTTTCAGCGGCTTGATGTCGATTGCCCGGTCAGCCGGGCTGCTGGTCACCCCGCGGGCGTCAACGTAGCCGCTCGCAAGAAAGAGGTCTCATGACGATCGTTGCCATCCTGCGTGGGATCACGCCTGACTTCGTGCTTGAAGTCGCCGAATGCCTCGTGCAATGCGGCATCAAGACCATCGAAGTGCCATTGAACTCGCCCCAGGCGCTGCAAAGCATCCAGTTGCTTCACGATCGTTTTGCCGCCGAGGCGGTGATCGGCGCGGGCACGGTGCTCTCAGCCCGGCAGGTTGATGAAGTTGCGCAAGCCGGCGCCACGCTGGTCCTGTCGCCGGACATGAACGTTGAGGTCATCGCGCGCACCCGCGCGCTGGGCCTGACTTCGATTCCAGGCGTCGCCACACCCACCGAGGCCTTTCGGGCGCTGGAAGCCGGCGCTAACGCGCTCAAGCTGTTCCCGGCCGATGTGCTGGGGGTCGCGTCCTTGAAGGCCTGGCGCAGCGTGCTGCCAGCGGATGTGCGCATCTTTGCCGTCGGTGGCATTGAAGCCGGCAACGCCGCATCGTTCCTTGCCGCGGGTGCTGTTGGCGTGGGCGTCGGCGGTTGGCTCTACCGGCCCGGCTACACCGTCGATCAAGTTCGCGAGTCGGCCACGCAGCTGGTGCGCAGCCTGGCCCGAGTTTCATCGCGCGTGGATTGACGGCCGCATAGGCGACGCGTCGGCGCCTGCGCGCGAGGCACGGATGTGGGCAAGCCGAGAAACCTTGCCAGGTCGGTCACGGTAGAGTGACGGTCCGCTGCCGCAGTGCGCGGACCGCAAGCACACCATGCCGCACTCGACATTCCCCGGCGCATCGGCCGACGGCGCTGCCGATTTCACTCCGCTGAGTGTCGGCCGGCACGCCCTGCGCGAGCCCATCACGGCGGCCTACCGTCGACCGGAACCGGAGGCCGTCGCCGAGTTGCTGAAGCTGGCCGCGTTGCCGGCCGCGGACAGTGACCCGATCCAGGCGCTGGCACGGCGCTTGGCCCAGACCCTGCGCGACCGCAAGGCCGTCGGCGGCCGCGCGGGCATCGTGCAGGCGCTGTTGCAGGAATTTGCACTGTCGTCCCACGAAGGCGTGGCCCTGATGTGCCTGGCCGAGGCCTTGTTGCGCATACCCGATGCCGCGACCCGCGATGCGCTGATCCGCGACAAGATCAGCGCCGGCAACTGGAGCAGCCACCTGGGGCAAAGCCCGTCGCTGTTCGTCAACGCGGCGGCCTGGGGGCTGCTGCTGACCGGCAAG
>JANMSS010000383.1:0-21628 GCA_031389585.1 Burkholderiales bacterium | reverse complement strand
GCACCGGGTTGCCGGCCATCGGCGCGGTCTTGGCGACGATGGTGTCCCAGGTCGCAAAGTCGTTCTTCGGCGACAGCGGAAAGCTCAGGCATGGCAGACCGGCCGGCACGCCGGCCTTCATACCTTCCCAGCCATCGAGCTTGCCGACGAACAGCAGCTTGGCTTCGCTGTGCTCGAGGATCTGACGGATAGTGCCCGCCGCCAGCGTCGGGTACAGCGGCACCGAGACAAAGCCGGCCATCCAGATTGCCCAGTCGGCCATCAGCCAGTGGGCGCAGTTCTTCGAGATCAGCGCGACCTTGGCGCCCGGCGGCAGGCCCAGGCTCTGCAGATGCGTGGCCATGCGGCGGGTCTCGTCCAGGGCCTGTTTCCAGGTCCAGGTGCGGACTTGCCCGGTACCTTTGGCGGCGCCGTCGTAGGGCTGGGTAAAGACGATGCGGTCGGGTGTGGTTTTCTCCCAGTGGTAAAGGCGCTGCAGCGCCAGGGCATCGGGGGCGACATTGCTCATTGAGGACCTCGGTTCATGCATGGACAAGTCCTGTAGCCTACCGGTACCCGTGCGGTCCGCACAGCGGGCTTTCCCAGACGCGGTTTGGGTGGCGGCCTCTAGGCGAGGGCGTCGCTGACGATGCTGTCCGGCGCGGCGTCGGGCGCTGCCGCGACATCGACCTGCAGGGGCTCGAAGCGAAAGCTGAAGCGCGCGCCGCGGCCGGTTTCACTGAACGCGACGACGCTGCCGCCGTGGCGCTCGACGATGCGGCGCACGATCGACAGCCCCAGGCCCGTGCCCTGGAACTGCTCGCTGCCGTGCAGGCGCACAAAGGGCTGGAACAGCGCCGCGGCGCGATCGGCCGCGAAGCCGGCGCCGTTGTCGCTGACAAAGAAGCCGCTCCCCGGTGCACTGGGCTCGCGGCCGAACTCAATCCGCGGCTGAGGCACATCGCGGCTGAACTTGGCAGCGTTGCCGAGCAGGTTGATCAACACCACCCGCGCCAAGGCCGCGCTGCAGTGGGCCACCAGCCCGGGGGCGATGACCCACTCAGCGGGCGCCGGGCGTTCGATCCAGGGCAGGTCGGCAATCACAGCTTCGGCCAGCGCGCTCAGATCCACCGGCTCGAGCACCAAGGCGGTCGAGGACGAGCGTGCGAGCTCAAGCAGGGCCGTGACCGTGTGCGACATCTCGCGCGCGGCCTGCCCTTGCAGGCGCAGCCACTCACGCTCCTCGGCGCTCAGGCGTTCCCAGGCCCGGCTCTTGAGCAGATCGGCCAGGCCCGCGACCTGACTGATCGGGGTGCGCAGTTCATGGGCCAACTGGCGTGAAAAAGCTTCGAGGTCGCGGTTGCTGTGTTCCAGTTCGACGGTGCGCTCGGCGACCAAGCGCTCCAGAACTTGGTTGCGGTTGAGCAGCACGCGCTCGGCGCGCTTGCGCAGCGTGATGTCGCGGCCCACGCCGTGGTAGCCGACGAACTCGCCGCGGGCGTCAAAGCGCGCCTGGCCTCCAATGGCAACCCAGCGCAAGCCGCGACCACTCGAGCGCATGGCGAACTCGAAGCCGCGAAATGGTCGCCGGGCCTCGAGGTCAGCGCGGTGCGCGGCCCACTCCTCGTGACTCGCGCCCTCAGGGTGCATTGCCCAGCGCGTCTGCCCGATGACGTCGGCCGCCCGCGCGCCGAGCAACTCGAGCGCCGCCGGGCCTAACTGCGTGATGCGGTGCTCGACATCGGTCTGCCAATACCAGTCGAACGACAGGTCGACCATCAGGCTGTGACGCCGCTCGCTGTCCGCCAGCTTCAGGTAGGCCAGGCGCTGTTCGGTGACATCGCGGCCGACCCCCTCATAGCCCGCAAAGCGGCCCTGCGCGTCGTTGTAGGCCCGGCCATTCAGTGCCACCCATACCGGCATGCGGCCAGGACGCCGCACTTCGAGCAGCAGGTCGCGCATCGGCTTGCGCTCTGCAAGCTGCGCGTTGAGTGCCCCCCACCCACCTTCCGGCGGCTCGAACAGCGGCACGGCATCGATGCGCCGACCGACCAGGTCGCCTGGCTGCACCCCCAGCTTGACCAGCGACGCAAGGTCACGCGAGACCCATGAAAAGCGCATCTCGGTGTCGGTTTCCCAATGCCAGTCGGCCGACAGCCGCATGCGCGCTTGCCATCGCCGCTCGCGCTCACCCAGGGCCTGCTCGGCCTCGCGGGCCACGCTGCCAAAGCGCGAAACCGCAGGCCAGGAGGACGAAGTGGCACCCGCACCCGAGGCCTCGCCCCCCTCGCTCGGCACGATGCTGTCAGCGCGGACGGCGCGCAGTGCGCCGCCGACATCGCCTTCACGCAGGCGCTGAGAGAATTGATCGAGGGCTTTGGCGGTGGCACGCGACTCGCGCAGGGCCCGCAGCAGCAGCAGCAGGGTGGCCGCGCCCAAGCCCAGCGCCGCCGCGGCGGCCAGCCAATTGACGATCGCTGCGCCCCGCGGCGCCCACAGCGGCGCGGTCGCCAGCAGAACCAACAGGCCCACTGCCGCCATCGACCCGCCGGCCAAGCGCCGCTCGCGCGCGGCTCGGTGACGCACGGGTGCCGCGTCGACTAGCCTGCGTTCGGTTCGCTTGTTTGATCCTTCGCTGCCCGGCATCCGTCTGAGTCTATCGGCACAAGGGCCGCGATGTACCTGTCAAGTCTTACGGGTGCGGCTAGCGAACCGACGCCTCTCGCCCACGCAACCAATGCGCCGCCCGCTCGGCCAGCATCAGCGTGGGCGCATTGGTGTTGCCGCTGGTAATGTTGGGCATCGCACTCGCGTCGGCGACGAGCAGCCTGGCAATGCCGCGCACGGCCATTCGGCTGTCAAGCACGGCCATCGGGTCGCCATCGCGGCCCATCCGACAGGTGCCCACGGGGTGGAAGATGGTGGTGCCGATGTCGCCAGCCAGCTTGGCCAGATCGTCGTCCGACTCGTGTTGCGCGCCGGGCTTGATCTCGACAGGCGCAAAGCGCGCCAGCGCCGGCTGGGCAACGATGCGCCGCGTCAGTCGCAGCGACTGCGCGGCCACGCGCCGGTCGCCGTCGGTGGCCAGGTAATGCGGTTCGATCCGTGGCGCGTCGTCGGCGCGCGGCGAGCGAATGCGCAACGTGCCACGGCTTTCGGGGTTCAAGTTGCAGACGCTGGCGGTGAAGGCCGGGTAGCGGTGCAGCGGCTGGCCGAAGGCGTCGAGTGAAAGCGGCTGCACGTGGTACTCGAGGTCAGGCCAGCGCCGTTCAGGCGAGGAGCGCGTAAACGCGCCAAGCTGCGAGGGCGCCATGCTCATCGGGCCGCTGCGCGCCAACAGGTACTGCAGGCCGATGCGGGCCTTGCCAAGCCAGGAGTTGGCCATGGTGTTCAGCGTGGTCGCGCCGCTGACCCCAAATACAGCGCGAATCTGCAAGTGGTCCTGCAGGTTCTCGCCGACGCCTGGCAACTCGTGAACGACCGCGATACCATGCTGTGCCAGCAACGGCGCGGGGCCGATGCCCGAGAGCTGCAGCAGTTGCGGCGAACCGATCGCTCCGGCGGTCAGGACCACGGCGCGCGATGCGCGCAGCGTTTGCGCACCGCCCTCGGCGCCGCGGCACTCGATGCCGGTGGCCGCCAACACGCCATCATTGCGCCGCTCGGTGGTCACACGCTGAACCAACGTATCGATTCGCACTTCGAGATTGCGCCGGCCCTGCACAGGCCGCAGAAAGGCCTGGCTGGCGTTCCAGCGCAGGCCGCGCTTCTGGTTGACCTCGAAGTAGCCGACGCCCTCGTTGTCGCCGCGGTTGAAGTCGTCGCAGGCCGGAATGCCGGCTTGTTGTGCCGCCAGCGCAAAAGCGTCGAGCAGCGTCCATGACAGGCGCTGACGCTCGACGCGCCACTCGCCGCCCGCCCCGTGGTGCCCGTCAGCGCCGCGCCAATGCGCCTCATGGCGTTTGAAGTACGGTAGGCAGGCCTCCCAGCGCCAGGCCTCGTCGTCGAGCGCTTCGGCCCAGGCGTCGTAGTCTCGCGCCTGGCCGCGCATGTAGATCATGCCGTTGATGCTCGACGATCCGCCGAGCACCTTGCCTCGCGGGTAGCGCAGCACGCGCCCGTTCAGGCCGGGATCGGGCTCGGTCTGGTACAGCCAGTCGGTCCGCGGATTGCCGATGCAGTACAGGTAGCCGACGGGGATGTGGATCCACGCGTAGTTGTCGCGCCCGCCGGCTTCGAGCAACAGCACGCGCACCTGCGGGTCGGCGCTGAGCCGATTGGCGAGCAGGCAGCCCGCCGTGCCCGCACCGACGACGATGTAATCCCAGGTCGGCGTGTCGCCCATCACTGCCCTCAGCGCGCCAGCGTCGAGCCCAGCACGGGAAACAGCTTGATCAGCCCGTCAGCCAGCAGCTCGACCGCCATCGCTGCCAGGATCAGCCCCATCAACCGGGTCATGATGTTGATACCGGTACGGCCCAGCACCTTGGCGATGCGGCCCGACGCCGAGAAGGCAGCGTACGTGACCAGAGCGATAACCACCCCGTAGCCGACCAGCACCACCTGCTCCCACAGGTGGCGGGTCTTTTCGGCGTAGATGACGATGGTCGAGATCGTTGCCGGGCCGGTCAGCAGCGGGATCGCGAGCGGCACGACGGCGATGCTGGCGCCCGCGTCAGCCTTTTGGTTGCCCTCGTCCACGTCGCTCGGTGTGGCCTCGGCCGGCTGCGCGTTGAGCATCTGCAGCGAGCTGATCAGCAGCAGCGTGCCGCCACCGACCTGGAACGAGGCTAGGCTGATGCCGAAGAATTCGATGATCTTCAGGCCGGCGATGGCGCTGATCGCAATCACCACGAAGACGCTGAAGCTGGCCACCAGGATCGTGCGCCGGCGCTGAGCACGGCTGAAGTTCTGCGTGAAGGCGATGAAGAACGGGATCACGCCAATCGGGTTGACGATCGCCAGTAGGGCGATGAGCGGCTTGAGCAGGTCCATCTCAGCGGCCGTCGGGCCGCCCAGAGGCAGCAGAGCGCCCACCAGAGGTACGGCGAGCACAGCGAGGGTAGGGGTTCAACATGCTTCGATGCTAGCCGAGAGGCTACGCAGGTAGCGCAGACCGGCTGCTGTGCGCGGGCCGTACCAGCTCAACAAGTCGCCATCAACCAGGTGCACGCGCGCGTTCGGGCACAGCGCCTGGGCCAGCGGTAGATGGTCGGCGCGGAATGCATAGGGCTCGCTCGATAGCAGGATTTCGCGCACCTGGGGCAACCAGGCTTCGCCGCCCGTCAGCGGCGGGTATCGCGAGGCGCCATGCTCACCGCCCTCGAGAGCCGGCAACGTCAACCAATTGACTCGCGCCAACAGGCGCGCAACGTAGGTATCGCGGGCCACGGTCATCCATGGCTCCCGCCAGATCAAGTACAGCACCGGCACGGCGGCGCGGCCCTCGGGCGTCGTGGCACTCAATTCGGCCAGCAATTCGCTAGTCAGCGCCGCGCCGCGGTCGGCCACCCCAGGCAGTTCGCCGAACCGGGCCACCATCTGCGCGATCAGCGAGACGACGGCCTCCGGTCCGCAGGGGTGCGTGACGACGACCTCGGGAACAAAGCCGCGCAAGGCCTCGGCCGTCTCGCGCCGGTTTTCGTCGATATTCACGATCACGTGGGTCGGTGCCAGCCGCTTCAGCTTGCCCAAGTTGACATCCTTGGTGCCGCCGACCTTGGGCACGCCGGCCAGCGCCGCTGCGGGGTGGATGCAGTACCCGGTGCGGGCCACAAGGTAGCGGGCGAGGCCCAACGCCGCCAGCAATTCGGTGACGCTGGGCACCAGGCAGGCGATCCGCGGCGTCATGCCGGCCCCCGGTCGGGATCCGCTTCGACGGTGCGCATGGTCGGTCACGGGGCGTTCATGCCCGCAGCGATCGTTGGCGCCCGCCGCGCGGGCGCCAGTCAGCCTGGACGCCGCAGGTTCGTCGCGAGAACAGAAAACAACAGTTTTTTTCACTGGGGGATGCGAGTTTGCGGTCAGTTCTTTGATAATTCGCCCTCTGTGTCTGGATGCGGCACCTTCGCTTGAATGGGTCACGACGGGTTGAAGCTCCACATGGTTTACTGCGATTGAAAGGGGCTTCCCGATGGGAAACAAGCTTTATGTGGGCAACCTCGCCTACAGCGTGCGTGACGAGTCGCTGCAAGCGGCATTTGGTGAATTTGGTACCGTGACTTCGGCCAAGGTCATGATGGATCGGGAAACCGGCCGCTCGAAGGGCTTCGGCTTTGTCGAGATGGGCTCGGACGCCGAGGCGCAAGCCGCCATCAATGGCATGAATGGCCAGGCCCTTGACGGCCGTCCGCTGGTTGTCAATGAGGCACGTCCGCGCGAAGAGCGTCCGGGCGGCTTCGGCGGCGGCGGCGGTAGTCGCAGCGGCGGCGGTGGCGGCTACGGCGGCGGCGCTGGCGGTGCTGGCGGTGGCGGCTACGGCGGCGGCGGCGGTGGCCGCAGCGGTGGTGGCGGCTACGGCGGCGGTGGCGGTGGCCGCAGCGGCGGTGGCGGCGGCTACGGTGGTGGTGGCGGCGGTGGCCGCGGCGGCTACTGAGCAGCGAACGCTTCTCTGCATACACAAGAGGCGCCGGTGGCAACACCGGCGCCTTTTCTATTGCTAAGTCGCCGGCTCCTGTGCAGTGCGCCTTTGCTTGCGGCCGCGGCCGGCAAACAACCGATCGAACAGCGGGTTGGGCAACAGCCTGAGCAGCTTGGCCACCAGCCCCATCTGCCAAGGGATGACGCAGTAGCTGCTGCCGCGCTCGATGGCGCGAAAGGCTCGATCGGCGAACGCCGCTACCGGCATCAAGAAGGGCATCGGATAGCGGTTGCCCGCCGTCAGCGGCGTGGCAATATAGCCAGGAACCAGCGTGACGACGCGCACGCTGGCATCGCGGCACTCGCCACGCAGGCTCTCGCAGTACGCCACCACCGCGGCCTTGCTGGCACAGTAGGCTGCGTGCCCCGGCAGGCCACGGATGGCGGCGACGCTGGCCACGCCCACCAGCGAACCGCTGCGACGCTCACGCATGGCGGCGATGAAGGGCTGAAATGTCGCGGCCAAGCCCAGGTTGTTGACAGCGAAGGTTTCGCGCATCACGTCGAGGTCGGCTCGCTCGGCGCTGTCCATGCCGATGCTGATACCGGCGTTGGCCACCACCACGTCAGGCAGGCCCTGCTCGGCGATGCAGCGCTGGCCGGCAGCGACGATGCTGTCGACGTCCTGCACGTCGGCGGCGTAGACCGCCCAGCGCTCAGGCGTCAGCCCTTGGGCATGGGCCCAGGTCTGGACCTCGCCGGTGCGTCGCGCCACGAGCGCCAAGCGCCAGCCGGCCTGTGCATAGCGTGCGGCCAGGGCCTGGCCGATGCCACTCGATGCGCCCGTGATGAAGACCAGCGGCGCCGTCATCGCCGTGGGACTTCGAACTGCGCGCGCACCGGCGCGCCGAACTTCAAGCTGCGCGTCAGGTTGTCATAGTCGATCGCGCCGACGCGAAACTCGCTGCGGCCCTGCTGCAGCCGCACCGGCAGGTGCGAGCGCAACTGCTCGGTATTGAAAAACGCGTGCAGGAACTCGCTGTGGAACTCGATCTGTGCCGCGGCGGCGCTGCCCTCGCGCACGACCTGCGCCGCACCGATCAGCTGCACTTCGCTGGCGTCGCCGTTGGCCAGCGCGCGGCGCGCCACAGCGCGGGTCACGCCGCCATCGGGCGAGAGGGCGCGGATCGTCACGTCATCGATCTCGAGCGTGTCGGTGTCGGGGTAGTGGCGCATCTGCCGGCCCTTGACCTGCACGCGCAGGCGGCCATCCTGGCCGAATCGCTCGAGCGTGAAACCCTGCATCGTGTAATCCGGCTCGTGACGCACCTTCGCGTCGGCGCGCGGCACATCGGGTTGCGGCGCGTTCTGTACCAGCCACCACGCGCCCAGCGCCAGTAGCGCCATCAACAACAACGGCAGGTAGGCCGACAGCAGCTGGCCGAAGTACCAATGCCAGGGCTGGCGCGGCCGCGGCGGCGTCGTGCGCGGCGGTGGCGGATCGAGCGGCTGCAGTAGCGTGTCGATATCCACTCAGGCACCATCCAGCGTCATCAGGTGGCCGCGAAGCAACGGCGCGTAGCACCCGGCCGCCATCAACAACAGGTCGCAGCACTCGCGTGCCGCACCCTCGCCACCGCGCGCGGCGGTCACGTGGTGGGCCATCGCGCGCACCTCAGCATGGGCGTTGGCCGGCGCACAAGCGAAAGCGGCGCGGGTCATCAATGGCAGGTCGGGCCAGTCGTCGCCCATCACCGCGAGGTCGGCCCAGTCGAGCGCCAACGTCTGCAGCAACGCGTTGGCTGCAGCCAGCTTGTCCTGCGCGCCATAGACGGCATGCGCCAGCCCGAGGTCGGCGACGCGGCGCCGCACGGCGGGCGAGTCCCGGCCCGTAACGATCAGCGGCGTGATGCCGCCTTGCGTCAGCAGCTTCAGTCCGTGTCCGTCCAGGGCCGAGAAAGCCTTGCAGGATTCGCCATTCTCGCCAATGAACAATCGCCCGTCGGTAAGTACGCCGTCGACATCGAAGATCGCGGCCTTCACACCCAGGCCGCGACCCTGCGCCTTGAGCAGCAGCTCGGGAGGAAAGCTCAGGGCAGGCATCAGATGACTTTCGCCCGCATCAGGTCGTTCGAGTTCAGCGAGCCGACCAGCCGCTCGGCATCGTCGATGACCAGGACACTGGTGATGCGGTGCTGCTCCATCAGGTCGGCGGCCTCGACAGCCAACGCATCGGCGCGAATACGCCGCGGGTTTGGCTGCATCACATCCCGCGCGATCAATGCGCGCAGATCGGCGCCACGTTCGATCAGCCGGCGCAAATCGCCATCGGTGAAGATGCCCAACACCTGGCTGTCCTCGCCAACGATGGCCGTCAGGCCCAGTCCCTTGCCGGTCATCTCGCGCAGCATGGCGTTGAAGCTGGCGTCGGGCCCGACGCGCGGCAGCGCGTCGCCCGCGCGCATCAGGTCGTGCACATGCAGCAACAGCTTGCGGCCGAGTGCGCCGCCGGGGTGCGAGCGGGCAAAATCCTCTTCGCGAAAGCCGCGCGCGTCCAGCAGGGCCACTGCCAGCGCGTCGCCGAGCGCCATCTGCGTGGTGGTGCTGGCCGTGGGCGCGAGGTTGAGCGGGCAGGCTTCGTGCTCGACCGCCGAATCGATCACCATGTCGGCATGCTGTCCGAGCGTCGAATTGGGCTTGCCGGTCATCGCGATCAGTGGCACATGCAGGCGCTTGAGCACCGGCACGATCAGATTCAATTCGTCGCTTTCGCCAGAGTTGGAGATGGCCATCACGACGTCTTGCTCGGTCACCATGCCGAGGTCGCCATGGCTGGCTTCGGCCGGGTGGACGAACATCGCCGGGGTGCCGGTCGAGGCCAGCGTGGCGGCGATCTTGCGCCCGACATGGCCGCTCTTGCCCATGCCCATCACGACCACGCGGCCGCGGCAAGCCAGCACCGCTGCGACCGCGCGCGCAAATCCATCGCCCAGCCGGACCTTCGCGCCGGTCAATGCGGCAGCCTCGATGTCCAGCGTTTGTGCGGCCAGCGCCAGCACGCGCGCGGAATCGATGGTCGGGGATGGCGAGGGGCGCGGGGTCACGGCAGTCGTGGTTTACTTGGCGCGCGATTCTAGGCCGCAGCATCGCGGCTGGCGACGACAGGCACCGGATGGCCTCAACCCTCGAACTCGTTCTGCTTTATCTCGTCGCCGCGGTGCTCGGCGTGGCGTTCTGCCGCTGGTTGAAGCTGCCGCCGATCCTGGGCTACCTGGCCGTGGGCGTGCTGATCGGGCCCAATGCGCTGGCGTTGGCTAAAGACTCGGCGGGGGTTAAATACCTGGCCGAGTTCGGCGTGGTCTTCCTGATGTTCGTCATCGGGCTCGAATTCAATCTGTCCAAGCTGCGCGCGATGCGCTCGCTGGTGTTCGGCCTGGGCCTGTCGCAGGTGGTGCTGACGATCGCTGGCGCGCTGGCCGGCAACGCCCTGCTGATCTGGCTGTTTTCGTTGGGCGCGCGCGCCTGGGAGCTGGGCTACGCCGGCGCGCTGGTGCTTGGCAGCGCAGTGGCCATGTCCTCGACGGCGATCGTCGTCAAGCTGATGGCCGAGCGGCTCGAACTCGAGAGCGAGCATGGCAAGCGCGTGATGGGCGTGCTGCTGTTCCAGGATCTGGCCGTGGTGCCGCTGCTGGTGCTGATCCCGGCGCTCAGCTCGACGGGCGGCGACATGGCCGCGGCCCTCGGCTGGGCCCTGCTCAAAGCCACGCTCGTGCTGACCGTGCTGCTCACCGGCGGCCGGCAGGTGATGCGCTGGTGGCTGACGCTGGTGGCGCGGCGCAAGAGCGAAGAGCTGTTTGTGCTCAACCTGCTGCTGATTACGCTGGGTCTGTCCTGGCTGACCGAGCACGCCGGGCTGTCGCTCGCGCTCGGTGCGTTCGTGGCCGGCATCCTGGTGGCCGAGACCGAATTCAAGCACCAGGTCGAGACCGACATTCGACCCTTCCACGATGTGCTGCTCGGGCTGTTCTTCATCACCATCGGCATGAAACTCGACTGGCGGCCGGTGCTCGACCAATGGCCGCTGGTGCTGCTGTTGACGACGCTGCCCGTACTGGCCAAGGCTGCGCTGGTGGCGCTGCTGGCGCGCGCCTTCGGCTCTGCGCCGGGCACCGCATTGCGCACCGGCCTGTACCTGGCGCAGGCCGGTGAGTTCGGTTTCGTGTTGCTGACGCTGGGCGCCGACGGCGGCCTGGTCGCGCCGCAGTGGCTCAGCCCGGTGCTGGCCAGCATGGTGCTGTCGATGCTGGCCACCCCCTTCATCGTGATGTACAGCAACCGCATCGTGGCCCGGCTGTCGTCGACAGACTGGATGCTGCAGTCGGTGGCCCTGACGTCGATCGCCAAGCGGTCGATCGCCAGCGAAGCCCACGTGATCATCTGCGGCTACGGCCGCAGTGGGCAGAATCTGGCGCGGCTGCTCGAGGGCGAGCGGATTCCGTACATGGCGCTGGACCTCGATCCCGATCGCGTGCGCCAGGCCGCGGCCGCCGGCCAGAGCGTGGTCTTCGGCGATGCGGCGCGGCTGCGCAGCCTGATGGCCGCCGGCCTGGCCCGCGCCAGCGCCGTTGTGGTGACCTACCAGGACACGCCCTCGGCACTGAAGATCCTGCAAGTCGTGCGTTCACACGCGCCGCAAGTGCCGGTGGTGGTGCGCACCGTGGACGAAACCGACATCGATCGCTTGAAAGCCGCCGGTGCAACCGAGGTCGTGCCCGAAGCCATCGAAGGCTCGCTGATGCTGGCCAGCCACGCGTTGGCGCTGGTGGGCGTACCGATGCGCCGCGTGATCCGCATCGCCCGCGACGCGCGCGATGCGCGCTATGGCCTGCTGCGTGGCTACTTCCATGGCGCCGACGACGATACCGTGGAGGAACTGCAGCAGGCGCGCCTGCTCAGCGTCACCCTGCCGCTGGCCGCGCCCTGCGTGGGTCGGCCTTTGGGCGACCAGGTGCTGGGTGCGGTCGGCGTGCAGGTCGTGTCGGTGCGCCGCGCGGCCGGTCAGGTGCAGGCCGCGCACGACGAGATGCAACTCAGCGCCGGCGACACGCTCGTCCTGTCAGGTCTTCCCGAAGCGCTGGCACTGGCCGAAGCCAAGTTGCTGCACGGCTGAGCAGGCGTGGACAATCCTTCTGCGATGTCTCAGCCTGTCGATCCCACCAACCCCGCGGCCTACATCAAGAGCCACATTCGCACCGTGCCCGACTGGCCGGCGCCGGGGGTGCAGTTTCGCGACATCACGCCGCTGCTGTCCAACCCGAAAGTCTTCCGGGTCCTGATCGACCAGTTCGTGCACCGCTACTTCGACACCCGGCCCAGCGCCATCGCGGGCCTGGATGCGCGCGGCTTCATCATTGGCTCGGTGCTCGCCTATGAGCTCAACGTGGGCTTCGTGCCGATCCGCAAGAAAGGCAAGCTGCCGTTCACGACCATGGCAGAAACCTACGAGCTCGAATACGGCTCTGCCACGGTCGAGATCCACACCGACGCAGTCAATCGCGGCGACCGCGTGGTGCTGATCGACGACCTGATTGCCACCGGCGGCACGATGATGGCCGGCAAGCGCTTGCTCGAGCGCCTGGGCGCAACCGTGATCGAAGGCGCCGCGATTGTCGATCTGCCCGAGCTCGGAGGCTCGGCCAGGCTGCGCGAGGCCGGCCTGCAGCTGCACACGCTGATTGACTTCGCTGGGCACTGAGCCCTTGGCTTGGCCATCGCGGCGCTCAGCTGACCGCCTGTCCTTGTTCGATATTGGCGCGCATGCGCACGCCCATCACCGCCGCCGCGGCCCGCACCAACTCCAGCGCGAGCGTCGGATTGCGGGCGATCAGTTCTTCCAAGCGGGGGACGCGCAATGCCCACACGACGCACGCGCTCATGGCCTCGACGTTGGCCATGCGCGGCTGGTCGCTGAACAGACCGGCCTCGCCAACCACCGAGCCCGCGCGCAGGATCGACAGCCGCGACACACCCGGCTTGGCGCTGCTGACAAACACCTGCAGCGTGCCCTGCTCCAGCAGGTACATCGTGCGGTCGTGGTCGGCTTGCTTGACCAGCAGATCACCGGCCCGAATCTCATGCCGCGTCAAGAAGCTTTGCAATGCGCGCCACTGCTCGATCGTCAATCGCGGCTTGAATGCGTCCACGGCATTGAGAGAATGCACTGCGTCGAATAGTGGCTGAATGTCCATGGCAAGGGTTGTGCGCAGAGTGACCTTGCGCGCCTCGCCGCAATTATCGAAAGCGCCGGCGCGCAGTACAAGCGCCCGTGCGGGGGGGGCCAATGCCGAGGGCCCCACTGATCGCTCGAGAGGGGCCGTTGGTCAGCTTGTACCCGGGTCAGTTGTCGCACTCATTTGCCAATGCAAAAAGTAGCGAACCCACCGCAACCCGCATGCATGCTCGCATCACGGACGCCTCACATCATGCTTGGACACAAAGTTGGACACGCAGCGATCCGCTGATCCACCGAATCGCCTGTTCGTGAACAGGGGGCAAGGGCCCTAAGCCGCGTCCGGAGCTGAGCCAAACCACGCCTCGCGCGTATCGACCCCGAACAGCGAGATCGCCTTAATTGGCGGAATCCCATCCAGCCACAGCACGGGCACCATCGCGGGCTCGAAGCCACGAAGCAGTCCGGCATATGCTTCCGCCTGGTCGCGGCGCGCGAAGGGCTTGGTGATCGGGTGGCCATCTGGTGCACGCACCTCCCACCCCCGCTGGCCAGCCGCCACAGCCAGCCCCGCCCGGCGAACAGCGATTTCGGCGCGCCCGCATGGCAAGTTCAGTGCCTTCGACAGGGCCCGTGCAGCCTTCGGCAGGGACTCCTCGTAGAGCACGGCGGGAGGCCTCAACCACCGCCTCCGTTGCAATTCGGGCGAACTCCACGCCAGCCCTTCAGCGCCCTGCCGCTGTGCCCACCACAACATCACCTTCATCACCAGCAATGCCCACTCTCTGGCGAAGGGCGCCGCTGGCAGATCGTTGGTTGATCCGTGTGCGGCTTGACCGTCGGCGTGCCAGTCGCTCTGGACCTCATCCAGGTAAAACAGCCGGCGCCCGTGGGCATCCGTCCGCAGGCTGGTTCGGACGTGGGCAAGCACGTTGCGGGAGCGATAGTGCTTGGAGATGTAGGTGCTCGGCCAGTCGTGCAACTGCACCAGCAACTCCCGATAACTCGAACCTCCCGGCAGCGAATACTGTTCCCACCGGTTCAGCGCGCTGTCACGGCCCCAGGTCGCGAAGTGCGCGCCCATGCGCTCCTGTGCAAACGCGATTGCCTCGTTCGGCGTGGCGAATCCGTACACCGGCTGCCCTACTGCATTGCCCTTCTCGTCGAGCACCGTCCACCAGTCGATGCGCTCCGTGACGAGGTCCCGGTAGCGGGTGCGCACGACCGACCAGCCCAATGAGAGGTGCCGGTAACGGACCACATGCAGTGCATCCCTGCCTGGCCCCATCAAGCCGCGCCGACGAAATTGCCTTGCCGGGATACGTTCGCAGCAAGGCTCCCAGGGCGCAGTCGCCACAAAGGCAAATCTCGACTCTTCGATCAAACGCGGCGTTGCGGGCGTCAAGTCCACCAGTGCGATGACCTCGTTATCCGTCAGGCGGACCTGTGCAGGAATCCGCCCCAACCGATCAAGGACACCAGCACACTCGATTTCCTCCGCCTTGACGCCCTTGCCGGTCAACCCGTGAAGCGTCGCAATCCACTGCGACACGCTGGCTCGCCTGAGGCGCAGTGCACGAACCTCCGCGGGCAGCGTCGAGCACATCGGAGGCACCGCAACGACCGCCGCATAGTGGTTGTCCGGCACGCGCGGCAACCGGCGCAGCGCTTCCCACATTGAACCGATGCGCGCTTGCACCCACTGCTTCGCAGAATCGAACTCGGTCGCTCGCGCCCCGCGAAGTGCTTCCAACCACTGAGCCGCGCTGAGTTCGGTGAATCGAAAGCTGTCGCCGTCACCCTCGAACAGGACGACATCGATCAGTGGTGCGAAGTCCCGGACCGACGCCCGCGTCGGCAGCATCACGCGCAGGCCACGCTGCCGCTCCTCGAGACGGGTCATGTCCAGGTCGACCTGGCGGCCATTGGCAAGGGTGAACCTCATGTCGTCCAAGCGCTGCCGGCATTTACTGACGGCAGGTGCTCAATCGCTGCACCGAGGAAAACTCCGGTCCAGCAACGCCATCACACGCTGAAAGATGCCCGGGCATCGTTCTTCACTCGGGCCTGCAATGTTCAGGCATGCACAGTCTTCGTCCACGAGCCAGCCCCGAATCCCGGTCGCGAGCAGGTCGTCCGTGCCGCCATTCAATTGAAACACCGCGTACCGCATTCCTAGGCGCTCGGCCAGCTTGGCAGTCAGCAGGCTGCCGCCGACGAGCGGACCCTCGATCAACACCAACGTCGTGGTGGCAGTCTCGACATTCCTGTGCGTCCGTGCGGCGTACCCGGGTGAGTCGGTTTCGAGCAGTCGATAGCGGTCGGGCAACACACCATCGTTGGAGCGCCGGCCCTTCGGGCACCATCCGCCATGCGCGATGCCGCGGCCCATCGCCCAGTCCAGCGCAGCGCGATCAACGCCGGTCTGACCGCCAGAGATGAGCTTTGCCGGCGCGGGCGTGGGATGAATTGAGCGCGCCCGCCAGATCCGCGGCCAACGAATGCGGGTGCCGTCGCGGAGAAGTTCGTACCGCTCGCCGCGTGGGTACTCCGGGGCCGCCGATGAAAGTTCGTAGAACACGCGCGCGGAGTTGCCGAGTTCGGCCTTGAGCCGTCTCGTCAGTGCGAGCCCTTGAGCGTGGAACTTTGTCCAGTCAACCTCGTTGCCCTGGGGGAAAAAGTCCTGCCGCCCTAGCTCGAAGGTGTCTTGCCACGAGGCAAATGCGTTGTGCAGGGCCTGCGAGATTGGATGCCCTCCTCGCCAGCCCGTCACGTCGGCATGCTTTGGACCGAGCGCCTCGGTGCCATCCTCGTTCACCCAGCCGTAGGCCCCGCCGAACTCCGGCATGATCGTGTAGCGAGTCAAGGGTTCCGGATGAAGCATTGCAGTTCTGTTGCGGCCACGCGGGGCAGTCACGGTCGTGGCTAAGTTGCCGCTGTGCAGCGGAGGCAATACGGTCGACGGCTAGAGCGCCTTGTTTGGCATTGGCCTCAGTCCCAACTCAGCGGTCCGCCAGTTTGGTAATCAGCGACCTTGGTCCCCATGATTGAAGGAGCGATGTGAAGGTGTCCTTTCTCGCGGGCTAGGCGCTCTTGTTCGTTGTTCCACTGGCGCGCAAACACGAGGATCTCTGCCAGCGGGACTGTGCAAAGCTTCTGCCCATGGCGACAAATGTCCAAGGTCTCGCCGCCGTAGGCAAACTCCAACCGCCCGACTTTCATGAATTTCATATGAACGCTCTCTTGGCTAGTGCCGGTCGACTGCGCGCCGCCGCGCCTATTTGACGGCCGTGGTTAGGTTCATCGTAGGTGTGTCCGTTGGCGGCAGCATTTGGAGCACTGCGTCCGGCCAGCGATCTCTTGCAGCCTCCTTCAGCGCATACGCAATGCGCCCCATCAAAACCATGTCGCTGGGCGCCGCGATCGTCCCGGCCGGCGACCCTTTCGACGTAGACATCCGAGCCAAAACATCGGCGAACGCTTGCTCGACTCCATCTCCACTCGCGAGGCTACGTTGCACCTCGACCTGCGACATCAGATGGAGGAAGGCCGCCACGACTTCTTCCTCCGGACTTGTCAAGGCACCCACGAGTTCGAGCCATTCCACCACCTGCATACCCAGGCCGAACCGACGCAATCCCGCGTAGCTGCTCGGCCAAGCCGAGGTGGGCGTGATTTGGAGCAGTTCGGCCAAGCCGAGCGGCGTGAGTCCATGACCCTCCGGCCCGTCAGACCAGTAGCTCGCCTGTCTGAAAACCCTCTCGCTCTTTCCGAACCACTCTGCCAGCATGTTGACCGTCGGCTCCACGTCTGGGCCATCGGCAACGCTGAAGCGAATATCGGCACCAGGGGGTACGTCGATATCCGACCAATCGAGTGGGCCGCCAGCGTTGTATTCGATCGCGCGAGTCTCGAACAAGCAGAGGCGTTCAGACGACCGCAACGGTCCGCCCAAACCGCCCCAGCCCGCCGGCGGCATCTGCGCCACCTTGTGCAAGTGCGACATGTCGATGGCTTTATCCGCAGCGACTCGCTCGTCCACCAGCAGATAGTGCGTGTGTGGCGACACCAGGCGATATCGAAGGGCCAAACGCGTCGCGTCATCGATGCCACGCTCATCGAGCTGGCAGATTCGCGCGGCAGCTACGACACGAGCCAAGTCTTCGTCCTCGATTGGGGTCGCGAGGAGAGCGCTCGCCAGTTCCATCGGTGCGGCATCCTTCGAGCGGCGGTGCAGGAGCCGCGCGCTGCCTTGCGGCGCTGTGCTAAAGGTGGCGAACACAGGGATTTCGTCCCCCGAGAAAACACTTGGCGGCAGCGGCGACTGCCAAATCGGTAGCACGCCGCCCGGCCATTCGACATCGATCCCGCTGACCCGCGCGCCGCGCAGCCGCGAGAACATCCTCAGGATCGCAGCCTCGACCGCCTCACCCGGCGCAACGAACTCGCACGCGCCGCCACTTTCGGCGGCCAAGGTTCGCAGCAGTCCATGCTGAGGGCTCGAACCGATGCCGACGACAAATATGCGGTGCGGCTTGCGCCGCATTGCCTGTATGACGTCATCCACGGCCTCGATCTGGCCATCGGTGACGAGCAGCACATCTGCCTCTTCGTCAGCCACCAAAGCGAGCGTGGAGTGCAGTGCGTCCCTCATCTCGGTGCCGCCCATGTCGGCCTCCATCGACAGTGCCCAGCGTTCGCCCGCGAGCCGCGTCGCATCTGTGGTGCGCCACAGCCCGCGCGAGCGATGCTCCACATGGCTGCCGAAGCGCGACAGTGAGAAACGGTCCTGCGGCTTGAGGGTGCGGATGGCGGCGACCAACGCGCGCCGGGCCGCTTGAATGCTCTCGCCTGCCATCGAGCCGGAGCAGTCCACCAGCACCTTGATGGCAACACTGCCCGCAGATTCCGCTGGTGGAACATACGGGGAGAACACGGCGAGCGCCACCGCCTTTCCAGGTTCCCACGGGTCACTGGCGACCAAGGCGAGGCCGGTTTCCGTCAAGCCCTCCAACACCAGCACGAAGTCGCGATCCAGTGCGCCGCGCCGCGCCAGGCTGACGCACAGTTCATCGCCCTGACGCGCCACTGCGATCGGGTGGCTGGGCGAGGCCACGCGCGCTTCGGACATCCGGCCGCGCAGGGCGACGCGGATGTCGAACGGGTAGTCGGCCAACAGGTCGGTGATCGGTGCCTGGTGCGGCTGCAGGCCCCCGTCGCGCACCGGATCGCCATACAGTGGAGCGATGACCGTGGGTATGGTGATCCGCAGGTGGGCCTTTTCGACGGTCTGGACCTGCGCATAGAGCAGCATCACCTCGCAGTTCTCGGCGGGGGCGAGATTGCCGAGATTCAGGGTGTAGTTGCCGTTGTCGTGGCGCTCCAGCAGGATGGCGGTGTCCCCATCGGAAATGGCATCCTCGTATCGCTGCGTCGCACTTCGCGCTTCGACAACGTTCGCCACGAGTTGCCTACCCGCCAAACACACGCGCAGGTCGAGCAGCACCGCGCCCCAGGGCAGCGGAAACGTGTACACGACCTCCAGATGCCGCTGCGTCGGATTGCGGAAGCGCTGTTCCAGCGTCATCGACAGTAGAAGGCCGTCCAGCGTGCCGTGCGCACTCACCCCTTCCAGCACCAATTCCTCGCCGTCGCGGGCCATCAGAGTGGCCGCCTCATGCCTGTTCATCGTCCGATCCTTTCTTGTTGTCCTGACGCCCGATGGCCACCTCATATGCGGCCATCACGCCCTTGACGAACAGCCGCACCTGCCCTGGCGACAGGCTCGCGCGCCCTGGTTCGATCACGACCTCCAACCCGTCCGCCACCGTGACATGACTGCAGACCTCCACGGCGCCCGGTGCGCGCGGCCTCGCAGGCACGGGTGCGAGGCCCCCTTGCAGCAGTTCGCCGATGCGTTCGAGCGACACGCCGGCGGTGGTCCACCTCTTGATGAGCAGCAGTTGCTCGACGTGCCGGCTGAAGTAGCGCGCCGCTCGCGTTTCGCCCTCGGGGCGGTCCACGAGGCCGATCTGGATGTAGTAGCGCACCGTGCGGGGGCTCAGGTCGGCAAGCGCACCCAGCTCGCTCAATGAGAAGCTGGGCTCTGAGGGGGCGCGTGAATTCATACAGTCCATTCAAACACAAGCACTGTCTAAATTCAAGGGCACAGACACTCCGGTGCCGTTCGAGGTGACTGGCGGTTGCGGTCGGGTGCCGCTCGACGCGCGATCAGCTACCCCGCGTGAGCCTCGATCACGTCACGCACTCTCGCGATCTCCGCGACCACCGCGTCGGTCGCCCAGGCGCAAAGCCCTCCGTGCGCATTAGCGGGCCTCCACCTACAGCCCCAGCGCCACGCGCTTTGCCGATCCTGGGCGCCGTCCTCGCCCTTGATCCCTGCACCAGCGTCTTGCCTGACTCATTTGCGGATCAGGAATTCGGGCACGAATGCGCTTTGCGGCGCTCTACAGGTACGGGGCCGGGCTTTGAGAACTACGCGCGGGCAGCGAAAAGCTGCTCCCTGACGCCGCGGCCTTGCTCATCGCGCATCTGCGCCATGAGAAACACGCCTTTGCCTTCGCTCTTGGCCGCCCACAGCTCGCCGATGTTGGCTTTTTCCTTGGTGTCGCCGGTGTCCATCCGGTCAGCGCCCTTGTATTCGACGGCGAAGATGCGCCCGTCGTCCAGCAAGGCCACGAAGTCGGGATAGAAGCGGTCGGTCGATGTCGGCAGCCAAAATGAAGTCAACGGGCGCGTCGAGAGGTTGCGAATCCAGAACTTGACCGATGGCAGGGTGTCGATCACCTTGGCGCACTCGAATTCCTCGCCCTTGTTGTCCAGCTCGCCGACGCTGCCGAAGAAGTGCTTTTTGAACTGGTACGCGCCGCTATAGAACCATGCGGCAGGGTAGGGGCGGTTATCGAAAGCGAATCCGTCGGCAAAGCGGGTCGCCACCTGGGCTTCAGGCGAAATCAGAAAGGTCTGGTAGCTCTGCGCGTAGGCTTGCTGCCGGTAGGCGGCAATCTTCTGCTGCACGGCCTTGGCGAGCTGGTACTTGAAGCGCAGCAAGTCATTCAAGGCCAGGCCGCGTGTCGTCGTCAGCGCAGCGATGACCTTGCGGCAGAACTCCAGCAACACCGGCTGCGTCACGTCGGCCTGGCGGCACTCCTTGTCGAGCCAGCGCGAGAGCTGCAGGTCTGTCCAGTCGAGCTTGAGCAGGCCGATTTCTAGCTGCACGTTCTGCTCCAGGTGCTTGTAGGTGACCTTCTCGCCCTGCAAGTCCACTTCCCAGCGTTCGGCGGTTTCCCGGATGCTGAATTCCTGGGGTGTGAGCGTCGCGGGAAAGGTGTTGAGCGTCCAGCCGCCCAGTTCGAGCAGAAACTCCTTCTCGGCCAGGTCAAGCACGCCCTGCGCGTCCACCACGAACAGGCGCGGCACGGCAAATTTCTCGCCGCGCTCGCCGGGGGCGATGCTGTTGCGGTGCGTGATGCGGTGCCGTTGCACTGCGGCGCGGACGCGCTCTTGCCGCTCGGGCGTCATCGTGGCCACAAGCCGCTGCTCCAGCTCGGCGGGAATATCGCCCTGCACGGTGACGTTCACGGTGCCGTCCTCGCGAGTCTCCACCTGGACGCGCTCGGCAATCTCGGGGGCCAGGCCGGTGAGGTCGGGCGCACTGTCAAGCGTTTCCAGCAGCACGGGCGCGCGGTTGAACAGGTCGGCATTGGTGGTGATGCCGGGAAGGGTGGCTTGCCGCTGCTCGACCACGGCGGCGGCCTCGTCGGGCTCGAAGCCCATCTTCTCGATGAGCGTATCGGTGAGCGCCTTTGCGCCCTCGCCAAAGCGCGGGCTGGAAACGTGGGCATAGGCGTGGTTCAAGGCGGGCTGGCTGCGGGTCTGCGCGTAAGGCATGCGCAAGACGCGGCCAAGGAGCTGCTCGATGTCGGTCGCGCTGCCGATGTTGGACACAGAGCACAGCACATAGGCAAAGGAGCAATCCCAGCCTTCCTTGAGCGCCTCAACCGTGATGATGAAGTCCACCGGGCACTGCGGGTCGAACAGGTTGATGCTGTCCAGTTCGCGCTGCTCGCCGGTGGCGACCGCAATCCTGTCCGCGGTGATGTTCTCGTTGTCCATGAGGTACGTTTTCAGCACCTCGACGGTCACTTCCTGCCCCTTGTCTTGCGCCTGGAACAGCGTGAGCGGCCGGATGTAGCGGGCGTCGCTCTTGGCCGTCTCGGCCAACCGTGCCCGCGTCTCGATGGCGTCGTGTACCGCGGCGCGCCAGTCTGGGTGCTCTGTGAGCACGATCGGCAGCTTGATCATCTCGGCGGCCTTCACCTCGGCAGCGGAGGCGCGGAAAAGAACATTGCTGCCGCTGCGCGCATCAGTGCTCGGCGTCGCGGTGAATTCGACGATGCAGCCAGGCTTGAGCGCGGCCAGCATCTCGAAGGAGAGATTGGTGCCCGCCTTGTGCGCCTCGTCCACAATGACCAGCGGGCGGTGAAACGCCATGAGGTTGGCGAAGGAAAACTTGATGCTACCGTCCTCGGCGCGCTCTAGGCCTGGAGCGTCGGCGGGGATGTGGGCGAAGTGCGGCTCGAAGTGCTCGGAATGGGCGTAGGCCTTGCGCCCGTCGGTGTTGCTGGTGCGTAGGCTCTGAATGGTGATAACGATGACGGTGACGCGCTCGGTCAGGTCTTGCGGGCGGATTTGTGCAATCTCGGCGGCGTCGAACACCGACACGCGCCCGTCAAAGGCCTCGTCGAGCGCAGCGCGGTAGGGGTGCGAAGGCCTCTTGAGCGCCTCGGCGGTCTGAACACGGATGGTGTTGGTCGGCAC